>CAXGZX010000098.1:0-5582 GCA_964014545.1 uncultured Candidatus Poseidoniales archaeon | reverse complement strand
GAAGGAATGCCATTTCTCACAATTTGGAAGTCGATAGTGACAGGAGACATGTAGGTTAATTTCCTAAGTCTGCACTCCATAGGAGTAGATGGATGCTCTGACCCGTTAGCTTCTCTAATTGTGGGTTCTCCAAGTTGAATGTTCTTCATACGAATTACAATGTCTTGGTCAACTACGTCGAGTTTGATAAAACCACCATCGTCATCATCAACTTCTCCGTCAATTCCGACTCTGATGTTGCGAATAATCTTCTCCATACGGGAGATCATGTTGTCCCCGGCTGGAATACAATCATCATATGATGCAATTTGATGATTTACTAGGCTTCTTTCTTTGAAAAATGATTGAATTATTTCCTGCATTGTTATCCCTCAGTTACCCTCTACTATCAGCCTGTAAGCCATCGTCTTTCCCGCCGAAGGTGAACGTCGAATAACCTTCACCACTCTGTCAGCAATCCATCCTGCTGCAAGTGGCTTGTGTTCGGGGTCTGCCGCCAACTTTGCATTATCGATAGATTCTGCTTGCTCCTTCAATACTTGAACCACAGGGTCTGTAATCAAGATTTTTGGGAGTAATTCTTTTGCGATTCTGTCTTCACCGGTTTCGTCGTCAGTTTCCACCATCTTCCAAGGGTCTAGTTCTGCCTTTTCGATTTCATACTGCTCTTCTTCGGTGATATTTGCCTCGCCAACCAGTTCTTGATGAGGCACCAGTTCGTGGTTTAGGGCGTTGAATCTTAAGGTGATCTCAGGTCTATCAAATTCATCGATAGCTCTGGAACGAATAGTAATTTTCTTGCTCTTTTTCTGGGCACGACGTCTCGAGCCTTGTTCGGCAATAACCGACATAACGTTGGTGAAAGATTCGGAATCTTTGGAGATTCCTAGAATTGAAGCAATCTCGTCATGTGATAGAGATTTGATGTCTGTCATGTTTCTGTCCGTCGCCAATTTATGGGCGAATTCTTCAGATACTCCAAGTTCCATTAATCGCTTTTTTGTTGCGCTTTTTACTACCATGCCAGACCCCTCAAAATACCCACAACAGGCTCGACCGATAGCGAGTCAGGCGGGCCTGACGGGGTTCGAACCCGCGACCGTCCGGTTAAAAGCCGGATGCTCTACCTGACTGAGCTACAGGCCCAACGTAGCAACTTGGGCTTTCCTGCCGACTTGCCTAGTGTTCATATAACTTGCGGCCAGTTAAGCGATAATGAGTAAGTAGAAAACATCCCATAATTTTTGAATTTCTACCTGTTTTCCGCGGAAATGGCCCAAATAAGGCAATGAATAAATGCCGAGTGGAAAACCTTTCTTTGATGAGCGGGAAGAGTTTCGACGATGACTCGATTTCCCGCGAGTTAGAGCTGATTACCAAAAAGCAGCAATTTGTACCTTGGCAAGCACCTAACGGGGAAATTTTTCAACTTGAATTACCTCACACGGTTTACCCTCCTAGAGAAGATACTAATTTGCTGGCTAATAGATTGGTTAAACTTGGTTCTGGCAATGGCAGAATTTGCTTAGAAATCGGCACTGGTAGTGGCATATTATCACTATTGTGTCGACGCCAAGGATGGCGGGTTGAAGCTTGCGACATAAATCCGATAGCAGTCGCTTCAGCACGAAAATTATTCCAACAAAATCACGCTGAAGACATACGAGTTTTCGAAGGAGGACCAGGACCCCAAGAGGATGGGGCAATCACCCAGTGGGCTAAACAAAAAAACTATGATTTGATTTTCTGGAATCTACCTTATCTAGATGTTACCAAAGATGCCTCCTTATTGGGCCCCATGGAAGATGCGGCCTTGATAGAAACCGAAGGGAAAGATTTGTTTCGACTGATAGTAAAAAAAATACATCAACATCAGTTATTATCTGACAAGGGCCTTGGATTATTTCTAGTCGGAGAATCAAAATCAACTGAACACTTAGTAAACACCGCTGCTAAATCAGGTTTTGCTTGCCGAATTGTCGACACTAAATCCTTTGAAGATGGCGAAAAAATCAAGATTGTTGCTGTATGGCGACCATTTGTAAAAGCCAAGAAAATTCACCACCCAACCGTGACTTCAACGAGCACTGAATTATTATCATCAAACTGGCCCATTGGTAGTTCACTGGCTAGCGATTATCAAACTGATGGCCACGGTAGAAGAGGAAGACGTTGGGATAATGCCGCTGAAGTGCTTGCTTGTTCTTGGAAAATAGGAAATTCATTTGATACCTCACCCAATATGTTACAACTAATCTGCGGATTTATTGTCAAACAATCCCTCAAGCAATACAACAAATCTGACAACAGCATACAGGTTATCCAAAAATGGCCTAATGACATATTACTGAAACAAGATGGCAAGATCAGCAAAGTTTGTGGCGTATTGATTGAATCAATTTCGAAGGGAGATGTTACCGAAACTGTGATTGGTATCGGCATTAACCTATCTAAGTCAGAAAACATGCCAGTTTACGAAATTCCAGCCGGTTTCGCAAAATCATTGGATAAGGATATTAACAGAACGACTTTACAATCAGAAATCGATTGTCGTTTAGCGGGATTATTTGAAAAACACCCAAGCATTCCAAAGGCTAATTTAGCGTCTTATCATAAACTTGCTACTAAATCAGTAACCGATGGTTTTACCGCGCCTAACCAATTATTCTATAGAAATAAGGTTGTGTCGTTTCACTCGGTAAATATGGATGGCTCGGTTATTGTTTGCGATCAAAGTAATCAGCAGATTATTTGTGATGAAGTCGAAGCACTAGAATGGCAATTTTGATGTCAAATTTCCGCATCAATTGGCGCTGATTCTTGTTCAACTCGTCTTTTTTGCAGACCAAATAGTAAAATTGCAATTCCGATTGGATAAATGATGAAATCAAGCATAAAAACCCGTTTGACATCAATATTTACTTCAGCTTCACCACCGTCTATGTAGATCGTTGCTGAATAAGATCCAGAATCTTTGGAATCGAAAGTGTGTGAGAATTTTTCTCCTTCCATTAACTGATAAGTTTGGTTTTCGAGTTCAACAGAATCATCGGAAATAACAACACTACCACTACAATCACTGGTTGCTTCAATATCAAATTGCACTTCATCACCTTTGAGTAGAGTTAGTGCTTTACCATACATAGGGGTTTCTTCATCTGAACCAATAGAGGTCGTCTCGACCCAGCCATGGATGATGAAACCAGCGCATAATACTCCAACTCCGACTAAAATCAGAACGTCGCTGAATTTCATCGCATCAGCGGAACCACCAGCGCCCATAAAACGATGTGAGCCCCTAATACAAATGAAACTTTCATTGCTTTTTTGGCAGATTAAGCCTGTCTCTAACTAATCTTATCTTGCCACTGGTAGTAATACTTTGAATCCCAAATACATCAATCGCTTTTTCATCCCCAATATTAGCACGTAATAATTTACTATCTTGTAACTTAACCTCTATTATCGCAAGGGATAATCCACCTTCTGTTGAGAAATCAAAATCCATCAACCTTAGCGGTTTAGTAAGTTCCCACTTACTTGATAGCATATTCAAATGGTTAGTGAGTTGATTACGGGTAGAAAATTGGCCATCGACATGAATACCAAACCAACGACGCTTACCGCGTAGTGCTTTAGTAAGTCGCTTGGCCATATCACTAACAAGTCGTAACTGGCTTTATTTCTTTGGATAAGATGAAATCTAAGTGGCATTAGCCTACCAATGATGCCACATGGACAGTGACGCTGAAGAATTGGAAGATTCTAGTCAGGATTTGCTGGCAGAATATGAAACTACTAACGTTTCATTATTTTCTCTTGCAAGGACATTAGTATCCACGTCCACCATGCCGCACTTATTTTTAATCACAATTTTATCAATAGTGCTATACATCACTTCCAGCGCTGATTCGCTAACTAACCTTTCCGCAATGGCCTTTACCAGCTTATCAATCGGTTATGGTATTAGTGCCTTGGCAAGTAATAATTCCACAGTTAAAAAGTGGATTACTTTAGACCATCAAATAAGTGATGAAAGGCCGCTGATAATTCGTAGTATGGCTAAATTTAAGATCTGTATTTTCCCATTAGGGATGGCGATTGTGTCATTTATCGCGATGTTGCTATTGTTTAGCGATAATGGAATTATGCCAATTGGAGACGGGATTCTGCCGCTGATTATGGGTAGCCTATTTGTCGTATGGTCGATAGTCCAAGGAACTTCTTTCACTAAATGGGCGTCATCAGCAAGTGCAAAATTAACCGACAAAGAAAAACCAACTTATCTGCCAATGTCTGTTGTATTTTCGATTGGAGTAATAGCATTGACATCTAGTTTTCTGGCGGCAATCTTTTACAAAATTCATGATTTAGATCTGTCCATCACTGGGGCTCTCTTCGCCAGTCTGCCATTTACCAGCCTCACGGTATTAGTGTTGATTGCCAATGTTGGATATAATTGGCAACAGAAAAAATTAGCTTCGATGAAATACCGCTTGCACAATTTCAGTAATCGATGGACTATTATTTGTCATGTCTTTATCTCCTGGCACCTGCTAACTCTTTGGCGACAAATTTTCCTAGACCCGACTAACATTCAAGTTCTGTTCGAAGAATTAATTTTGATGATTTTTACCGTATTCATTGCCATATGGTCGATGACGGCCAAAGGTTACAAAAGTAGTTTTAGGCCAATCCACGAAGAAAATGCGTTGTCTTGGGGTTTAGCATTTGGCTATGCTTATGCTGGCAGCGTTGCTATGCTGACTACCGTATTTGATGACATAACAACTGTGATGCAAATTGGTCACGCAGTGGTAATAATTGCCGTATTATTTATTCATCGAAAGGTGCTAAATGATATAATTGGACAAGATAACTTGGCAGTCGAAGTCAGCCGTATTGTTGATCATAACAGCGATAGCAATGCAGAGCCATCTGAAGATGAGCAAATGGAAGATACCGATGACACGCCAATAGAAACTGAATCAAATGAGGAGTCATGGCAAGAAGACGATGACGTAGATTGGGAAAATACTGAACCAATTCCAGTTATCGAAGATGTTGAGTGGGATACGATTATTGAGGTTGATTAGAGTCCTTTATCCCTGCAAGTAAGGTAACTACCCTGATTGTATTGACTAAGTCTTCGCTTACCCTAGCCCCTAGTATTACTTGTGCGTCTGAATCAAGTGCTTCAGTGAATAAACGTGCAACTGAATCTACCTGACTTAGCGTCATTCCCAATCCTCCTTCGATTTGAATTAAACATCCAGTGGCACCACTTACATCCAAAGCGGCTAGAGGCGCCATCATCGCTGAATGAAGTATTTTTTCAGGCTCTTCTGGCTCCCCCATGCCGACCAATAGGGTGGCATTACCCTCTTGTTCTACTATGGCCCTTAAATCCATCAAATCTAAGTTGATCAACCCCATTCTCAGTAAGGTCCTGACCAGACCATCGACTAAATCCTCGACCCACTCAGCGCCCATTTGCCAAGAACGCCCCTTCTCTCTTGCTTGTCGTGCTAGTCTTTCCAAAGAAAGTCTAACTGTTACGTGAGCAAACTTATCTAAACGAT
>CAXGZX010000097.1:0-5648 GCA_964014545.1 uncultured Candidatus Poseidoniales archaeon | reverse complement strand
ATTCTCTTTACGACCGTCTAGGTTGTTACGACTTTGATGGTGATGGCTACTCTAACCCTGAAGGGAATTGGGATTCTGATAATGGGGCTGACGCCTTCCCGCAAAACCCCCTACAGTGGTCTGATTTTGATGGTGACGGATTAGGTGATAATTGGGGTAACCTTTCATGGACAGAACGTCCTGAAGGGTGGCCTGGTCAGTATGTAGAATCAATTGCCGAAAACGAACAAGACACCTGTCCCTTACAGTTTGGCAATTCAAACCAAAATGGAGCATATGGATGTCCAGACCTAGATGGTGATGGTTGGTATGATGCAATTGACAGTTTCATCAACGAACCTAGCCAATGGGCGGATTCTGATGGTGATGGATTTGGTGATAACTTAGATGGTTTTAACGGAGATTATTGTAAAGATATCGCTGGTGATTCTACTGTAGACCGCAAGGGTTGTATTGACAGCGATAGTGATGGGTACTCGGATACAGATGAATTTTGGACAAAATATAGTGGTGGAGATGTTTTTGCGCAAGATGCAACACAATGGTCAGATATTGATGGTGATGGATATGGGGATAATCCAGGTTACCCCTTGTCAGACGATTGTGTAGAAGTTGCCGGTGACTCTTCAGTGGATCGAATTGGGTGCTCAGATTTTGACTCAGATGGCTTTTCTGACCCAACAAGTGAGTGGGATCTAACTTCAGGTGCGGATGCTTGTCCGAGTGTGATTGGTAATTCAACCAATGATCGCAATGGTTGCTATGATAGCGATGGGGATGGTTATTCCAATAAGGACAACCAGTGGAGTTACTCAGATGGAGCAGATGGATATCCAGACGACCCAACTAGATGGGGTCTTCCTCCAAGCAGCGATAGTTCATCATTTGGAACCGTTGCAATTGCCGGCGGTGGTGTTCTAATATTGGTGATTTTAGGATCATTACTATTCTTGCGGGGCAGGAAAGGCGAGGAAACTATGATGCCAAACCAAATGGGATATCATAACCAACAAATACATCAAGGCACACATCAAAAGATAATTCCTGCAGTAAACCATCAACCAGCATCTAATGTTAATCAACAATATCAGCAACCAAACAGTCAATCAGACCCAGCAAGAGACTATTATCAAAATCTAGTTTCGCAAGGTTATCCACATGAACATGCTGTTGCATACACTCAGCAATATTTCCCAAATTTCCAAGGTTGATTGGATAGTGAAGAAAGTTATTTGTTAGAAGCAAGATATTGATTTGCAAAAATCAAGTCAATACTTCAAGAAGCCTATCTTGCTCTGCCGCCATACGTAATTCCATGGCGATTCTTCTGCCACTCGACATTGGCTTTCGCCATGTTGCATTACCATATGGATGGCCAACGTTGACGTGAACATTAGTTCCACCGCCTAATCTTGGGGCAACATCATAAATGTAGTAATTCATGTCCTTATCGATACATGTTTGGAGACAAAAAGGACCTATGATTCCAGGATCATAGTGCTCTTTACTAGCTTTGACAAACTTCTCGCCAAGTTCAAATGCCTTTTCCAATAATGATTCCCGAATTGTTGCAGTATTATGCCCTACAACTGTCATTTCAGGAATTTGTTGATGTATTGGCATTGTCATTTGTTGCGGGGCTGGAAGTCGAACATGGCCATCAAGTGATGATTCGAATCGCCAGTCAACACCTAGTAACTCTAATTTCTCTCCCTCTTCTGCTAAAGGGCTGTAAAAAAAGTTCAGGTTAAACACTGGACCAATAACATATCTTTCAATTCTAGCACCATCAAGTGAGGCCTGATCGATAATTCCTTCCTTGAGAAGAGCCTGAGATTTTTCAGTATATTCGGCAAATGAAGCGCAAGTAAAGAAACCTCTTTCAAGTATTTTTTGCGCATGGTGTAATTTCACAATAACAAGACAGTCAATATCCTCTGGATTACTTATCGCCTCAGGGAATGGTAGGCCAGCCTTTTCTAAAATCCAGTAATAGTCTTGATCTTCGGTTCTCTCTTCCATCCTTAACATATTTCTCGAACCAAATAATGGTACTTTGAAATTATTCTCAACATCATCAATTGTCGAATATGAGGTAAATGAACGGTTTGGAATATACACGACATTTCTCTTGCGCATTTCAGTTTGCATATCAGCATTCATTACATCATTAAATGAAGACATTATGATGCTCTTGTCAACCATTCCTCTTACAACTCTACCAGAATTAGTTCGGTGAGTTTTGAAATAATTAGCATATGTTTTGTGACGTCCTTCTTTACAATAGGCCACAGTTGGAAACCCTTCTTCAATAGCTCCATCACAGATATCTAGAGCAGAATGTGATGCAGTCATCCCAATCCGTAGTTTAAGTCGGTCATAGTTGTCAACAATTTGAGCAACTTCATCTCGATTTATCATAGTCATGCCTCACGCTAACTTCATTACAGACGGTATTTGATGTTTGACATCAGTCAAATTTCTGTAATTGCATAAGTTCTTCAGTAGATAATGTATCTCCAGACATAAGTTTACTCATCAAATCTTGGACCTCAACTCTTGCTCCAGACTTGCTATTTCCTTTGCCAGTTCCAGATATTGCAGATAACATGTCTTGGGCTGAATGTAAACAACGAAGCGATACAATGTACAAATGGTGAGCTTTGTCCGCTTCTTTCTTAGACTTACGTAACTCTCTGTGGCATGATTCAGCCTTCTCTCTTTGCTTGTCAACTTCCTTGTTCCATTGTAGCATTAATTCGTGTGCTTCTTGTGCTGCATTTGCTGCATTTTGAACTTCTTCATGAGCTTCCTCTTGCTCTGCTAATGCAGCTCTTAAGTCATCTCGCAGTGATTTCATGTCGTCATTTTTATCGTCGACAGAATTCATCTTTTTGAGTAAGGAACTAATTTCTTTCATTCTTTTCATGACCTTGGTTTCATTCTTACCAGTGTGTCGGCCTTGTTCAAACTCTCTTTCAAGTCTCTGAAGTTCCCGCTTTAATGTGTGTGGTGTGACCGGTCTTTGGCCTCTTCTTCCTCTTTGATTATCTTGTTCAGGAGCACCACCTCTAGACGCATCGAGTTTGGTCTTAATTTCTTTCACCTTGACATTTGCGTCTTGTCGAATTTGCTTCTTTTCCCGAACTAGTTCGTTCATTTGTTCTCTAATATCTCTTTGCTCGCGAACTTGAACAATCAACTCTTTGACTTCAGCATTTAATTCATTTCTGGCGGTGGAATGAGTTTTTGACTTCTTATTCCACTCATCTCGTGTTTCACGAAATGTTGTTGCTTTTTCATTCACCATATTCTTTTTTTCTTCGAGAATTTGATTGATTTCTGCCATTACTAAACTCACCTTGATGTGTAAGATTGCCACCTTACACTCCATTGGGACTGACATCCCCCATTTAATGGTTGATATTTTGTTAATAGGGCAGAACTAATCAACTCATGAAGAACTTGTCTTGAGGTAGGCATTCAGTCTGCCAGTGGCGACAGATATTTGATGTCTAATTCCACCAAGATTACACTTTGCTAAACAAAATGCGATGAGGGTGTAATTTTTTTCCAATCTCTGAACTAGAATAATGTGTTTATCGGTAATCAAAGTAGTTGACTCAAATTCATTAGAATTGTTTAGGCTGTTACCTAGTTGCGACATAAGATGATTATTTTTTTCTTGATTTGGTTTTATGGCTTTAACAAAACCATCCCCGTCAAGCAGAGCGACGCTTTGGATGTCTTTTGATTCGCATAAGTCAGACACCACAAACTCTTCCATGAATTGACATAATGGTTAGGTGTATAATTCTATACTGTCCCCATCATGACATATCCATCTTCGTCTGAGTAGTAATTAGCAATCGTTTGATGGATGTTTAGACCAAAACGTTGGTAAAATCTCTGAGCTCGTATATTTGATACTCTGACTTCTAATTGAATTGTATTTCTCTCTATTGCTCTTGATATTGAAAATAAATCTTCTATTACCCTTGACCCAAGTCCTTCGCCTTGATGCTGGTTATCAATCACTAAGGCCACAATTCTAACTCTGTCTTGCAATATTTGTTTTGCCCATAGGACCCCTATTAGAGAATCTGGGCTTGGGTATTTTTGATGATCAATTAATAGACGATTACCCTCCCATTGTGGAATTTTGAGCATATTAAATGTTGAATCTGTGTATGATTCACCAGTTTCTTGTTTGAACAGTTGACTGATTCTTAGTTTCCAAGTTTCAGGCATATCCTCGGGTTTTGGGCCAAGTATCCATGAAAACTGACTCACTAGAATTTCTCCCATTGTTATTGATTTTTAGAAGATTTACCTCTTTTACCTCTTTGAGGCGTAACTGAATGATTATTCTTTTTTGGCTTCCTTTTACTTTTACCGGATTTACCTTTTGGCTGATTTACCGAACTTAGTCCACCGTTCTTCAGTAATACTTCGAGGTCTTGTAAAGAAAAAGAATCTCCTGAAACAACTTTACTTTTGACATCATTAACTTTACGATTATTAACAAATTTTCTTCTTTTTCCTTTATTTCTAGAGTTCTTATTATTGTTAAAATGAGTTTGTTTTCTTAACCAAGCTTCTAGACGACCAATTTCTCTTCGTAGATTTCTGCGTTCTCTTTTTAGAGGATTTAATTCCTTGAGTAGTTTCATAGCCAAATCATCAAAATCAGTGAACTTTCCAAATGACTGAATGTCAATCATTTCTTGTCGTATGTCTTTGATATGTTCAATTGATTGTTGTTGTTGTTCTAGTAATTTTAAGAATTCACGATGGTATTTTCTGGTTAGTTTGGAATGTTCATACATGCTTTGTAATTCAAAGAACCAAGAAAACATTTGCTTTTCTTTTTCTAGGTTCATCTCAACTCGATTTAACGATTCTGTTGTTAACATTGAATAAACTCTAGAAATTTCTTCTTCAATGAAATGTACTGGTATGTAGTGATTATTTGAGGAATCGCGTTTACTTTGTAATTCATCTATTTTAGAGCGTCTTGGCCTTAGTTCTGAAGATAGACCTCTCTGTTCTTTGGCCAATTCAGAATTTCTTCGTAATGCCTTGGACATTTTAATTGCTTCATTGCGTTCACTTTCCCTAACCGAAACACTCTTTTCGATCTCTTTTAATTGTGCATACAGTGACTCCAAATCACGCTTAGTTTTGTCATCGCCTTGGTTTCTTAAATCCTCAAATAAGTCTAGTTGTGGCTCATTTGGAGTTATTTCAGGGTATTTTATTTCCGAGATAATATCCCAATTAGCGCTTTCTGAAATCAATTGATAAGCCCTTAAGACTTCATCTCTAATCTCAAAAACTCCTTCCACATCTAGTACTCGCCCCAAGTCATGTTTATTGTCAAAAGGATCTTCAACCGGTAGTGAGAATTTACCGAGACGTTTAATTTCAGAGTCTTGAATGGCGTCACTGATGTAAGGCTTAATAGCAACCCAATTCTTTTCTTTTCTGGTTAATATTTTACCAGAACCAACCGATATTACTCCATTATTCCATGGCCAATCTTTAGCCATTGTCTCAAAGAAGTGACTCAATAACTCTCCCGTATTGCTCAGATTTTTACTATCATAGTTCAATTCTTTATCACTATACATTCCTATGTCATATTT
>CAXGZX010000096.1:0-5685 GCA_964014545.1 uncultured Candidatus Poseidoniales archaeon | reverse complement strand
GGCAATACCTTCTATGATCTTTATACTTCAGATGGCAGCCATCCCTCGCTAACGGGTTCTTATCTTGCGGCTTGTGTATTGTATGCGACAATTACTGGTGAGCCAGCAATCGAGGTGAATGATTCAATCGCTATTGCTGCTAATATCAAATTAGAACTACAGCAAGCAGCAGATGACACAGTGTTCAACCAAACCACTAACATCGACTATCCTTGGGAAAATGGTTCTCAAACTACTTCTATGAGCCAAAATAGAGTTGTACCACCGGGATGGAACTTGGTGTTTGACGACTCACAGATGAGTAATGTTCCTGCCTACAGCGATGTACAAACAACCTTGCAAGTTTCTGTTCCAAGTAACGCTCAGCCAGGTTATTATGGATTCAACTTGTTTTCGGCATCAACTAACGGCAATAATTCAAACAGCTATACCTTCGTGGTTGAAGTCTTACCGGAAAACAATTTAAGTTTCTCTTTCCTAGACCAAGATAGTGACTTTATTCCCGGGCAATCGGTTACAACTTCTCTCCAAGTGACTAACACTGGTAATGCTGAATTAGATGTTAACTGGAACTTAACTTCGCTATCAGGTCCTTGCACTGTGAATCTAATCGATGCATCCTCAACATCATTCATGCCAGGCGATGTGACCGACATTGGTTTTATGATTGAGGTCGATTCAAGTGCCGATAAGTCTCATGATTGTGAACTGTTGCTTCGTGGTGAAGGTTTGCACGGTGATTATGCTTATGATGCACAACCGTTCGAATTCACCATAAATGTTGATGAATTAATCGCCTTTGAGTTGGGGAATACTTATTCTCAAGCCATTTCATTAACGCCTCAAACTGCGGAATCATATCAACTACGCTTGTACAATAACGGTAGCGAAACGGTAGAATTTCTGTTAGACTTTACGTCACAATCTCCTTTGACAACCAATCTACTATCTTCCACCAATATTAATGTCCAATCTGGCCAAGTTGGACTTTGGAACTTGTCTACAGATATTGGGCAAGGGTATACCGGCTTAGTTAGCCAAGATTTTAGTGTAACATACCAGAATATCACCACTTATGAGACGGTTGTGTTTGACATACAAACCGTTCCAGGTCTTGCTGTAAGTGGGCCTCTAGACGGAAGAATCACTACCAAACCAGGTTCCTCAGTAGATGTGGATCTTGAATTGTCCAATAGTGGTACAATGGACCTTAATCTAACTGCATCTGTCTCAGGGTTGCCAACAGGTGCAGAAGTGACGTTCTCAGCAATTGAAGTTGATTTGGATGCTGGTAATACTGAAGTTATCACCATGACAGTTAGTATGACTTCAACTGCTCAATCAGGCTCTTATCCAATCAACATTACTTATTCTGCAGACCAAATAATCAAATCTTTGACTTTAGAATTACAGGTTGCTCAGAGTGTTGGATTAACAGTTAATTCAATCAGCAACAATATTGCTGCTGGACCTATTTCTGAGGTCACGTATACCTTTGAAGTGACTAACCTTGGTTCCGCCGCAGATACCTTCTTTGTCAGTTTAGGCTTTGATGACTCGAATAATGCTTCTACATGGTTTGATACCACATTGTCTACTTCCTCAATCAATCTTGATTCATCTTCTACTCAAGCAGTTACTATCCAAATAAGAGAACGATTGGCAGGGGCTCCAGCTAGTGGGTGTGATGTTGACATTGTTGTTACCTCTTCCAACGATGATACAATTTCTTCAGCGATAAGTTTCAAAATAATTCCAATACAAGCAAGTGCTCAACTGACGATTCTCGCCGACGATAATAGTGCCTTACCAGGCCAAAGCATCAGTGGTGATGTAGTCGTAACTAATACTGGAACAGGGGAAGATCAATTTTTGCTGACTACCATCGGACAAGATTGTGGCTTGTCAGAAATTTTCACACTCCCTGCGGGTTCATCATCCCAGGCATTTGAATGGAGTTGTCTAATAGATGAAACAGCAACAGCCGGTTTGTCTTCGTTTAATTTTAGAGTCACTAGTAATGCACGCAGTAACTATGTTCTGGAACAGGTTGAGATATTCACTGTAGAACCAAACTGGGGCGGTGATGGAATTATCGAAATTAGTTTCGGCGAGAGTATGCTCTCTATGGCGTCCTCTGGCGGGTCTTCCACCACTGTTACGGTGAGAAATTTAGCAAATGCGCCGTTATCTGGAAGTCTATTCATTCTTGGCTCAGATGAATCACTATTTGACATCACGATTCGGCCGATGAACTCCGATACGGTTTCTAATGAATTTTCACTGGCAAATGGTCAAACTACTGTATTTGAGTTGTTGATTAATTCTCGAATCTCAGAATCAGAATCTGCAAATTTGAGAGTTTCAGCCAGTCTGTTGATTGCTGGAGTCACTTACACTGAGGAATCTACCGATTTACCAGTGATGGTAGAGGGTCCAGAGTTGCCTCCTAATGGCATAGAATTGCCATTTGGTGTTGAATTTGACGAAGAGCAGACCATTTCTATTATGGCCGGTGGATGGATCTTTTCTCTCCTGTTGTTACTTCTGATGAACACCCTAAGAAAGCGACGCAAGGCAGGTGCGATCAATGCTACTGTCGAAGACTCATCTCTGGATGATTCTGAAGAATCTAGTAAACCAAATAAGAAAACCAAAGACAAGGAAGTAGAAGCTCGTCAGTTAAACTCCAACGAGTGTCGAATGACTCCAGATAACAAAGTCACCTGTCCGTTTTGTGCGGCAAAATTAGGAGTTCCCAGAGGCAGTGAGCCGCCGTTTAAGTTCACTTGTCCCCAATGTGACAAGAAGATTAGAGTGGTAGAAAATCAAAAATTCTAATCACCGTTTGTGGGCTATCAGTAAGAATGCTGTGTGTCCAAAAGGACCGTTTACCGGTCTAATGCCGCCCTTTGATGCCCTGCCCCATTTCCGTTCCATCAACTCTCCTGCCCATTCAACAACTAGACCGTTATCTTCACAAGTCTGCCAAGCACGTTCAACTTGACTGGTAACAGGACAATAGCAAGCAATTCTTCCGCCGGGATTTAGTAAATCAACTACAGCATTAATGGCTAAGTCATGATTTGGTAAATCAAGGATAATCCCATCTACTCCTTGAGAAATCTGTGAAACTTGTTCAGTGATATCGACAATATCTCCTGAAATGTGGTGGTGAATCGGGAATTCTTCTAAACAGTGTTTTGCCCGATTTAGGTTTTCCAAGCCAACTTCTGCATGTTCATCTCGTGCTTCAACGGTAATCAGCGTGCCTGAATTGCCAAGAACTCTAGCTAAGTGGAGCGATAAACCGCCACTACCAAGTCCGGCTTCAAGTATCACATCACCAGCCCCAATACCCAATTTGGTGATAAAAATCCCTGCGTCTTTAGCGCTAATCGTTTGGGCTCTTCGTTTCATTCCACGATATAATTCGGGTAGTCTGGGGGTTAAAACGGTCAGGATTTTTTGGCCAATTACGACAGTCTCTCCGACTTGCTTTTCTACCAACAATTCTGCGGGATTGAATACACCAAGGCCTTTTATTTTGATAGTTTCTTCCACTATTTGAACCAAGAATACCTTGCCACCTTCTTCTTCCAAAGCCAACCATTTTTCAGTGCTCACAATTACTGCTGAGTAACATTCTCATTTAATTGCTACTAAACCGATGCCAAGTGTGGGAAATTGCACTAAAAATAGAGGGTTTCTTATACTGAGTTGAACTAGTGAGTAATATGAAGTTTTATGCTAGGTCAATTTCGATTTTTATTGTCGCGCTGTTTCTTGGAAGTATCGCGCTCTCAGTCGTTGTAGAAAAAAGCAGTACTGCGCCATCATCTCTAGAGAGCGAACCAGTTGTTAGTGAAGCTCAGTCACCTGGTCACCCTGTTTTTGCAGAATATGTTGGGGCCCACTGGTGTGGACCATGCCACTCCATGTCCGCTAACCTTCATTCTGTCTACGGGACTAATGGTGGAGGTGGCAGCCAATCCGAAGACTTCACCTACGTTTCCTTCTGGGAGTCTCCCACCACAGGATGGGGTGCCGATGCACCAATCAACAGAAGAGCCCATCTTAGTGCTTCAGCCTATCCGACTGTTGTATACGGTGACGCACCAACCTCCGACTCAACATATCATACAAACAGTAGAGATGTAACCGGTGCATATCAGTCCGGTGGTAACATGTTCAATGCAAATGACTATTCCTTGACAGTTTCTCAATCACCTAACGGCAATAATATGGATATTGAAATTACTGCAATGTACACCGGTTCAGGTTCTAAAACCGTATACATCTACGCAGCAGTAACTGAAAAGACATCTCCAGAAGCATACAGCGGAAGCCCTAACCCTAATCCTCACCATGTATGGCAGGATTGGTTGTTGAACTCCGCAGGCACTGGCTTTGAATCTGTCACGCTTACCTCCGGGACTCCTGTAAGCAAATCTTGGTCCAAGCCAATTTCAACTGTTAGAGGCGATGGTGCGGGACAATCTGCCACTGATAACTTCCTAACAGTAGCAGCACTGCTTGATGGAAGCCATACTGCTAATCGCAATGTACTCTCAGCAGCCGATTCGGAAATGGGACCTAAGCTAGAAATTGCAGTCACTGATGTCAATGTAGTAAATCCAGCATCTTCAAGTGGTTATATGGTCGGAGATCAATTAACCATTAGCGCAACTGCCAAGAATATTGGCGGATTAGATTATACAGATGGTGGTAATCTCGAAATTATTTACATGGATGGCAACAGCCCTGTTGTAGTGTCCACTAAGTCATTGACCAATTTGGCAATTCTAGGAACAATGACTCACACCGCGAATATCGATACGGCAAATATGCCAAGTAATGCATGGAAAACTGGATTTGGTGCGAGACTAACCGGATTGATAGGAGACCGTTCTTCAAATAACAATATACTAGTCGAAGAACTCAACCATGACCGCCCTCCTACTGCTAAACAAGCAACAGTGAGTGGTGAAAATGTCATTGAAAGAGGTTCGATCTTCACTGTTATCGCAAAGGGAACTGCAGACGATTATGTCGATACCATTCAATCAATGAATTTCGAATTGGAAGTATCTCCAGCAGGTCAAAACCTTTGGGATGGTAGTATTGATTCAGGTGGCGAAAGAATCGTCAATGAAGGAACATCTAACGAAGGACGTGAGTACACAATGACTCCAACTCTTACTATGCCAGCTGGTGATTATGATTTAAGATCAAAAACAATTGACAGCAGAGGTCAAGAAAGTCAGTGGCGAGTAACTCCAGATGCCTTTAGTCTTGCCAACGGGATACCACAAATAGTCGCAGAACCGATTCCTACAGTTACCTGTGATGTATCTACTGACGTTGATATGACCAATCACATAAGTGACCCAGAAACACCGCTCTCTGACTTAGATATCAGCTCAGATAGCCCTTACTTTGTTTCTTGGAATCCACTATCATCAACGATAACTGTTGATTTCGCTTTCAATGATGTTCAGGGCTGCCCTCTGGGTCAAAAGAGTATTCTAGTAACTGTCGATGATGGCGGTAGTTACTCAAGTAACAACATGCCATACGGCACTCTCAAGTTTAACGTGATTGAAAACGGTCAACCAAGGTGGCTAGGATTGCCTACTCAATCCATTGATGAACAAGGTCCAGACTCTGATGGCACCCTAAGAC
>CAXGZX010000095.1:0-5744 GCA_964014545.1 uncultured Candidatus Poseidoniales archaeon | reverse complement strand
TAAACCGTAGGAATCAAGCCATAATCAGCAGCCATTTTTGCCGTCTTTTCTGCCAGACCTGCAGCATTTCCAGTTTGTGAACCAAATAAAATTGCTAAAGACCTATCACCTTCCATAACGGACATTAGTTCAGCGCTTGCTGCACCGGCAATTGCAACTGCTGCTACAGCAGGTGCAGCTGCCTCAACTGCTACTTGAGTAGGGGCTTCCACTTCGACAACCTCTGCACCATCAGTAACTAGCTCAAACTTGATGATTTCGACAGGGCATGCATCAGATGCTTCTAAGATTAATTCACCGTACTCCGCTCCAATGTCTCCAACAAGTGGGGCTTTACCGGTATTTCTATCGAGTGTTCCGTCAGTTCTTACGGCAGCAAGAATCATCGAGGTTTCATCAGTTACCTCGAAGACTTCCGGAGCAATATCTTGACATGCGTCACAGGTAATACAATCCTCTTCAATCCAAACTTTCGCGACAACTGTCATACGTGTACACCCGTGTTGTTGATTCCTATCCGCCGTAGTCTTTGAAGGTTGCTTGCTCTCCTACGGAGAGTTGATTTCTTGTGGGAGGTAATTTATTGGCCAGATTACATCTGGAAGTCGCCCATGTCACCCATTTCGTTACCCATGGAAACTCCCTTGGATGAAATGACATCGTCGATTCGCAAAATCATAACTGCTGTTTCTGTAGCAGATTGAATAGCTTGTTCGACCACACGAAGTGGTTCGATAACATTGGCCTTTCTCATATCGACTACTCCACCTTCATAGACGTTAATCCCTGCATGAGATTGCCCGTCAGCGTGAGCCTTTCGAAGTTCTATCAGTGTAGTAACAGGGTCTAGTCCTGCATTTTCCGCTAAGGTTCTTGGGACAATTTCAAGTGCTGAGGCAAAAGCTTCGATAGCCATCTGTTCTCTTCCCCCGACTGTTTCTGCAAACGTCCTGAGATCTCGTGAAAGAGCCGCAAGAACACTACCGCCTCCAGTGAGAACTGCGCCATCTTCCCAAGCAACTGAAACTACGCCAACTGCATCATCAAATGCTCTTCTTATCTCATCAACTACGTGTTCTGTACCACCTCTAAGCAATACAGAAACTGATTTTGCTTCAGGACACCCGGTGATAAAAGTCATCTCTGACTCTCCTATTTTCTTTTCCTCAACGCGTTCTGCGTTACCTAAATCCTCTGGAGTCAAATCATCTAAATTAGTAACAATTTTACCGCTTGTAGCCTTTGATAATGCTTCCATATCAGATTTCTTTGCTCTACGTATTGCAAAGACACCTGATTTAGCCATGTAATGTTGAGCAAGTTCATCAATTCCTTTCTGACAAATTAGCACATTTGCCCCAGAATTCTTAATTTTTTCAACTAGGCTTCTGATGTAATTTTCTTCTTCTTCAAGGAATTTAGATAGTTGATTAGGATCGGTAATTTGGATTTTAGCATCAACTTCGGTTTTCTTTACTTCGATTGCCGAATTAACCAGCGCAATTTTTGCCCCAGTAATGGACCGTGGCATGCCCGCATGAACTCTTTCCTTGTCTAAGATTATTCCATCAATAAGGGTTGAATCTTTGATTGAACCGCCTTGTCGCTTTTCGACCTTAATATCCGATAAGTCAACAATTCTTTGCTCCCCATCAATAATTCCAACTGCGTTTACTGACCTAACACAAATATCGGCCATAAATGATTTTACCGCACCTGCTGACTTTCCAGTTAGTGCGGTCTTAGCAACTTCCATGAGTACTGAATCATCGTTTTTTGTTTCAATTCCGTGACTTGATAGTAAATCAACCGCTTTTTCTGCTGCCAACCTAAATCCTTCACATATTACGGTAGGATGTACATTCTGCTCGATTAAGTCTTCACTTCTTTTCAGCAACTCACCAGATAAAACAACAGCAGTGGTTGTTCCATCAAAGCAATGTTGTTCTTGAGTTTTGGCAACTTCAATAATCATTTTTGCTGCAGGATGTTCAATATCCATTTCTTTGAGGATGGTTGCGCCGTCATTAGTAATGACTACGTCTCCCATTGAATCAACCAACATCTTGTCCATTCCTTTGGGGCCCAAAGTAGACCTAACTGCATCTGCTACCGCTTTAGCAGCCGCTATATTGTTTGATTGAGCTGTTCTTCCTCTAGTTCTCTGAGTGCCATCTTTCAAAATGAATATGGGTGCTTGTCCGTTACCGTACATGTTTTCGCCTCATTGTCTGCGAGGACGCTCAAGTCTTGAACCCTACGATTCAAAAGTTTCGCATTTTTTTTTATTGTTTCTCGTTTTGTTCAAGCCACTGAGCGCCATAAGCGTTCCATTGATCCATTGACCAACCAGCTGGCAAACCTGTGGCGGGCAGAGGAGGACTTGACGGTTGCGAGAGTGTAGGTGGAGCCGCCTGTGCAGAAGGAGCAGATTGTGGTGGCATCGATGATGGTACTGTCGCAGTAGGGGCTGATTGTGGAGGCATAGTGGATGGAACTGTTGCAGGAGGTCCTGATGGAACTGTTGGGGCAGAAATTACTGACTGATAGGTCGCAGTAATACTATCTTGATAGCCTTCTTGCCCCCAATTAGCATATTCATCATCTTCTTCCTCACCATTCTTTAGAATTCTAATGGTAATTACAATACCTGCTACCATGACTACAACAAAACCAAACCACATTGCAGCACCAGCAAAATCAAATGATGAACTTTGGTCATCCTTTGTTTCAACGATTATTTTACGCAGTTGAACTTGGATTTGTGATTGAGTGGCTTCTGCCTCTGAGTCAGAACGGGCCCACAAAGTTATCTCGGAATCAAATGTTGGTTCATCTAGTGTCATCAAAGTTGATTCTGTCACTTGGAAAGTTATTGTGATAACTCTTAGTGAATCGTCTCCAATCCCCAAAACGAAAGATCGATCATTGCTGTCAATTCTGGACTGGAACCAACTACTGGAGTTTCCAGGGCTGATGTCCATGGAGACTGATTGAGGTGTAGTGAATTGGTTTCTAACAGTAACTTCTAAGGTTACTTCATCTTCAAAGTTATCGATAATTACCAACTGAGATGGTAATATTTTCAACAAATTATTGGTACTTCCAACAGAGTAGGTTGAACCCCCTGTAGCAATTACGGTCTCATCAAACATACTCTTCGCAATAATTACCATCTGCAAATTACCACTAGTTCCTTCGACAAATGAAAATTCGACTGTTACATTGTAACTTGCACCACTGTTGATTGGCACGGTCTTTGAGCCATCTACAAGGTTGGTGAATTGTGCATTCATACCCTGAGGAAGATTTAGACTCATTTCAAAACTATCTTGAATATTCCCGTTATTGGTAACTTCAAAGGTCATTGATTGAGCAAGATCGCCTGGGATGTAAGACTGGTCAGAAATATCGGTCTCAACATGAACGCTAGCAGTTTTCTGGACTTCTATCGAGACCACTTCACTTACGGATAGAGAAGGGTCATTCACGTTAGTAGCAGTCACAGTAACATCGTAAAATCCCTCAGGCAGACCAAGAGGCATTGGCAGATTCAAGAAGAAACTCCAAGTACCACCCCATTCGTTTAGTAACGGAGATTCAACATTATCTACACTTGCACCTGTTTGCCGGTAGTATATTGGGAAATTATTAGCCACTGTGATGTTGTATGATTCTTCATCATTACCATTATTAAATAGCGTCATACGTAGCATTTTTTCTTGCCCGTCAGCATAACCAACAACTACCGGTAGACCACCATCATCGGTTGAAAAGTAAGGTGATGAATAATCAACCTCTAGATTACTATCCCGATATATTGGGACATCAATCAGTCGATTCAGGGCTGTATCACCAACAACATCACCGCTAGTCCTTGTTGCTCTTATCTCGACAGATATTTGCCCAGGAGTTGCTTGTTGTTCTGCAGAAATTGATAGTGACAAATCAGCTGATGTACCCTTTTCCATGAATATAGAAGTGATAGCATTCCCGACATCATCTTGAATGGTTCCACTCCATAATTCAGCATCAAATGTCGAACGTAACTCGAATGTTGAATCCAAATTACCAGTATTGGTTATCTGGAAGGGTAAATTTGCAGTTTCTCCCGGGTTCATAGTCAAGGCGATTTGATTGGCGTTGGAGTTGAGCCTTACACTGTACTGAGAATTGATCGATACGGTTGTAGAGACTCTTGCTTTCTCGCCAGTATTGGCTGAACTAGCATCAGTAAACCAAATTTCCCAATCCTGTATCTGGACATCTGCCCCAACTGGTATGGAAAGATTTGCCCAAACTTCGGTAGTTTCAAAAGGACCTATTGGTGGAATAACCACATTGAAATCGTTGTCATTCGGATTGGTCGTATCGAGTCTAAGTTGTGGTATCGAAGGGTCCATCCAAGATGCATTAGTAACATTAGTTTGGGCTCTAAATTGGACATTTTTATAGCCGTTATTGGTCACTAAACACTTCCATGAAACCAAATCATTTGGTACGGTTTCAAACCCGCCAACTGGATTATCACAGTTAGCAGTAAGAGTAAAACCATCTACCTTAGAGACACCGAACTGAACAAAATCGTCAAAATGCATACCTTGAGTTGCTCCAGAACTGTCTGACCTGAATACTAAACCGAAGGTCCATGAATTGCCGCCTAAGAACAAATCTGGATTTGCTAAAGATGGATTTTGAGACCATACACCTTGAGGGTCCCAGGATATATTCTTCCATTGACCAGGAACTGGGCTAGGGTTTATCTCTGCAACATCCCAATGTACTGATTGTAACGGGTCGGAAAAGTTCCCATTGTTATTCCAGAACTCTAGGTAGGCAGCATCTCCTGCGCCCATTGTACCCCATGCTTGAAGATGTATTTGGCTGGAAATGTAATTTTGTGATTGGAAAATCTTACGGCAAACCCAAGCCTGCTCAATATTTGTTAGACCTGAGTCTAATTGGTCACCATTACAATTATTATCTGGATTTTTATATGAATGAACCAATCTATCAAAAGCACTGGATGGATAGGTATTGCCACCAGGCAGAGACATTCTCCAATGGGAACTACCGGCAGTTGCATCTGTATTATCCTCATACCAAGAACCAAAATCATTAGCATCACCGCCACCTACAGGATAGCGAGCTGGCCTAAAGGTAAGTGAAGTACCAGATGCTTCTCCATCAAAGATATCTTTGTAAACCGCTATGGGCACTTGCTTTTCCATAATATCGTTATCATTTCTGTCGTCAGCGGTGAAATTAACTGATGCTCTAAGTATGAGTCCGCCAGTCAATTCATTGGTATTTGTATCCAAAACAGAATGAGCCTCTTGAGGATTCCACGAGATTGTTGTTGCATCTTTGGCACCACCCGCCATTAGCCCAGTAGTCCAGCCGAACGATTCTATTACGAAACCGATTGGATGAACAATTTCTAACAGTGCATCAGTCTGTTTTTGCACACCAGTTACCGCACCATCTTTGTAGACTGTAACCTTTACTTCAATAAAATCATCTTGTAGTAAGTAATCAATAACCTCACCGCCGGGCTGTATCCATTTTTCGGTAGGTATGGTCTGGTTTCCAACTTCTATGCTGAAGATACTAAAATCATCTTTTGAACCGCCTTTTGCGGTTGCAGCATCAACTTCAGGAACATAGTTCAAAGCCAATGTTTGCAGGAGTAATAGCGTCACCAAAGTAACCGAAGATAGTCTTCTCATCATCATCAACAGTCA
>CAXGZX010000094.1:0-5885 GCA_964014545.1 uncultured Candidatus Poseidoniales archaeon | reverse complement strand
ATCTCAAGCAAATGTTTACCTATTGCTTCAACTGCTTGAGGTTCATTGTCAAAGAATTCAAATTCTGGTTCTAATGATTTGTCAACCTGTATTTTAATGGTGCACCAGTAGTAATTCGGTTTATATGTTGCTCCTCCAATTTTAATTGTACTGAATGCAACGTTTTTTGCTGTTTTCAAAGCTAAGAGATTAATCTCTTTATTATCATATTCTCGCATTTTATTGTAGATAACTGATTTTTTATCGGCTTTCTTTGTTATGTTTAAATTTACTTTTTCTGTAGTCATTTTATCACCTCAAGATATCAAGTATATACGATCCATATTGTCTTCATTAGTCACTTTCTCTAATGTGACATTTGATTTATTGTTAGTTAATTTCTCATCATCTGCTGACAATTTTGCAATAGAATCTTTACGCTTTTGTCGATTATTATTAACATTGTTTAGTTTCTCTATGGAAGACTTGATTAACTTATGGAGTAATGATGTAGAGTTTTGTTGACTATGCGATTGGAAGAATGTCTCTATTCCGACACTCATTAATTCATCACCAAAATTTGGATGGGTTCCAAAAGCATCATGAACTGACCATAGGTTTTCGGTCTGAGTTTGTTCGACAATCTTTGTAACAAATAACCTCATGTGATTAGCGTCAATAGAATGGATAAAGTTTGGTGCTATTCCAGAAGACTCTTTTTTCTTCCTTCTTTCAGGAGTTGGTACTTTAGACGTGAAGATTACACTGCTAAATTCGTCATCTAGTCCAAGTTCAGAATTAATTTCTTTAACTTCTGTGATGTTTGATTGCCAAGCCTCAATTGGTAATGGAACACTATTATTCAATACAATATTGTTTATTTTAGAACCATCTTCGGTTTTCCAGGTAACAAACTCATCTTCGGAAACCATATGCAATGATTTTCTTACCTTTTCCAACATTTCTCTAACATCCGAGTGACCCCTCAAGACTTCTTCTATTGCTTCCCTGTATAGTTCAACTACTTTCTCTGCGATTTTATAATGTAGACTCTCATTTATGTCAGTATCTTTTAGCAATTTACCTAACTTGGAAACAGGATGTGCGGCCTTTGTAGGTGTATATAATTCGGAGAAATCTACACCGCCATTCATTTCATATTTATCCTTCAAATCATAATATTCATCAGCATTGATTATGCTGCCATCTTGGTCATTATAGACTACTTTTATTATTCCTGAGTCTTCACCATTATGGGACAAAAGTTGTAGTATTATCGACCTATCTTTAGCACCGTAACCAATTGTCATTACCGGTAATTTGGCTGTATTTCTCAAACCACAAAACTCCTGCAAGTCGGCAATATTTTTCTGAGTTAGACCAGAAAAGTTTTTTGAGAAAGGTTTGTTTTTACTGATTAGAAATTTTACTTTATTTGCAACTTCTTGATACACATCTGATGGAATAGCTAAATCATTGGGGATTACATTCACTGATTTTGCCATGTCTGAATCACCAATCAGGACTGAGGAATGTTGGTAGATGTTTGATGAAGCATCTGCAACCAGTGGTATAGAAGTAATTGGTGCCTTATTACCCGAATTATATTCATCTAAGCAATTAGCATATTCAATTGTAAGGTTTAATCTTTGAAATCCTTCTCGCTTTTTGCCAAATACATCCCCTGCCCCCCAAATATAATAGGTTCCAGTAGGGTCATCTCTAATTGATCTGACAACTTTGTGCATTAGTTCTCTTTTTTCAGTATCCTTAAACACTAAATCTATTTTTTGCCATGACTTTGTATCTAATAACGCCTGGATTTCAATCCAAATATCTTCCTCTTGCTTTGTGAAATCAGAACTTTTCAAACTGCAGCCTTGATATGCACGGCCAACTGCTCTATTAATCCACTTCCAACCTTTATCATTTAATGGAAGCCCCTGGCCAAATAGAAGTAAGCCCCTAGATACATCATCGCCTTGTGGAGATAGTAGATTTGAGCAAGGGTACATTCGTCCACGCCAGTCAAAAACCCATGCATGCCAGAACAATGTACTTGTGTCATTATCGATAAACTCACCTGCCAAATTTAGAATTTCCATCCACTCCTCTAATTGTCCTCCATCAAATTGCAAGAACTCACCCTCAGGGTGAATATAATCAATTACTGCACCTGAATGAGTATATCGTATCTTTAGTAGTTTAGTGAAATCATTGACTCTTTCTTGTAACAAATCATAAACAGTCTTTGCAACCTGTGCATTTATTTTCCATGATGTGTTTTGTAAATTATTTATGCTATTTATTGCTTTTTCCGATGGTTGAAACCGCTTGATATTGAAATTCTTCTCTGATGAATTATTACTTATTAGCGGGGCTCTTTTTTGGGCATATTCGGTTGTATAACCGCCTTGATTGAGACCTTTTTCCCTTGGCTTGGGAGGGCAGAACAAAGGATCAAACCGCGCTACGTTGAAATATCGATTAGCCTCATCTAAATCATCGAATGTAACTGCTACCTTCTTCTCGAATTGATTAGATAGCTTAACAGTCCAAATTTTATGTTGAAATATCTTCTTTGAACTATTTACTTCATTGGGGTTTATTTTATTGAGTTTGATAAAGTCTTTAATTCGTGATGCTGCCATTAAAAGCTGCCCTGCAGTGCGTTTTGCCCATCTTAATTGCTCACTTTTGGGGAAATCTACATTACTACCAGAGAAAAATGCCAATGGCTTAAATCTCATTAGCTCATTAGAAATGTGATCAATTAACTTCAAAGAAGTTACTCGACCATCCCTTGATAATTTATTATCGGAAAATTGAAGTGTAATTGGATTAATATTTCCTAGTATTATTCCATCACTTGGCGTTCTACTTATGCACCTTATTGAGTGCTGAATAGCAGAAGACAAAACCCCTGAATGGCGCATTTTAGCAAAATCATAGTCATTTATCGTACCTGCACGGAGTTCACACTTACCTGATAGTCTGTTCTTAACTTCGTTGATAAGTTTACGATTATATTTGTTAATTTCATATTTAGATAATACTTCCAAGTCTTTATCATAATTACCAGCATAAAGGTTAGAAAAGAATTGTATTTTAATAGTTGACGACTCATTTATTAGTTGCTTTAATTTAAGTAAATCTAAAGTTTGATTTTTATTTTTGGCATCGTTTAATCGATTTATTTCTGGTCCAAGTACATTCAGTTTAAGCAACATATCAATCAATTCATCTGGAATTTTGTTTGATTGTTTTGGCAAGCTAAACGAGTCTATTGTGCCGACGAACTTTTTTGATGAGAGGTTCATATTAGACCCAATAATTGTTGATAGAATAGTCCTAATTGTGATCTTTGCCATTCGATGAAAATGTATGTGATCATCGCTGGGGTTGGGCGTATACATCCACATATCAGCACCACACTTGGGGCAAGTATCATTCTCGCCTAAACAGAGGTTTGTGAATAACATCATGCTATAAATTGATAGATTTTCTTTTCGCATAAGTTCTAACTCATCATCACTAAACTGAGCAGTATTTTGTTCAGAAACATCTAGGTTTACTACTTGTTGTTTTCCATCGATTATAGGCTGCTTACTTTTATTGTAGGTAATGAAATCGTAGTCCCTACTTAGTCGTTCTCTCAATATTGATTGGTTGAGTTTACCACCCAATGATGGTTTTTTGAAATTAAACATTAGATCTGCAATAGATCCATCATAATCCTGCAACAGTGATTTGGTTTTCTCCCACAACTTACGGTCATTAGACGCTGGGGTTTTGCTGATTTTTTGGTCACAATCAGAATTATTGCAGTACACTAAAGTGTCCCACTTACGTAACTCATTCCACGACTGGGTATTAGACCCATCAATATTCCAAACCTTTGGCCGAGAGTTCCTCCACATTTCTTCGAGTTCTTTCTGTAAAATTACGATGACATCCTTTGTTAAGTCATCATATTTTTCCATAAATTGTTTGGTTTGTTCGACTTTTTCTAGAAGGCCTTCCTCCTCGAAAAATTGTTGCAAGATGTTATGCTCAGATTGCATTGGCTGATCAAGATTGCTCGTCTCTGAAACATGACCTATTGAGTATCTAATCTCATCGATTTTCTGTTTTTCCTCTAAGAAATCCAAATCTAACATGTTCACAAATTTCTGCTGGCTATTTTGTCCTATATTTATTCCGGTCTTCATTCATAGATTTGATTAAACAAAATTTAGAAAGTTTTCTTGATTGGGTTGAAAATTTTCCTGATTTTTTTTTTTATGATTAATAGATTATATGACCACGAAAATGAAACCATGCGGAAGTTGTATTAACTCTATTCAGAGTAGTTGGCCTTGCTGTCCCTATTGTGGACACGATAACCCATCATGGGGGAGAGGAAAATAATGACATTGAAAATTTTAGCAACAGCAGATTGGCAGTTGGGCAAAGCGTTTACTACATTAGGTGAAAATGCTAAGACATTTCGAAACCAACTATTTGATACTGCTAAAGAAGTAATGGAGAATCATGCCCCTGATTATGATTTAGTCGTTGTCGCTGGGGATTTGTTTGATAGTGAATCTGCACCATTTAGCTTGATTGAAGAAGTCGCAAAAATGTTAGCTGACTGCAAAACTCCAACGGTAATTATTGGTGGCAATCACGACAGTATAGCATCTGGCATCCCTAAGTCGCTTGAGGACACATTACAGTTGTTAGGTGCTAATCATGTAACAGTAATGAATGAACAAAGGCCGTATTTCAATGAATCATTAGGAGTTACATTCTATCCTGGCACCGTGAAAAGAAGAGATGATCTATCAGACCAATGGAAGTGGATTCCTAAACGTGAAAAGAATGATGGAATTAGAATGGGAGTTTTCCATGCCGCAATAAAGGAACTACCAAATGGCACATTGCCTTCCAATGTTTCATCTAAGAAAGATTTGGACATAGCCATTGTTGGTGACCAACATGGCCCGAGTTCAACTGATGAAGACTTTCACAGTGTATTATTTGACATAGATACCTCAACAAAGCGCGCCTTATACTATACAGGGGCTTTAGAGGCTATGCATATTGCCCAACCGTTTGTTGGTTCTTTCCTTAGTATTACTATGGATGATGGTAAAATCACCAGTGCTGAACGAATTGAAGTCGGCAGTCTTCGTTTCATAAATCAAGAATTTGAGTTCGTTGAAGAATCTGAAAATCCCTTCCAGCAAATAGAGGAATTCACGGAATTATTCGATCAAACAAACCCCGAATTCACTTCTACTAAACTCAAATTTACTGGCGAACTGAACAAAGAGCAACATGAACAATTAGAACAAATAATTGCCACTCTAAAGGAAAAATCGAAAAACCTTGAGATAATTGAACAACACTTCACCGATGTCGAAATAACTGGTTCTAACCCCCTGTTTGACTCATTATCTGATGCAATAAATGAGAAGGAAGGCTTTGAGGAAAATGTGAAGAAAAGAGCGTTAATATTACTCAAAGCTAATTTGAGGAGGTGGCAATGATGTTGAAGAAAATTGAAAAATTGGTAATTAGAGACATTAGAAAGTGGAAAGGCGAACATACATTTGATTTTAAAGATGGAATCAATCTAATAAAAGGTCCAAACGGGTCTGGAAAATCAACCATTTGGCTATGCATTGCCCTTGGATTAACATATTCTGCAAAGGGTGGCACATTGAAGAAAGATTTAGCACCAAATACCGGCGGAGTTCCCCTTATAACTGTAAATTTCCAGACTAATGATAACAAGCGGTATTCAATTACTAAGGTGTTTGGGGACCAATCAGCATCTACACTTCGAGATATGGCAAATGATGAAATTATCGCTCTAGGTAGTGATGCAGATGAACAAGTTAGAATACTAACTTTCTCAA
>CAXGZX010000093.1:0-6097 GCA_964014545.1 uncultured Candidatus Poseidoniales archaeon | reverse complement strand
ATAATTGGTATTTCAATCACCTTCAATGATTGGTCGCAGTACCTACCCGTGGTAATAATTTGTATGACTATTGCTTTAGCGCACATTTTTAGTTACGCACCAAGATCTGGGCTAAGAGCGGCAGGATTTGCTTCACTGGAGGCTTGGAGCAAGGTTTTGGAACGCTTGGTAACTATGAGCGGTTATTTGCTTCTATACTATTTTGGGGTTAATTCTGTGGGAAGTTATGCTTTAGTATTCCTAATAGGCGCTTTGGTGGGATTAATTATGGCAATTTTATTTGCTAAATTATACTTGCAGAGTTCGGTTCAAGTTAGCGATTGGTCTACTATGGGAGAATCATGGATTGATAACAAATCTTTGTTATTGCAATCTTTACCGTTTGCTATAACCCTTGGAGTACTGCCTTATGTGGTTAGGATTGAGAAGTTTATTGTTGCAGGAACAATGGGTGTTGAGAGTGCAGCATTATTTCATGTTGCACAAATTGCTTGGCTTGCTGGCTTAGTTGTTCCACAAGCAATGAGAGCTGCACTGCTGCCAATACTTGGTTCTTTCAGGCACGAAAAATACCGATTTAATGGTGTCATCAACAAATCCCTAGACCTGTGTTTCGGTCTTTTACCAGTTGGATTATTTGGTGGCGCATTGTTAATCACATTCATACTACCAAGCGCTTTTCCACAGCAATACACCGATGGCAGTATTGGGGCTTCAGCAGTTCAACTATTCATGATATTACTACTAGGATGGTGCTTTACTTTGATTGCAACGCCGAGTTATACTGCATTACAAGCGGGTAAGAACCCGTGGAAATTTACTATTTTTATCGGATGTGTAGTGATGTTTGCGACAATTATTGGTTTTGTATTAATTGGCTATTTTGCGGATTCCAAAAATTACGGGCTCTATGCAGCAGCAATCGCATCGACAACCTCATCGGCATTTTTGTTGTTTTCATCACTGCATCTGGCTAGGCTATGGAACTTAGTTTATCCAAGAAGAATTGAATTTATGGCTAGTATAATACTCGCAGCAATTTCTTGTTATGGTTTTGCGACAAATTCAATACTTGCATTGAGTGGAACTGCTTTGTTTATGTTTACTCCAAGAGCTTGGCAAGTAATGAAGACCAACGTTTACTGATTTCCTCAGTAGAAAACTCGTTTGGTATCTTGAATCCTTCACTCCAATCTGTCTGCAAGGCATCCTCACATGCATCGGCTAATTTTATCGGATCGTATTGTTCAACTAAACTTGTTTTTGACAAATATTGGCTAACTTCGCCCACATTAACTGAAACAACTGGGGTTCCGCAGGCTAGTGATTCTCTAGCGACCAAGGGACCTGATTCTCGTTTCGAGGTAATCAATGTCAAGTTAGCAACTAGCATTCTGTCCCAAACTATTGTTCTTGGTTGTTGGCGTAGCGTTGTAATGCCGACAACCCAGCCACGATTTTCTAACTCTTCTCCGGTTTGTAGGGCTAGGAAATGATTTTTTTCTCGTCTTCTTGGGTCGGCTGGAAACAAAATATCAAGTTTACTTTTACGCCATCTTCCTTGCCACTTTTTAGGTTTAGTCAACCATTCATCTTCCACTGCGGTATGGCAACTAATAACCGATGATGCTGTTTTATCCAAGCCTTCAGCAATGCTGTGAAGCCGGGAAGAAACCGTAACTAAGTGGTCACAATCATTGACTAACCGAATGATTTGGCTGGAGAGGTTTTTGTCTTCAAGGCCAACATCAAAATCATGCCCGTGAACAATTCCCACCCAAGGAATATCCATTCGCTTTGCTAGCCTAGATGCTAAATCTCCTGCAGGCCACATAGTGTGGCAGATGATTATTTCTGGATTCCAGTCGCCTAACCAGGACTCAACTTTTTTCACAATCCGCTTCATACTTCGCATAGTTATGGATGGATATGGATGTCCAGGCAGGCCCCAAAATCTTGGAGCTATGACTTGAGTATCACCATGAGTGAATTGTTTTGGCGCCCTTGATACTCCGGTTAATGTTGATCTGCTAGATTCTTGATACTTCAGCATCCTAGGTAATGGATTTACCACTTTTATTTCGTGACCCATAGATTCCAGCAATTTGACGTTGTCACTAACAAATGTTCCACGAGCTACATTGGTTGGCAAGGGAAATAGTAGTGACACTACCAAGATACGCACATTGCCACCTTCATCGGATTATACTTCAAGGGCTGTTTTTAGCGCTTGAAGGTTTTCTTTGACTGAGGCTTGCTTGTTGAAAAGCCCCGAGCCAACCACGCAATTAGCAACGCCCCATTCCCCAACCATGGCAATGTTGTGGGCTTTTATGCCGCCATCTATCTGTATCTGTACAGGCCTGCCGCCATTGGCGACTTGTTGGTCAATCATTGACTTGAGTCGCCTAATTTTCCCTTCAACAGAAGCGATGAATGATTGGCCGCCGAAACCGGGATTTACGCTCATTATCAAAACAAGGTCGAGGTCTGGTAAAATTTCTGTTATTGTTTCTATTGGAGTTGCGGGGTTTAGGACGACACCTGCTGTTGCACCCGCTTCTCTAATTGCCATTACCAATCTATGTAGGTGAGTTGTCGCTTCTACGTGGACTGATATGTGGTTACATCCTGCATTGATGTAGTCCATGTAACAGTCCTCTGCATTACTTATCATTAGATGGGCATCAAAATGAACATCGTTACCAAGTGCCGCGCGAAGGGATTTTATTACCGGTGGGCCAAATGTCATGTTCGGGACAAAATTACCATCCATCACGTCTAGATGCAGAACGTCAATGCCTGCATCAATTGCTTCTTGACATGAAACTGCCAGATTTGATAGGTCAGCGGTAAGGATACTCGGTGCAATAATCATAGCAGAACAAGTAGTGCCAAACAACGGATTCTCATGAGCATTGTGTCTAGGATTGTAAAAAATTACGCACAAAGTGTCTTAATGCTAGATGTCCACGGCTCCTTAGTGAGACCATGGGTGAAGTCAGGGCAGTCAGCGATTCAGAGTATGAAAATTCAGTGAATGATAACGAGTGGGTACTAGTAGACTTCTGGGCCCCTTGGTGCGGACCTTGTAAAGCAATAGCTCCGGTATTAGAACAGGTCGCAAGTGAAAGAGAGATACTAATCGCTAAGGTCGATACTGATTCAAATCCTGCAAACGCTGGAAAACTTGGAGTTAGAGGAATCCCTGCGTTATTCTTGTACCACAATGGTAAAGTTGTGTCAAAACAAAGCGGTGCAATGCCAAAACCAGCCTTGTTGAGTTGGATTGACCAACATATGACTGCTGATGACTTCTAATCTTATTGAATATCTCTGAGCAGGCGCTCTTTGAGTGCCTCATGAAGCCACATACCTTCTGACATTTCGATTAGTATACCGTGGGAAATCAAGTCTTTAGGTGGCGGACCTGTCCAATTTGATTGACCTGCCAATAATTCCCAGCTTACTGGCTTATCATGACTTGCTAAGTTAGTCAACAACTCCCTTTCATTTTCGGGTAACTTGAATAAAATCTCATCATCAAGGAATTGCAGCCAATCAACATGCAAAGATTGACCGTATAACTCGAATAATTCCAAGGCCAATGGATGCCCTCCAGTTTTCTCAAAAACCGATTCTAAGTCTTCATCAACGTCAATCTTAGATAACCAATTTTGCATTTCATCTTTTGATAGGCCCTGCAGTGAGTGTTCAGTAACTATATCCCTAGTATGTACATCTCTTCGGTCATATACCGTTGGTCTAGTTCGTGAAATCATTACTATTCGCAACGGTGAAGATTTCGATATTTGCAACAATGCACCCAGTAATTTTGTTGCTTCGCTTTCGATGTGATGTACGTCATCTAATACGATTAACCAATATGGTGGTGGGCCGCCAGATGCCGTTTTGAAACGCTCTCGAATCGTTCTAGCGTCGGTCAAATAGGCCAGTAAACGCCGACGCCAAGTATCAACGTCAACAATTCCTCCTGGATTTAGTGGGAGGGTTTCGATTAAGTTGTAAGGGTCATGTTTCTCATCGATACCAAATCTGTGCAAAAGGCTAGTTGCTAACCCAAGTGGTGTATCCCAAGGCTGACAAGGATACCAACAAACAGACAGATTCGGGTTCTGTTCTAGCTGTCCGTTTAGCCAATGGGCAACTAAGGTTGACTTACCGATACCGGCAATTCCATGTATTACCATGCACGGCTTTCTTTCTTCAAACCAATCATTTAATTCATCAATTTGACTTTCTCTGCCGTGAACAAATCGAGTTTTTGGCGGTTTGTTGTTATATGTTGCATGGGCACCAGTAAGTGCTTTTAGGCGGCCAGGTGGAGTATTTTCTGATGACTCAGATTTTCTTATTACGCCAAATCTTATGTCACCATAAGTTAACACTCCTTCGTGTTGTGCATGCATCAAAATTTGCAATAATGAAATATTTGCGTCTAAACGTTGTGAAACTTCAGATGCTTCTAATTCAAGCAATTCGCCTGAATTATCCCTTATCACAACAGAAATGGATGACAGGCGTTTAATTGTTGACTTTACCGACTTTCTCCCTTCGTCGGTTAATTGCCAAGTTTTCTGGCGACGATCTTCACCTTTGACATTTCTAGTGTGCTCTGAGACTAATTCTTTGCGCAATAACTCTCGCATCGTGCGGCTAACATTGGGTGGGTGAAGAGCGCATGATTCGGCAATGCCTGGCCTGGTTAATTCGGGGCCAACAAGGTATCTATCAGCCTGTTCATTATTTTCAAACAAATGAAGCATTACGCGGTCTTGCACTGGGACATTTACCTTTGCAACACCTGCGCTCACAGTTAATCCACTGGCTACTACAACTAAGCGGTTTTGGCATTCTGATAATTTGAAAGACGAGCAAAATAACCATAATTCCTTTATTGTAATAATTATGGGAATGGCATGGGTTCAGCCAAAACAACGCTGTTGGTGCTGTCCATACTTGTCTTGGCAACAATGCCGATTACTGTTTCAGCAGACTCAGATGGTGACGGCATAAGTGATGCTACAGATGACTGCAAATGGGCCTCTGGAACCTCAACTGTAGACAAAACTGGTTGCCCAGATTTTGACGGTGATGGGACATCTGACCTAAATGACCCGTGGACTACTGCTAATCCAAATTTCCAAACAGAACAAATTCTAAATTCAAATCAAGATTATAATGACATTGAATATTCTGGCGACGGTCATAGTTTAGTCACCGGTGCTGATGACGGTTTTGTTAGAACTTGGAATTCATCAACCTTCGTCAACCTTAGATCTGCTGATCTTGGCTCTGAGATAAATTCTGTGGCATTTTCGCCCAACAGTAATTTACTCGCCGCTGGCGTTAATGATGATACTGTCCAAATTTTTGATGCCGCCACTATGACTAGCCTATATGGGTCAATTAGCGTCGATGTTGGCAGTGGTGAGAGAGTAAACGATGTTGAATTCTCGTTGGATAGTTCTCTACTTGCTGTATCTATTGGAAGGTCTGGAAATCAAGGAACTAATGGAATTGTTTCATTCATCAATACCTCTACTGGGAACTTCTTCAGTTCGGGAATAAATCCTGGAGGCGAAGATCGATTCTATGATACTGCATTCTCGCCTGATAGTAATTTTATTGCTGTAGCAAGTGAAGGGGATTGGTATATTTCTGAAATTTCGACTGGAACTACTGTAGCATCAATTTCAAGCCCTCCTGATTCGGTAAATGCGATAGCATGGTCTCCTGATGGCAACTACATCGTCATGTGTGGCGCCTACGAATCTAACGGAGCGCGTGTTCAGGTTCACGAATATGATGGTAGCGGATGGCCCATTATCTGGGAAGTTGGAACAACTACATCCTGCTCTTCAGTGGATTTTTCACCAGATGGTTCTAAATTTATTGTCGGAATGTACTGGTATGAAGCTGATGGAGCAACTGCTAAGATATACGAAACAACATCCAGTTTACTAGTTGATGCCTTTTCAGGGCCAAGACCCAATAATTGCGCTGGAAACAATGTTCAATGTGGCCAAATCGATGGTGTGTCGTGGCATCCTGATGGCGGTAAAATTGTTACCGC
>CAXGZX010000092.1:0-6110 GCA_964014545.1 uncultured Candidatus Poseidoniales archaeon | reverse complement strand
TGTTAGGTTTTATTTCTAACTCACAAGAGTTCAAACCCCTAGGCCTTGAGGGATGTCTATGAGCGAGTTGCCAGAGGGCGTTGACCTGTCGGGATTTGTTCGTAAGCCCCCTCGCCCTACTGCGACAATGACGCTAACTAGAGACGGGCCAAATGGGCCTGAAGTTTTGCTTGGCTTGCGCAGTGAAACCATGGCGGCTTTCCCTGGTTATTGGGCATTTACTGGTGGGGGAGTATCTAGAGTCGATACTGCCGCAGTTGAATCCTTTTCCGTCCTTGATGTTGAACATGGTAAAGCCATTGCTTGCATACTTCGAGAGACTTGCGAAGAGCTTGGATTAGCACCAAATGGCGATCATGTTATTTCTATAGATGAGAATGCTAGGTTTGATGTTATCAAAGATAAGACCAATTGGCTACCACATGCAGAGGACTGTAATATTCCAGTGAATGTTGACAACATTAGAATTCTTGGCCATCGAATAACCCCGCCATTTGGACCGATTCAATTTGATAATGCCTTCATCCATTTCCATTGTGGGGAATGGCAAAGTGTACCTGAGATTGACCTTGAGCCACAGACAGAATTTGATGAGATTATGTGGGCTGCTCCAAGCGAAATACTCGAGCGTTGGTCTAAAAATGAAATTAAAGTTGCTCCACCAGTCATTTCGATATTGATGGAATTTATTAGAATCATGAAGTTCTGTGGCGATGATATAGTGGAGGCAGCAGAAAATATTTCTCGACGCAAACCGGGAAGACAGTCAATTCTATTTGGCTATGGAGTGGAAGTAGTCCCGATTAGAACTGTCACATTACCTCCGGCAGATCATACCAATTGCTATTTGCTAGGCGACCCGGATGGCGAGTTTATCATTGTCGACCCTGCAGTTGTTTATCGTGAAGATATGGAGGCTCTAGCCGAAGCAGTTGACCGCCATAATGGTACACCAATTGCCGTTGCTTACACTCATTCACACAGTGACCATCTTGCAGACAATGATTTACTCAAAGAAGCCTTTGATTTGCCAGTGTGGGGTAGTGAATACACCGCAAGAAGCGTTCACTGTGACCGGATTTTGCAAACTGGAGAAGTATTGCAACTAGGTAAGCAAAAATGGCGGATAATCATCACCCACGGGCATCACCCCGGTCACGTTTGTTTTGCCGGTGAAGCAGGCCTTATCGCCGGTGACATGGTCGCTGGATTTGGCACGATACTGATTCCTCCAGCCACAGGTGATATGGACCTATATATCGAGGAATTAGGGCAACTTAGAGACTTAGCACCACATTTGTTATTCCCTAGCCACGGCCCAGTTATCGCACTGCCGCAAAAGAAATTAACTCACTACATTCAACATCGCGGCTCACGGCACGAAAAGGTATTACAAGCGGTTCAAAGTGGATTATTTGAACTCGAAAACATCGCCATCAAGGCTTATGAGGATACTCCCGGTGCCCATCCTGGACTTGCTAAAGATCAAACCCTGGCGCATCTCTTGTCTCACCAACGTCGAGGCAAAGTCAGTAAGGATGAATCCAACAATTGGCATGCAAGCATTGATTGATGACACGCATTAGGCTAGACATGCCTCGCCGATTAGTTATCACCAAAGCAGGTTCGCCATCTGTACTGGATGTCATAGAAATGCCAATGCCAGAGCCTCAAGCAGGCGAGGTTAGAGTTGAAGTGCACTTTGCAGGAATCAATTTCGCCGACACTCTAATGCGGCTTGGATTTTACCGGCCAAGACCACCATTCCCTTTCACCCCTGGATACGAAGTGAGTGGAATTATCCATTCACTTGGTAAGGGAGTAACCGAATTTGAGGTTGGGCAAAGAGTAGTTGCCGCAATGTCCAATGGAGGACAGGCAAGTCATGTGATTGCCGCAGTTTCTCGAGTAATTCCTTTGCCCGATGAAATGAGTTTGGAAAAAGCTGCCTCTATGCCAGTCACTTACCTTACTGCTCATCACATGCTACACCACTTAGGCAATCTAAAATCGACAGATACTGTACTAATTCATGGTGGTGCAGGCGGGGTTGGTACTGCAGCCCTACAACTCTGCCAATGGGCGGGAATTGACAAAGTTTGGGCGACTGCTTCAGGACATAAGGCAGATATCATCAAGCAATATGGTGGTATTCCAATTGATCGGCACAATCAGGACTTTGTTGAGGTTATCAAGCAAGCAACAGGTGGCAGAGGAGTCGACCACATCCTTGATCCAATCAGCGGAGAGAACCTCAAACGCAGCCTGAAAGTATTAGCCATGGGTGGCAAAGTCTACTCTTTTGGTATGTCTTCAGCGGCCCCATCTAGTAAGCGTTCACTACTCAAGGCTTACCTGGCTTGGCGAAAAACTCCTAAACTAGACCCAATGAAGATGATGAGTCGCAACCAAGGAATCTTTGGCGTTCATATGGGGACTTGGAATGATGAAGTAGTCATGGCCAGTCAACTAGAACGAATTTTGGAAGGAGTCAAAGATGGTGTTTTGGACCCTGTTATTGATTCGATATTTGACGTTGAAGACGCTGACAAGGCTCATCAACACATCCACGATGCTAAGAATATCGGTAAAGTCTTACTACGGTTCAAGTAGCATTCAATAAGCGTGAATCCCACAGCATGATGAGGCGGTAGTATGAAGGCTAACATGAGCGGATTTGACCTTCGAGCAATTGTTGGCGAGTTAAACCAATTTGCTGGTGCTTATGTCAAGAAATCATACATGCCGCATTATGAACAAATCGTCTTACGTATCAATCCTAAAGAAAGTAATCAATTTGATTTAGTAATCGTAAGGGGCTCAAGAGTTTACACCTCAACTCGTGACCGTCCTATGCCAATGACGCCTCCACCATTTGCTATGGTGTTGCGGAAATTCTTGAAGAATGCCCGTATGACTGCAGTAAGGCAATTGGGTTTTGATAGAGTACTGGCACTTGATTTTGATACCAAATTTGGTCAAATGCATCTTTATGTTGAGGTATTTAGAGAGGGTAACGTAATTCTTGTTGACCATGAAGGAATTATCATTCAGCCCTTAACTCACGCTAAGTATTCAGGACGTATTCTCAAGAAAGGAGTTCAGTATCAACCCCCACCAGCAGCTTTGGACCCACACGATTTAGACGAAACTGCTCTACAAGAGATGTTTGAAAATTCAGACCGTGATTTAGTTGCAACTTTGGGTGGCAAAGCAAACTTAGGTGGAACCCATGCTAACGCAGTATGTGAATTAGCCGGAATCACCGCAAATTCGGCCACCACTGAGGTAGATGTAGGTAAAATTCACCAAGCATTGCAAACCTTACTTGCTAGTCTGACAACAGAGGCCAAAGGCTATCTTATCCTAAAACCAGATAAGGAACAAAGTAGCACAGGATTACAGGCTTTATCTGATGGGCAAACAGATGACGCTAAGCGAGATAAATTTCTTGAACAATATGCTAATGAAGCATCTCCGACCTTACTTCCTGCTCATGATGGTAAGCCGAGAATGGAATTTGCCACATTGTGTGCCGCAGTTGATGCATGGCGAGGTCCACATGACGCTGGCGCCCTTGCTCGCCGAGAAGCCGAAAAGTTGGATATTGCATCACCAGGACGTGGGTTTTCAACGGAAGTTGAAAAATTAGAACGTCGTAAAGCCCAACAAGAAAAAGCCCTATCAGGATTTACTAAGAAAATTGAGAAACAACAATTGATCGGCCATACCATCCAAAATAATTGGAGTCATGTTGAAAGTTTATTATCGCAAATCAAAGCAGCGGTTGAGACTAATGGGTGGAAAGATACTCAAAAAATGGCCAAACAAATTCCATGGATTGTTTCTATGAATGGAGCTGAGCGAACTTTCATCAGCATTTTACCAGACGAAAATGGTGAACCTAAAGGTCTGCAAGCCCAACTTCGCTTAGATGATACAGTTCACCAAAATGCCCAATTTTTCTTTACCACCGCTAACAAGCAAAAAGCCAAGACTAAAGGCGCAGTTGAGGCATTAGAAGAAACTAATATACAACTTAAACGGGCGCAAAAGAAAGAGGTCAAAGCCAAAGAAAGTGGGCGCTTAAGTAAGGTAAAACGTAGTAAACGATTGTGGTTTGAAAACCATCGCTGGTCAATGACTACAGGAGGCCATTTACTGGTGGGTGGTAAAGATGCCAAGGGTAATGATGCAATTGTCAAGAAACATCTTTCCGGTTCTGACATGTATCTCCACGCTGATATCCATGGCGCTCCAAGTTGCAGCCTTAGGGCAACTCAAGGCTTTGTCATCGATGAGAATCCACCGGCAAATATTCCCAAAGATATTCCCGCTTACAAGTTAGTCGACAAATTGGGTGATGAGAGAATTAACGATGATAAATTAACCGAGGCAGCAACTCTGGCTTTGTGTTGGAGTCGTGCATGGTCTAGTGGTGGGGGCCACGGGACAGTATTTGCCGTAAAGCCAGCTCAAGTTTCCAAGACTGCACAAACCGGCGAGTATGTTGGTAAAGGGGCATTTATTGTTCGTGGTCAACGACAATGGTTTAGGGATTTAGACGTTAAAATCGGTATTGGTATAGTGGCGATAAATGGCGTGCCACTATTGATGAGCGGTACTCCTGAACTAATCCTGTCAATTTGCTCGAGGTATGCAATCTTAAGTTCTGGAATTACCAAGAAAGACCGACTTGCTAACAGGATTTACAAAAATACCGGGATTTCTACCGATGAGATTCTAGCGGTATTACCTGGCCCCTGTGATATCATGGAGGAGCGGGGGATTTTCACCCCATTTGTGCAAGAATCCTCGGAAGAAGAGTGAATTAATCGATATTGTAATTCATGTTTATGCAGTCAGCACATCTTCCTGATGCATCGACAGATATTCCATCGAGTCTACCACATCTGACGCAGGATATTCCACTAAGTTTCACGTATGCGTATTTGCTGCTTTGCATGGTGGGATTTAGGCCTGCGACCATTTTATACTCTTGTTAATTTACACGTTGTTGATTTTTGTCGGGTTATTCGGCAATATTGGTTAAAGTTATTTTAGCAATACATCATATTTTGAAGTAAAAGATTCAGCATAGTGTATGGAGGAAGGTGAGAAGTTGACACTTTTTACCCGGCTAAGCAAGTCTCCAGCGTTCCGCTCTTTGATGCTTTTTTCTGCCTTTAGAGCCGTATACGGCATGGGCATTTTAGTGGTCACTTATTTTATTGCAACTAGCGATAATCTCCCGATTTGGACGTCAATCATATTCTTACTATTCTCGATGGTATTCTCACGGATTTTGTTCAAGTTTATCAAAAAGAAATGGGCGAAGGGAGAGAATCATTCAGATCCTATTGTACCAACGACCGTAATTTGAATTCATTTACAGTATCGGTGACGCAATCCTCTAGAGATATCCAATCCATGCCTAAAACCTCAGTGGCTTTTGCTGAAGACATGTTAGAATCGCCACGGAAGAAACCTTTCACAGTCTTTCTAGTCATGTAGCGTTTCTTGCCTCTCAGCCCGTTAAACCAGTCAAATAATACGACAAGCGACATCATTGAGCGCGGGATGCCTCGTTTTGGTGCCTTGCTTTCTGGATATAGTTTCTTAACAGTCCGACAGACATCAACTAATGTTAGGTTGTTATGTGGTGCCAGAATGAATCTTCCTTCAGCTTCGTCAACTTCATAGGCTCTTCTATGGGCTATTGCCACATCTTTGACATGGACAATAGATAGCGGAATTTTAGGCGCCATTGGAACATTACCGTTGATGATGTCAGGGAAGAAATTAACGCTTGGTGTGGCATTGACAAATCCGCCACCAATAACTGCACTTGGATTGATAACTCGTAAATCAATATCAAATTCTTTGGCTAGTTCCCAGGCTTTGCGCTCCGAATCAGTTTTAGCAATGATATATGGTGATGAGCGTTCAGTTTGCCAATCATCTTCAGTCTTAGGTCGCCCTTTGGGAGTATTACCAACTGCTGCTACACTTGAGGTATAGATTACCCGTTTAATTCCCGCATCTCTGGCTGCAGTCAGTAGATGGGTTGTGCCAAGCAGGGCCGTGTCAATGATTAGTTGGCCATCTTT
>CAXGZX010000091.1:0-6145 GCA_964014545.1 uncultured Candidatus Poseidoniales archaeon | reverse complement strand
GGTTGTTTTTGAGTCAATACCAGTTTTGTCTTGAGATGTCTGCGGCTTCCTTGATCGGGATGACCTTCTAGCAGTCGCTACTAGTGATTCTACCACCTCACCATTTTCATCAATGTTGCCGAGTAATTGGTCAGGGGATGAGAACGCAGAGAAATTGTCTTCAACAACTTCATGACTTGGTTCATTGGGGTTATGGTAACCATCACGGTTCCAAAAACTTGGCAGTAAATCAGGCATATGTGCAGGACCTGCTTCCAAGTTGTTACTCTCGCCTTGACCTAGAATTCCACGGGTTGGTGTTGCATTATTCTGTTGCGTTGGCACAGTTGCTAAATCCACATCCAAAGCATTGAACATCGGCATAGATTCTCTACTTTGACGTTCTCTTCTATCGGTAACATTATTGATACCTCTTTGAATTAATGCATCGCCTGCATGAGAACTTTCCACTGCAGGTCTGCTGCTTTGGCTTAACCAAGAGGGCCCTGGTTCTGGAGCTGATTGAAGTGGCATATCAAAGTCAAATAACTCTGCATCAAGAGAAAAACTTGGCTCCGGCTCTGTTACTACAGATTCTGCAAGTTCGGTCGAAAGAAAACTAGCGATTGATTCGGGTCTACTAACTTCAACCACGCTAACAGGTACCTCATGTTGCTCAAGTGAGGAATTTCGTGGATAACTCGTGTCACCCTCAAGCAATTCCAATCCTTCAACAGCATCACTGAGTGAGAAACCACGCTGTAATTTCATTAGAATAGTGTTTACTTTTAGTAACGAAAAATCATTGCCAGTAATCACGTGACAATCTCCAACTTCTGTATCAATGGTCAATGTTGGTTTTCGAGTTACTGCCCACCCCATCGTCAAACCAATCCCCAAGAGCATACTTGTTGCTTGTACTATTGGGCTAGAAAATATGCGAATACTAGACCAAACCAAGGCTAGCCCAGCAGCGGCAATATAGCCGGGAATTAATCTAGTGTGATGATGGTGCACCCGGTTGATTGAATGTAGTTTTATGTCTAATGCATGTCCAGTTCTAGTTTCCAAGCTTAGCATTCTCTCATCAATGGTGGCAACTACTTTTCCTGCGGCTCCGTCAAGGTATAGTGAGTCGATTTTAACATCATTTGACTCAGTTGATGAATATGCTACGCGGTTAGAAGAATGCATCCCAGTAATCCAAGCATATTGTCTAGGTTATCAAACCACCGCAAATTTACTCCAACACACCCCGTTATTTGGGGTGGTTAAATTCAGCCGAATTATTCATTTTGCTGAAGTTCAGCGGACCCAATGATTCTTGGTTTTGAATCAAGTTGAGAAATAATTGCTTGTTCAGGGTTATCTCTTCTAACATATAGTGGAGATTCCCATTCAACAACCAAATTTTCGCCGTTAACTGATTTGATTCTCCCAACAATAAATTGTAAATCAAGACTAATATGGATTACGTCACCTTGTGCTAATTGGCGCTTTTGGAATGGCGATGTTGATAATTTCAACGTAGATGATTTGTGTTCAATTACCGATAATGGAATATCTGTACTGGTTTTTTTATCCAGCAGAGCCGGCTTCACTATTATTGATCCATTGCTGAGGGATTCTTCTTTGGCATTTCTAAGGGCAATACCGACTCTGTCTCCAGAACGAGCCTCGGGTACGTCATCATCCATTACTTGCAGTGATTTGGTACTTCCATTGCCTTTTGCCGGCAGGATATGTAATTCATCGTGGACTTTCAATGTGCCACATTGCACATAACCGATTGCAACTAGTCCAATGCCTTTGACATTGAAATATTGGTCGATACTGACCACCAACGGTGATTGTGCTGATTGGATTAACTCATCATTAATATCGTCCATCAATGCGTAAAGTTGGTTACGAATTTCTAAGCCATCAGGTTGCATAAATTGCCATCCATCTAATCCTGCCTGAGAGAACATTTTCTCAACCATGTCTTGGTCAACCCATCCACCATCTAATGGCCTGATAACTGCAATTCCTCGCTTGATACTGGAGCTAGCAAATGCAACTATTACCTCTCCGAGGGTTGCATCAATTTCGTTTATTTCTATTAGACCTACTCTGCCTGCAGAAATTGCATTTAATAAAGGACGTAGCCGTTCGGGAAATCTTGCAGGTCTAATTATTGAGATGATTTTTGCTTCACCATCGGTTAATTCTTTGTGAACGTAGGTGTGAACGTCCCTTTGGTCTGTTGCTTTAGCAACATCTTTGGCTAACTCATCGCTGCCAAACATTGCAACATTCAATACTGTCATGTCTATCCCACCGAGCACCTTCAAATGAATTTACGGGCTACTAATGATTACTTTGGTTCAACCATGTTGCTTCTTATCCGCTTCGCATTGTCCCATTCAATTTGTTCATCATCATTTTCGACAACAAATTGCGGTATTGGTATTGGACGCATCATTGAATCAATGGCGACAAAGAAGAAATATCCTTCACAAATTTTCTTCTTTTCCCAAGTCGCTTTACTTACCGCAAAAGCAGTTACCTTTGAGCATGCAGTATGTGTGCTGGTGTAGACTACTTGGCCGGTCACCTCAAGCAAATCTCCTTGTCTAGCAGGGGCGATAAATTTCAGCGTATCAATGGAAATAGTGACAAATTCACGATGAGCGAATTTGGAGCATGAGATTCCACCTGCTTTATCCATTATCGACAATAGTTTGCCGCCAAATAACGTATCATGGTCATTAGTGTCACCGGGAAAAACGTGTTCAATTAGCGTAACAGGCTCTTTGGAATAAGGTTCCATGGCAAGGGGAATAGTTTCTAGTTCAAGAAGTCACGCCATAAAATAGATTTCATCACAAGGTTTCTGTTATGTCTGTTGATATTCAAGAGGCTAAGGGCAGAAATACCATTACGCGTATCTGCATTAGGTGGACCACTATAATCTGACTTGAAGAACATAATTCATTAATTGGGAAGTGAGCCTTTATCAGTCGAAAAAGCGATGTATTTTAGTCATAGACGCTTTGGTAGGGTATGGGCGATAGCATGGCGATTGAAAAAAACCAGATAAAAACCTCAATTTTTTTGACTTTGTTAATGATTCTAACTCCTTTGGCAGCAGCCAGTACTGTTACAACATTTGCAGATGGTTCATCAGAAGTGAGTATTGAATTCAAAGACGGTGTCAATAATTACAATAATACCGATGGTGGCTTTAGTGTACCCAGTGACGAAACAATAACTTCCGCAAAGTTAGAGATTCCAAGCAGCGTGGTAAATGATTCATTTTATTCTCATAATGGGGTTGACCAGATGGGATTCTCTTGGGACCCTGCTCAGAATAACGGTTTGACAACAGTCGATAATAGTTCCAACTTCAACTTTGGTGCCACAACCAATGGCGCTACGACATTATCCTCAGAATCTATAACTGATGATTTCGAGTCAAATAACGGCAATTATGTTAATTCATCCCAGGCTTCTAATTCTGTTACCAATGAACCTATTGCATGGGAATATGATAACTACCAATACAAACAACTGCTCAATGGGCCCAATGAATGTGCATCAGGTGACATGTGTTGGGGCACTTCCATCTTTGATACTGATTACACAAACGATCTAAACAACGGTCTAGTTGGTTCTGATGTTGTAACATATCAACTTACTTCTCCGAGTTTCTTTTTGCCAGCCACGCTAAATGATACCTTCTTGAGGTTCTCTTCTTGGCATGCATTAGAAACCCATCTAACACCGACAAATGATTTCATTTATCCAGACTGCGCTTACGTCCAGATACGCACATCTGCCACGGGTTCTTTTACCCCTAATGACCCTTGGAATATGTTACAATTCAATATCCCTGAATCTTCTGGAATTTCTCCCGGTCAAGGATTTTACATTAGAGATGATAGTGGTAGCAGCTCAAATTTCATTACCGCAGGTTGTGAGGGAATTCCAACAGGATTGTTTGGTTTAGCAGGTACATCTTCTACAGTAAGCAATCCAGACGGATGGGCTACTGCTGCAGCTCAATTAGCACAATATCTTGGCAATTATGCACAGATCAGGTTCGTACTAGAGCACTCCGACACCCCTGGGACACAAGCGCAGACTAACCGGCATGGATGGTACATAGATGATATCAAAATAGGCGACGGTTATGCTGAAACTGGTAGAATGGTAATCAACAACGTTCAACCAGAACAATCCTATGATGACCGGCAACCAGATGGATATGGGCTGTTATCTTTAGATCGTTTCACCCCGGGAGATTCTGAACTAACAGTTTCAGTAATAGATCCCGCTTCAGGATTGCATGTAACTACCCCAAACGGTTTGCTAAAAGGCTTGACTGGAAGCGTGATAGAATTATGGGACATTGATGTTGACCAATATCCATATATCGATATCGTTTTAGATTTAGAGGCTGATACAGACAGAGTTTCTACGCCCATAATCTATGGTTATGATTTAGGTTCCAGAATAGGTTTGACTTTTGTCGATAAAGATCTAGTGCGAGATTTTGGGATTACTGAAAACGCCAGTCTAGATTATCAACATGATGTCAACGGAGATAACCTATTATTTTCCTTTGAATCAAAAGATATGATTGAGAAATTTAGTAAACCATTTTATGGCATTAAAATGTCTGGTGTTGACGCCGCAAGGTGCCTCCCAGTATCAACATTATCTCACCCAAATCTAATTGATGACTACCCTTTACAAAACGATGTTATTACCTACTTTGATTCTCCTGTGTTTGAATTTAACTTTGAAATGGAATTACAAGATGATTGTGTTATTGAAGATATTTGGTTTGACTTGTATTTTGGGCATCACTTAAGTGATTTAGAAGTAGATTTCGGCGCAGATGGCGTTCACGAATGGGAGTTTTCTCAGCCGGCTTTTGGATTGTTTGGCCTACAGAATCAGTTCTACAACAATGAATTTAACGGCATTAGTACAGCAATTGACAAAACCGACATAAAGATTGACGCCGCTGTTGAGACCGAAGTAGGAGCCTTTTTCCTAATTCCTCACATGGCTAATGTGTCATACCTTTCACTAGAATTTTCTAACAATGATATATATTCACTAAATGATACTGCTTATGGGTTTGACTTAGACTTTGTTATCGGGACAGATGAAACCTTTTTGACTCGAGTGCAATATGTGCCGGATTCTAAAGTCAGTTTATTGGATACTTTCAGTTTCAGCAAGATTGTAGATGGGGCAAATTCGCTTTTGGATAACCAATCATTACCAATTTACAAAACAGATGAAAGTGGCATAGATTGGGTTAGAGCCGGGTTCCGTGTTACTCAAACTGATTCAAATGGCGGAGGAAGCGTAGATTTCTCTAACTTGAGAATAGTTTATGATTACACTGCGGAGTTATCAGATAATATTGGACTTGGTAGTTACTTAAGCGAGTATGTTGCGGTAGAGAGTCAAGACGCATCTGGAAGCACCACTAATCAACTATTCATTCCAGTTAATGTAAGCGTTGGAAATGGCGGAGCATTAACTATGCAAGGGCTCAATATCACTACCGAAGCAGGATATGACTCCACTTTGCAGTGGAACAACGATGAACTGGGATTGTACGCTACAGGTGAGATCTATGAGGTTGTCACAACCCATTCTGTCTCGCAGTCTACTGGCTCAGCATTAGATGAAGCCAGATTAAGGTTCAGATATGGCGAAGAATCAATTCACCTTGGCTATGACTTGAGTACAGGTTTTTACGAATCAGATTCTGTTGATGATTATATCTCTCTTCATCCTTCATCTAGTTCAATTGACTTGCCATTAAACGGTGGTAAACAAATCACATGGCGGTTTACTGTTAATTCAGCATGGGATGATCAAAGTCGGGTGGTAATTCTGTCAGAGACCGTTGCCACAAACGGAGTCATTGGTATGCTATCGGGAATCTTACTAGAACCTGAAATTGGAAATGCCATTGAAAATGACATAACAATAGAGGATTTCACTTTACAAAACTCTGCCGGAGTAATCCAAAACCTCGATGATTCATACTCTAATCAAGAAATTAAACTCAGCGCAAATATTAGCTATGAAGACTTAGATATCTCTCCGTCACCTAATTCATTCTATGTTGTTGTAGAAAAGCGAACTATTGAGGTGG
>CAXGZX010000090.1:0-6394 GCA_964014545.1 uncultured Candidatus Poseidoniales archaeon | reverse complement strand
ACTCCCAACAGCATCAGCAACACGATAAAAGAAGTTCCTGAAACAGGCTCAATTCCAGTTTCTCCCATTACCCTTACTGCGATTGCTCCAAGTAAGAATGTAGTCAAAATTAGTACTGTAGCGAAAATCAATGACGCCAGAATTGAGAAACCACCAAGAGTGAAAATCAGTATCATTGAGAAGAATGTTAGTACCATGAATATAGGGATATGCTTCAATGGCCATTCATACCATCCTTTACCTTCCATATACTCTTGACTACCCTCGCCCTTCAATGCACCGCCAATGTCGCTGAAAATATTGAGGAAAGTCTTGTACATCTTTGCTAAACCAAACATTCCACCGCCAACTATTGAACCAATTGCTATTGTTCTAACCGATGCAGCGAAAGCCTTCATTTGAAGAGCAGCACCAGTTTGTCCAGCATATTCTTGAATTGGAATGTTAGATTGAGTCACTGCATCATAAACAGGGAAATTGAACCAAACAACCAAAGGCACCAAAAAGAACCAACCGACTAACGTTCCAAGATTAACCAGGAAAGCCACTCTGGTCTTCATAAACCATCCAATAGCAAACATGGATGGCGTCAGGTATACCCCAATGTAGGTGTAAGCAAATGGATTCCATGCTGTATCTGGTGTCCATTGAGTATAACTTAGCGAGACACCATCATCAGTCCCAGATGGTTGATGTATTGTTCCTTTAGAATAGAGACTTGCTAAACCTATGTCGCCGATACTAAGAGTTTGAGCAATCCAATCTAGCAATGCTAACTTTTTGTCTCCAGCCCAAATAAGCGGATATTCAACCAAGAATAAACCGACCATTGTGAAACTGGTCCAAATTCCGATGGTTTTCAATGAATCACGTGCATGTTCGACTGCCCCAGTATTGACATCTGAAGCGATATCTAGCATCTTAAGAGTTGCCTCAAAACCAGGAAGTGGTAGTGGGTCTTCAACCAACCAAACTCTACGGAAAATTATGAAGTACATAACGCCAAGGAACCCAGCAAACATACTAGCGACAATGCCAATAAATGCTAAATTAAATGCATCGCCGCTACCCAAGGTAATCAAAGGACCACTAGCCAGTTCATACCGTGGATCTGATGCTAGAAGGAAAATTGCCGGGAAGGTGAAAATAAATCCGGTTGAAGCATGGGTTGCCCCAGTAGTTGCTGATGTAGCAATATTTACTTCAGAAGGTGACCATTTTAGTGCCATACCCAAAAGATAGGCAATATACCAGGCAGCAGAAATAGCTAGACCTAGTTTGAGGCCGATATATGCAGTAACTCCGGAAAACACCGCACCAATCGCAATTCCGTACAACACTTTAGGAGTACTCCAGTGAGATACTTCAAAAGATTCTTGAAGATTTTTTTCTTCAAGGTATTGTTCTAGTACACCAGTGTTGAGATTATTATACATCTCATCATCAAGCCAAGTTAACTTACCCTCTTCGATGGCTTTGAGTCCTTCGGGAGTAACTGGTTGACGATATGCAGATTTCTGAACGCCCATTATTTATCCACCTGCATGTGCTTCCGCACATAACAAACCATGCGCGCCCACTTGAATACTATTGCGCTTCGATATGTGCTATAAAGGCAAAATATTACTAATTTCTATCGGAGGACTTTTTGATGCATTTGACTGGCAAACCAGCCCATACCTCTCCAGCAGGAATTGTTTTGTATTTACCAACAAGACCACTTGTTCCAATTACTGCACCTTTACCGACTGTTACACCCGGTTGAATAGTAACTCGAGAACCTAACAATGAGCCTTCTTCTAGGGTGATTCTTGCTAATATTATCTGCCCTTTTTCCACTAAATGACCGTTAAGAACACATCCGCCACCAACAACCACATTATCTTCGATAGTAACCGTTGAAGGGTCATTTAGATTAATGGTATTAATTTGAACTCCCTTACCAATTTTTGCACCGGCTAAACGGTAATATGCATTACTTATGAAAGATGGAATCGTATGGACTAACACTGGGTGAGTACAACGATGAAGATGTGCACAAATAGCCCATCTAATTGTTGTCCAAGAATTTAGGTTAGCGACGATTTTATCACCGGAAAATCGAACGTAGATCAATCTTTGAGACAAACCAGACATAGTTAACAAACTCAATATGTAAGTCATGAAGCCTAATCCGCCTGCCAATCCATAAATAATGTAATTTAAGTTATCGTTATCAGTCAAGGTTGCATCAGTCACGATATCAAATAATGCCAGTGTTGGGGCTAGTGGTAGGCCCCACAGAATTATTGTGTACACCAGTAACAAAATTGAACCAACTGTTTGGACTAGCCCGAAGTTCTTCATGGCTATCCCCTCGACTCAAGGTTTATGGTCATGCTTCTTGATTTTCAAGGGCCATTCGGTTTCTAGCGTCTTCTTCTTCAGCGACTCTGATTCCCTCTTCCAAATCTACCTTACTGGTGAGATATGTTCCGGCTAAAATCACTACTGTGATGGATAGAATCGCCACCCTGCTGTCGAAAGTCGTACTTGCAATACCATACAGGAATGTCCCGATCATAGCAGCAGATTTTCCGAGGAAACCAAAGAATCCAAAGAACTCAGAGGTTCTGGTTTCTGGAACTAATTGAGAGAACATCGAACGAGCTTGGGCTCCGGCAGAACCCATAGCGACACCAACAAACATACCAAGAATAATCCATTGTAATGAAACAGTAATCCCTAGCGGCTCCCAAACTTTGTCACGCATAGTTTCAGCCCATCCATCAACTGGACCACCCTGATCAACTATTGTTGGATGTCGGTCGCCAATTTCATCTTGGCCAGCTAATGGACCATCGACAAATATGATTGAAAATCTGTGGTCACTGGCATTGTCAAAGTTAGCGGCAATAAGTGCACCATCAGCAGGAGAAATATTGTGCACTTCTACCTCATCCTCATCTGCTTGGTCTGCTAAGAGTGATGCTCCTAAAATACCTAATCCAACAATTGAAACCATCAGTATGACTCCGAGTTTACCAAGATCTTTACTTTGAATAAATGCCACACTACCACCGATAATAGCCACAAATGCAAGAAGCATTAGACAAACTAGTAAACCTGTACCAATAGTAGACGATCCAGAACTTTCTTTGGAGTAATCAGTCGAGTTATCTGGGAAATATTCTTGGAAATTATCTCTAAATTCAGAATCTCCTGCTGAGGTTTCGCCAACCCAACTCTCATAACCACGGTCATACAAAGTGGTTAGTTCATACTCTTGTGTAGCGTTATCCCATTCAAAGGTAAAATCATAACGTTCTGCATCTTCTTCCCCTTCCAGTTCAAGTGGGGCAAAGCCTGCTGCTACAACTGCAACAAAGCAATAAATCATTAACGCAGTCATTAGGGCAAATTTGGTACCTTTGATATCTGCTAACTTACCAAATACAATAGTCATCGGTATTGCAACAATATTTACGGTGAGTAAAAGAAGTACGTTCATGCTTTGGTCAAGCCTTAATACAGATTCTCCAAATGCACTAGCCATACTTGCAATGGTGTTAACACCGTCATAAAATAGCAGATATGCAAGTAAGAAATATGCTAGAACTTTAAACCGCTTTATTTCTCTGAATGTTTGATATACTTGAGAATATGCAACTTTTGTGGCATCTTTGAGACCCTTCCATTCCATAGATGATGGGATTTCTGGCTCTGGGGTCCATTTGAACATTAATAATCCAAAACCCCACCACCAAATTGCTGACGTGGAAAAGATAATAGCCATCTTAAAGTTTGTATCCCAAGAAAATCCTAACAATACAACTAGGTGGAAAATCAAGATCATTGAGCCACCTATGAAGCCATATGCATAGCCCCAAGTAGAGACATGGTCTTGACATTTTCTGGGCGCCAGATATGGCATAAATGAATAATAAATTACATTACCACCAGTAAAACCAATAGTACCGATAGTGTACATTAAAGCTAATATTAGGTATCCCTGAGAACCAAAATACGGTGCTGCACCCATCATTGCAGTAAAGATAATTCCGACTATTGTATACCATTTGAGTAACTTTTTCTTAATCGGCATCTTGTCAGCAATTACTCCTAGTGCCGGAGCAGTTACTACGACAAATAACATCGAAAAAGTCAACACCCAAGCATAAAATGAGTCACCAGATTGCGTACCTGTTGCCGTGTTATACAACGCTGCCATCAAGGCCGGAGCAATCACCGTCATTACTGTTAGAGCATATGCTTGATTTGCCCAGTCATAGAAATACCAACTCTTCAGTGCTTTCTTTTTATCATCACTCATAGAGTTGATAATCTCTTTCGCACTACTATTCTCAATTGCTACCGCTTCGCCAGCCATAATGTTAATTAAATATGTTTAGTTTATGAACTAGACACCTACAAACTACAGTAAGTGTTGTATTTCTTACCAATAATTTCCGTTTCAATGGTCTCTAATAATGATATACCGGCCGAGAGCTTCTTGCCACATTATTTTTTGACCTGCTTCAATTGTCATTCCAACATCACTATTTGGCATAGGAAGTATCATCATAGAGTAATCTCTATCATTCATAGCATGAACTTCACTGCCTTCTAGATGTGTCACAGTTGCTGTCCCTTTCTCAATCATTGGGACATTTATCGAATCCGTTACTGAACCTACGTGAGATATTTTCTTGCCGGTGAAGATGCTCTCTAGAGAAATACGAGCTTTGGCAGAACCGTGCTTCCCAGGCTTGGATGTAGAAATACTCAAAATTTTGTATGCTTCATCGTCAACAACACAAAATCTGCCTACTTTTAGTGTTCTAATTTCTACTCTATCAGTTCCTACCATGGGTCTGCCTCATATTGCTGGCTATGTATTGGCTTATGACCATTCCCGCTGTTATTGGGTAATTTCCACAAATCTCCAACATCAAACCTTCGACCGATACCGACCTTGGAATCTTATTCTGCATGCATTTCTAATAACTCTAGAGGGATAATCCTTAATGATTCTTCGTGAGTTGCCTCTAAGTTAACTGGGCAAGCAACACCATGATTGACCGCATCTAACCAAGTCCGAGCACAAACACACCAGCGATCGCCTGGTTTTAGCCCCGGAAAATTGAATTGTGGTGCTGGAGTAATCAAATCATTGCCTTTTGATTTAGCAAATTCAAGAAATTTTTCAGTCAATATACCGCAAACTACATGCAGACCTCGGTCATTTTCATCAGTATTACAACAGCCATCTCGATACCAACCAGTCAGTGGATCTGTTGAGCATTCTTGCAATTCTCTGCCTAGAACATTTACCTTGGGATTCATATTTCTGCCTCAGTGATTCTTGATAATTAATATTTGTAAAAACCTTCACCAGATTTCCTGCCTAGTTTTCCCTCAGCGACCATTGATTTGAGTAATGGAGCAGGGGCGTATTTGTCATCTGCTAATCCTTCATGTAAAACATTCATGATGTGTAATACAGTGTCTAGTCCGATCAGATCAGATAGCGCTAACGGACCTATTGGGTGATTCATACCGAGTTTCATGATTCCATCAATTGCGTCAGGTTCTGCAACTCCTTCTTGTAAGGCTAGTATTGCTTCATTGAGCATTGGACAGAGAATCCTATTAGAGATGAAACCTGGCGAATCGTTGCAAGATAACGCAGTTTTGCCCATCTTTGCTGCTGCACTAACCACAGATGCGTTGGTTGCATCACTTGTTGCTTCGCCATTGATAATTTCAACTAACTTCATGATCGGTACTGGATTCATGAAGTGCATACCAATCACCTTGTCAGGCCTACTAGTAGCCTTGGCAATCTCGGAAATAGAAATTGAGGAGGTATTTGATGCTAAGATACACTCTGGCTTACAAATTTTGTCAAGTTCAGAAAAGATTGACACTTTCAAATCCATTATTTCTGGAACTGCTTCAACTACCAAATCTACCGAGGAACAATCATTACGATCTATCGAGGTGGAGATTCTAGCACGTGCAGCGTCTGCTTCAGACTGTGTCATGCGTTCTTTGGCAACCAGTTTGCCTAGTGAACGCTCAATAGTCGAGATACCTTTGTCAACGTAATCCTGCTTGATATCGACCATCACAACACTGTATCCAGCACATGCTGCAACTTGTGCAATTCCATTTCCCATTTGTCCTGCGCCAATAACTGCAATACTATCCATGTCAATCCCGTAGTCACTCCCAGTCACACTAGATTCTTGAATATGTGGTATGTAGGGAGAATTGTTAACTACCGGAATGAAATGACTCTGCACATGGTTGAAATTCTATGCCCACACTGTGAAGGCGAAATAGAGCTTGATGATGATGCATCAGGCGAATTTGAATGTCCACTGTGTGACGGTGAATTCGAATGGAATGT
>CAXGZX010000089.1:0-6461 GCA_964014545.1 uncultured Candidatus Poseidoniales archaeon | reverse complement strand
AGGATGACACGCTATTTTCAAAACATTGGAACGCCCAGTCTATTGCTGATTTACTAATCGCTGGCGAAAACATGGCTGGAAGATTTGCTGCAGACCTAAAAGCTGAGCGTGCTTTTCGGTCAAAATTAGACCAATCACTGGCAGAAATTCGTAAATCACAACAATATTTCACCAACTCTGAAGCCCGGACGGTGACGCTAAGAACTAGAAGTGAGATTGATGATATCAAAAATGCGGTCAATAATTGGCGGTCTTTTTTTGACCGTCACAGCAGTGCTAAACAATTATTTCAAGGCCCAATAATCAGCAACACTAGCGAAGATACATCGTGCTATGAGATCATCGAAAATGCTTGGCTAGCAAAACTAACTGGCAGTCAAATGCCTGATGAATTATCGCTTAACAAAGATGGAATGCGGCATTGGGGCAAGTTTGATTTGATTAAAGAAATCAGTAAATTCGCCGATGCTAGGTGCGGTTTTAGATTCCAAGATGCTACTCCAAGCATGGCCTTACTACTCTTACAAAGCGGGAAAATTTCGGTTACTGAGGTATTAGATATGCGACTTGAGGCTCGAAAACGCGATGGTAAGAATCCATTTCCAAGACAGTATGATGACGGGTTAGTACAACATAGCAAGCAGCAAGCAGAGGTCGAAGGAGAACTTGAAATCACCAATGGAAGAACGGATCTAAGACATTTACCATTCGTCACCATTGACCCTCATGATGCTAAGGATTTTGATGATGCAGTCTGTCTAGTTCAGCAAGATGGTAAGACCACTCTTTGGGTTGCTATTGCAGATGTTGCACATTATGTTAGGCTTGGCACTAGGCTAGACGCAGCGGCTAGAGCAAGGGCAACATCGGTGTATTTACCACACACTGTATTGCCTATGCTGCCACCTAGGCTAGCTGATGATTTATGTTCCTTGCGAGCTGATGTTGACAGGCTTGCCATGGTAATTGCTATGGAATTAGATAATGAATCCAAGGTCACTAAATCGGCGGCCTATGAAGCAGTAATCAAGGTAAAACAAAATCTGTCATATGAGGATTCTATTGGCGATGAGCGGTTTGATTCGATGTTTGAATTAGCCAAAGTATGGCAAGCAAGAGAGGTCAAACTTAACATTGCTAATGCTGAAATGCGGCCGCGTATATTAGCTAATGAACAGATTAAAGTCATGGTAAAATGGCCTACTGATGCAACAAGAATGATTGAATCGTTTATGGTTGCTACCAACGCTGCTGTTGGCCATATGCTTGGTAAATTAGCAGCCCCACTGCCTTGGCGTTGTCACGCACCACCCGATTCTAGTGAAGTCGAAGAATTGAATGCTAAATTAGCTGCCCTTGGAGTTAATATCGAATTACCGATGCCTTCATTCAAAACTCACGGCCAAAGTGATAGTGATGAATTATCCAATTTACTGGGCGCTTGGGCAAATACCACCGTTGAGCCAATAGCGCCCCCACAAACTACTCAGCCAGACTCCAAAGATGTGCAACCATACCTCAGTGAAGTACTGGACCCCGAAGCCAGACAAGAGATTTTAGATTCGCTTGCTGATGCGCAAGATGCTGCTTCAAAACTGGACAATAAAACTCGCAGAGTTGTTGATCAGGGGTTGTTTCAATTAATGCAAAGAGCCAATTATTCTGCAGATAATTTAGGTCATTTTGGTTTAAACCTCGACGCCTATGTTCATTTTACTAGCCCGATTAGAAGATATCCTGATTTAATGGTACACCGCCAATTAAAGAGCCATCTCAACCAAAGCGAGTGGGCTCACGATTTAGCAGACACGGCTGATATTGCCGAGCATTGTAGTAACCAATCTGTGATTGCCAAGTACATTGAGTGGGAGTTGGTGGCCAATGCTTACCATATTCATTTGCTGCGCGGTGGGGAAATTGATTCCATTTCAGAAAATAATTTTCCCGAACTAATAGAAAAATCATGGCCGGCAAGAATTGTTGGGCTGAGAACTCCTTGGGTATTTCTAGATCTCAATGATGATGGGGCAATTCAAGGCAGAATGCACCTAAGACAAATGGGCAGTAAACAGCGATTGAATATCGATGAAAACGGTTTAGAGGTTAGTACTGCAGAACCAGGTAGAGATGGTGAATTTAGAGTAATTGCCAAACTCGGCGAACATTACCCTTGCCGACTGCGCGGCATCGATATTTGGAGTGGTTCGCTTGACTTGGCACCAAAGTAATTTTTGTTGATAAGATAGTTTATAGTGGCTAGAATAATCCAAAAACCATAGCGAATGGAATCTAATTGAACGGGAATATTGCTACTGAAGTGAAATAATGAGTCAAGATTTAATGCGCCTGGATATTCAAGGGATGACGTGTGCAGCATGTGTCTCATCTGTTGAAATGATAGTCAAGAAGCATGAATCTGTCAAAGCGGTAAATGTCAATCTGCCACTAAATAGTGCAGCAATTCAATTACACGAGAATGCGCCTGAATCAGTCACTGAAGAAATAATTCAAAAAATCGAGCAAGGGGGCTTTGGCGCATCACGACCAAAACAACCCAAGGATAGAAGATCGATTCTTGAACAACACGTCTCGTTAGAAGGACGTAAAGCCGCATTAGCGTTGATTCTAGCATTACCAACAATATATCTCACCATGTTTGCCGATGATTTAGGTGATTTCTCGGGATTCGATTTGCGATTGTTACTCGCCGCAATTATGACTATCCCGGTTTATTTTTGGTCTGGTTTTAGTTTTATTACCAGCGCTTGGAAATCAATTCGCCGGGGCGGCGCTAACATGGATGTTTTGATTCACCTTGGCACCAGTGTCGCTTTTATTTGGTCGTGCGGAGTTGTCTTAGCGGGCAAATATGATAGTTTACCAGGCGTGTTAGTTAACGCAGAACACGTATTTTTTGATGGCGTTGTATTCATTATCGGGTTTGTCTTACTAGGCAATTATCTTGAGTCTGCTGCCAAATTAAAAGCCACTGATGCCATTCATTCCCTGATGCAGTTACAGCCCAATCAGGCAAGAGTTGTTGCTGATGATGAATTTACTGAAATGGTCGATGTGGCTTTGGTAAAGGTTGGCACATTAGTGAAAATAAAGACTGGTGAAACTATTCCAATCGATGGCATACTCGAAGATTGTAAAGCAAGTATTGACCAGTCCACCATGACTGGTGAGGCTTATCCTGTACGCAAGAGTTCTGGCGATGAAGTCTACGGTGGAACTATTGTATTGGATGGAACCGTGTTGTTGAGAACCAATAAAGTCGCTGAAGATACCTTACTAGCTAACATCATTTCTATGGTTGAGGATGCGCAATCTGGTAAAGCCCCAATCCAAAGATTGGTTGACAAAATCTCTGCAATCTTTGTCCCAGTAGTCATTATCCTAGCCTTAGTATCTGGATTATTTTGGGCAACAATTGGCCATGATATGATTGATAATCCAATGAACTCAAGCTACGAATTAGCTTTGATGGTCATAATTTCCACCCTAGTAATCGCTTGCCCTTGTGCACTTGGTTTAGCCACCCCAATTGCTCTAGTCATCGGTACCAGCGTGGGGGCGCAAAATGGATTGCTGATCAAAGGTATCGATGCATTGGAATCTGTCAATCGATGTAAGGTAATGGTCGTTGACAAGACCGGTACTGTAACGATGGGCAGGCCAAGAGTCAGTCATATCGAAATAATTGATTGTGAAGTCAAAGAGATCCTTTCGATTGCTGCGGCATTAGAGCAAGATTCGATTCACCCACTAGCATCAGCCATCATCACTTCATGGTCCAATGTTACCAGTGATAAACTAGAAATTAACGACATTCAAGCCATGCCTGGAATGGGTATGGTTGGCGAATATTCGGGTCAAGTTGTCGCTGCTGGCAACCTAGAATTGATGCTTGAAGTCGGAGTTGAACCTGATTCTGAGATGAAGCAGCGAATTACCAAGTCAACTAAGAAAGGCATTTCAATCGTATTTGTCTGTCAAGGTGCTAAACTGTTGGGCTGGATGGAGTTATCCGACCGAACCAGAGATAGTTCCAAAATTGCCGTTAAGCGGGCAAAGCAACTAGGCCTTGAGGTGGTTATGTTAACCGGGGATAACCAAGAGTCGGCTGAGACTATTGCTAATCAGGTTGGCATTGAGAGAGTAATTGCTGGGGTAAAGCCCAATGAAAAGGCTGAACAAATAAAATCATTACAATCTGGGGGCAGTAAGGTCATCATGGTTGGTGATGGCATCAATGATGCTGCAGCCTTGAGTACTGCTGATGTTGGTATTGCGATGGGGGCTGGATCAGACATTGCTCTTGATGCGGCTGATTTCGTCTTAATCCGTAACGATCTAATCGATGCGGTCTCTTCAATTGAATTGGGCAATGCTACTATGCGTAGAATACGCAGTAACCTAGGCTGGGCGTTTTCTTACAATGTAATCGGCATACCGTTAGCCATGGGAGTATTACTCCCGTTCACTGGTTTTTTACTGCCGCCTGCCTATGCTGCAGCGGCAATGTCACTATCATCGGTAAGCGTAGTTGGCAACTCACTAATTCTACGCTGGTGGCGACCTATTGCTGAGTAGTGATAAGCAAAGCCTTGTTAATCACCACACCTTGGAACATACATGGGTGAGATAGTTCACAACCTAGCAATTTACGGCATGACTTGTGGCTGCTGTACTGGCAGAGTCATGCGAGTTTTACAATCAAATCCAGAAGTTTTAGACGCTAAATTGTCGTTTGAAAAAGATTCAGGAATTATCAAGACTACTGAAAAATTGAGCACTGATAAGGTGATTATAATGGTCAATGAGGCTGGATTCATAGCTTCTGCATAAGCGCTTAATTGAAATGTTAGAGATGACGCCCAAAGTTTGCGCGGGGGTCGCCCAGCTTGGTCAACGGCGGTGGGTTTAGGTCCCATTCCTTATCGGTTCGCAGGTTCGAATCCTGCCCCCCGCACCACGATTTATCGCAAAATAGATGACAGCATCTCAATACACTGCAGATCATCAATCAAATTAATTGGGCGCTATCTGTTTATTTACCAAAACATGAGCCTATGTACTATTGTGTTAGCGTAGTTGACATGATTACCGCCCACCTCACCGCGCTGAGAGCGTCAATCAGGACATTGCTCTTGATTGGAGGATTAGCCACAGTAGGAGCGGGCGTTATGACTCTAGGGGTAGGTATGGATACGCCTTGGGCGCCTTGGGAAAGGCAATCTGATACCAGATTTCCTCCCGTACTATTCACACTAGCAAGTTTCGTGGCTACCGTTGCCTTTTGTGCAACTACGGTTGTCTTCCACACCTTGCTGAAGATGGTGACAAACAACCCCGACATGTGGTGGAGGGGTAGCGGCGTCCTGTTTTTGCTCACCTATGGGACATTCTCCTTTAGTTCACAGAGCTTTGAAGCGGCTATTATGCTCAATATTCTGCACTTAATCGTGGGCCTTCCAGCCCTCACCCTTCTGCCAAATGCTGGTCGTAACTAGCGACATTTTCCCAATCAAAAGAGGATGTAGAATACTATTATTTTTTACTTAATCGAGGGAAAAGAGCAGGCGTATTGCCTCGATATTTCTGGTATTCTATGTCATCTGACCACTTTTCTAAAGCCCGTTTATCGAGTATGGGAATTCCGCTGAGTTTGGTTAACAGCAAATAAATGAATACGGGCGATATCCAGGCAAAGCGTTCTAGACCGGTAAAGCAAGATATTCCAAAGCAGGCAATTCCAGTCCACAGAAGGATTTCCCCTAGGTAGTTAGGATGTCTAGAGTAAGACCACAAACCACTGTCGATCCATTTGCCCTGATTATTAGGTTCTTTATTGAATGCCGTTTTTTGGTTATCGGCTACTACCTCAATACCAAATCCTAGTAACCATATTGACAATCCTACAGCATCCCATATCCCTAATGCAGGTGCTGAATCTGCTTGACTGTTGATTACAATAACTACTATCATAGTCAGAAACACCCACAGGCCTTGAATGGTCCATGGTACAAGAAATCGGATTGGCGATGTTTTAAGCCGGTCAAAGCGTCCATCTTTTCCGGTTCGATGAATCCGAAAATAAAGGAAACTGGACAGGCGCAAAGCCCAGATGACAACCAGTAAACTGACGATTAGTTCTCTCAAACTCGGTGCTTCAGATTGTGATCCTGCCCACAGGCTAAAACCCACCACTATGAGATAAGTCAAGCCACCGGTTAAGTCGTAGAAGCGTTCAGTCCTGGCTATCGATGCCGGTATCCATGCCATCCATTGAACGCCAATACAAAGCACTGCACAGTATAATACAGCAGAGTATCCGCTTAGGGTGACTGAATTATTTTCAACAGCGAGAACTATCAAAGAGACAATGATAAACGTGGACGCTACAACGATGCTTGTTAATCGCAAATCTTGACGAGTTGAATCCATTGCTATCGCTT
>CAXGZX010000088.1:0-6497 GCA_964014545.1 uncultured Candidatus Poseidoniales archaeon | reverse complement strand
CCTTGGCTAAAGCAGTGAAGTAGAGGCAATACTCATGACCTGCCGATTATTGGCACAACCATGCAGGTAATGATGAAGACCAGTGCTGGAGATATTCAGATTAAACTATACAATGAAGAGGCGCCCAAAACCGTTGAGAATTTTCTCAAACTCGTCCAAATGGGACATTATGATGGACTTCACTTCCATCGAGTAATCCAGGATTTCATGATTCAAGGCGGATGCCCGCATTCCAAAGACCCATCTTCTCGTAGAGCGGGAACCGGTGGACCCGGCTGGCAAATTCCCTGTGAAGCTTCTGCTCTTGCGCTAAAGCACGACAGACCGGGAATACTTTCGATGGCTAATGCAGGTAGGAATACTGGTGGATCACAATTCTTCCTTACCACTGTTGCAACACCGTGGCTTAACGGTAATCACGCAGTTTTTGGTGAGGTAGTCGGCGGAATGGATGTCGTGAAAAACATTGAGAATTGCCGTAAGTTGCCTGGCGACAGACCCGCTGAGCCACAACAAATCATCAGTTGTACTGTAGTTGCTTGAGTGCTAGAATTAATTTACAATTTGTTGGTAAGTCAACAATCGATATTATTTAATAATTAATTATTAAGCCTAGACTATGTCCAAACATCGCGTCGGAGACCGTAGAATAATTAGTATTAGTTTGCCAGAAGACTTAGCCTCAAGATTAGATCGCAGTGTCGGCAAGGGCAAATCCGGTCGTAGTGCCACAATTAGCAAGATGATTGAGGCAGCCCTTTCGCCACAGTCGCCAAACAAAGTAGAACCAAACTCTAAGCCCAAGGCAAAGCCATCTGGAGGGTATAGAGTAGAAAGTGACACGATGGGCGACTTAGAGGTTCCAAACGACCGCTATTTTGGTTGCCAAACCGCTCGTTCGCTGATAAATTTTGATATTGGAGATGATAAAATGCCTAGAGGCGTAATACGATCTTTTGGCATCCTGAAACAAGCCGCAGCCAAGACTAATGTTTCGTTGAACCAAATCGACTCTAAGGTTGGTAAATTAATCATCCAAGCCTCGCAAGAAGTTATTGATGGAGAACTAGATGAGCATTTTCCATTGAGGATTTGGCAGACAGGTAGTGGAACACAATCCAATATGAATTCCAACGAAGTAATCGCTAATAGAGCAATTGAAATTGCTGGTGGTGAATTGGGCTCTAAACACCCAGTCCACCCTAATGATCACGTCAATAGAGCCCAGTCTTCCAATGATACATTTCCTACAGCCATGCATATAGCTTCAGCCGAAGCCTTTGTTCACGATTTACTACCTAGTGTTAGGGCTTTGAGAAACGCGTTAAACGATAAGGCAAAACAGTGGGAAAACATTGTCAAAATTGGTCGTACTCACTTAATGGATGCAGTTCCACTAACCCTTGGACAGGAAGTTTCAGGTTGGGTTGCCCAACTAGATGCAGACCTCCGTCGTCTAGATTTTGCTTTGGATGATTTATTTGAATTAGCATTAGGTGGTACTGCGGTAGGTACTGGTTTGAACACTCATCCGCTATTTGCTCAAATGGTGGCTGATGAGATTTCCAACATCACTGGATTGATGTTTGTCAGTGCGGAAAATAAGTTTGCCCAACTAGCAGCCCATGATGCAATAGTTGCTGCAAGTGGTGCACTGAACACCTTGGCCGTGAGTTTGATGAAAATAGCTAACGACATTAGGTGGCTAGGCTCAGGGCCAAGATGTGGATTAGGTGAATTAGCCTTGCCAGCCAACGAACCAGGCTCGTCAATAATGCCGGGTAAAGTAAACCCCACACAAGCAGAAGCTATGACAATGGTTTGTTGTCAAGTGATGGGCAACCACACTGCGATTACAATCGGAGGCTCTCAAGGTAATTTTGAATTGAATGTATACAAACCAATGATGATCCACAATTTACTCCATTCGACAAAATTGCTCACTGATGCTTGCCGTTCAATGCGAGAAAATTGTGTAGATGGATTGGAGCCAGTTAGGGATAATATCAACAACCATTTGGAAAATTCTCTCATGTTAGTTACCGCACTCAACAATCAAATAGGGTACGATAAGGCTGCTAAGATTGCCAAAAACGCTCATGAAAAGGGGCTTACCTTGAGAGAATCAGCATTAGAACTGAAGTATTTGACTAATGAGGAGTTTGATTTGTGGGTTCGACCAGAACAAATGATTGGGCCCTCAGTCAAGTAATTACAAGAAATCGGATAAGGACATTTGTCTCGCACGGTCATTTTGAAATAGTGAATCGGTACTATTTGCTAACCATTCAACATTTTGTTTGGTGTAAGTATCAACACCATATTTCTCCATAACGTGAAGAGTTACTTTGATGTATTTTCTTACCGCTCCTTCTGAAACGGTTAAGGCTAGATTTCCGTTACACAAATCGCCCTCGGATTTCACCACCCCCATCGAGGCAAAACCGGAATTACCCGCTTTACTGATCTGTATACACTTGCCAGCAATGGGCATTCTTCGATATGAATGAGCACACTTCAAACACCGAACTTTCTGTCTGGCAAAAGCATTCAAGTTACCTCTAAGGTCAGGAAGAAAATGTGATCTAATCACACTTGAAGCGACCCGCCTAACATCTACTGCACGCAATCTATGGCCCAAATCTAACTGCCCGTTCATCTTGTCAATCATGGTGTCTAATGTCTTGTAAGCAGATAATGCAGGTCCTGCGGAAATCGAGGCACAATCGTGAGTGTAACCATAACCTCGAACAGCCGCTATTGACCCCAATCTGCGCTCAACAAAGTCAACACGATTTTTCAGTGTTTTTGGATGTGGGCAATCTTGAGTCATTTCATAAAAGTCACGTTCATAGAACCACCCAGAGTCTACATTGAGCGCTTCTTTGTCTACTTCTGTAGGATTTAATCTAGTTGTTAATACCAAAGGAGCGTCCATCTGGCCCCCACGATTTGCCGGTAAAATATCCCTGCTGAAGTTTAACAAACCATCCATTAGCAACATTATAGCGTCTTCATCCCCATCACAATTTCTCCTTTTTGACGCATGGAATAATGGGTGAGCATAACCGCCTGAGCAATCGGCCCAGCCGATAATTCTAGACAACACTCCACCAGATGTGTGTGGTGCTAATGCACAGATTAAATGGCCGACTAAATCCTCTGGAGATGATACATTATAATACGGCTCCATGCCATAATATCTTACCAACAAATCATCGATAAATTGGGTGGTTCTCACAAAATAGTCTCCAGCATTTTTTGCTACGATGAAATCCTGTGGGTATAACTCAAGCATTTGATCGTCTGAGGTCAATTCATTACCCAAGTAATCATGAGTATAACCCAAGTTGACCAATCTCTTCCAAGAGACCTCTACTTCGCTTGGCTTGAAGTGAGTTACAGGGACATCACTCATATCGAATCTAACGGTGCCGTCTCTAAAGACTGGCAATTCATACTTAGCGCGTAAAATTCCTTTTTCCAAAGCCTCCGGAGTTTGATTTTTACTGGCAATTTTCTTCATGCACTTCACAGTTTTAGGTAATCTCTCAAGGCCCAAGGTAATCATCGCATCATCAATCATTGATGAAATAGGAACCGTGGTTATTTCCCCTCTTCTTCGACGGTTTTCTGCTAATTCGCTTTTGAATTCGGTTCGCCCTCCACACTTTTCTCCGACAATGGGCTCACCAAACTCGTTTAATTTTCTGTGATGGCAAGATAACATTGGAGATTTCTTGTTACATTTAGTGCATGTTCTAATGCCCAATTGAACGCGAATGTCCTTTTTCCTTGCAGCATTGGTCAGTAATCTTTGGTTACCACCATTTAGGTCAATTGGGAATAAAGTATGAGCCATGGGGTTCATAATTCGTGGTGCAGATTTCTCTGGGCGACCCATTCGACATCCAATTCTTACTGGTGCAGAATGATGCCACCGTAGTTTTGACAATTTTCTAATTATTGGCAGGATTCCATCAACGCGATAATCATCTCGATCTATTTGCGATGACAAATATAACCCAGCATCATCAGGGCCAACGTCGGGAATGCTAGCTGCAGCAATACGGCCGATTTCATCGGTTTCGGCAATTCCTTTACCCTGCTGCCGAGCATTTGTTTCCGCAGAAATACGGTGGATAGAGCGTTCTTTTGCTAATTCCTCTAGGCGCAATTCTTCTTTCGCAAGCACCTCTGCCCCCCGCTTTAATTTTGCGATTTTATCCTCGAATGTGCCAATGGAATTAACCGTCATTATTGCTTCATTACCGTCAATGGAAAATCCAAAAGCCTCCATCATTGCTGACCAGCCGCTAGTAATGACTAGATCATCACCATCGTGGTAGTGAGGTAAGCCAAGTAGTAGTGCTGAACCCTTGACTAGGCCGTGTTGCATTAATGTCCATAAAGCAGACTTATCAGTGTCAAATATTGCTTTTGGTACGGCGAATTTAGGCCCCGGAATATCGCTGATCATTTCTAAAGATATATCAGCAGGGACCATTTCCAGCATTATCTTTTGATTCCAGTTTGCAACACCATCTGTTATTCTCAATGATTTGGCCTCAGGCTTAGGAGTATTGTTTAACATATTTTTATCATCGTTAAAATCTTCAATAATCGAGGTCTTCAAGACTTGTAGTAACTGAGGCATCCATTCGATTGGTAAATCTAAGAACCAAGGATTGTGCGGTGGCGGTAGAGAGGTTTTGAATCGTTCTGCAATTGATTTGGCTTGTTGCCAATTTGGCCTTAGAGTGACTAAGAACCGATGCCACAGTAACCGGATTTTGAATCTTAAGTGTGCATCACCAATTTCCTCTATTGTGATGCCAGGAACGCCGCTAGGGCATTGGTCACGAGAAATATTCATTATCTCACAAAACAACTCGACTAAATCATTTGACGACAATTCCTCAATCAAGTCACTTGCCCACCAATCCAAACAATATCCTGCAGGAACTAGGTTCTTGTTATTCTCCATAAATTCACCATAGCCAATAACGATCTCTCCATTATCCCAAATAGTTGCAATGTCTGATTCTATGGACCTGAAACTAGCTACATCATCACACCTCGTGAACCGACCATCCTTCAGTACCACCCACGGGCCGTCGGTATGGTCTGATGGCGTGATAGCGCACGCCTTTCCTGGGCGTTCGATTTTCATTTGAGTACCGATAGTGATGAAATCATCCATTGCCAGCATACATGCAGGGTTGACTGAAGCAGCAGCCAAACCAGAAGGCCGGGCTCTTCCGTATCTTAGCCTAAAACCACCAGGTTCTTGCGGCGAGCCAAATACCGGCCTTCCAGCAATAATGTCATTCATGAACTTGGTAATTGGCTCAGTTAGCCGTGACTTGAATTTATTCTCGTCTTCGTCTTCTTGCGGTTTATCCTTCTCAGCAAATTTACTGATGAAATCCCAACCAGCAATCTTCATCCTCTCAGTATGTTTACGGATTTTTGGTGCCTTCAAACACATTCCTTCACCAATAACTAACAATACTCCTCCTCGAATTCTAGCCTCGTCAATATTTCTCACATTACCGTAACCAGAACATTCGATCTTTTCTGTTGATTCGCCGTTTATCATAACAGGACAGGCTCTGACAATTTCGTCAATTTCTTCGGGGCTTGGCCGATACTGCAGATTTCCCCGATAAAGTCCGAATTCTTCCTTGACTCTTTCCACTTCTGGGTCAGTGGGCTGGTATCTGCCGACATTGAGCTCAATTCTAATCATATCAGCAATCAGCACAGCCAAAGCCTGAGCAGTTCCGCCAGCAGCTCTAATCGGCCCAGCGAAATGAACCGATACGAATTGAGAACCATCCAAATTGTTGAGTAATCTCACTTCACTAATTCCTTCAAGTGGTGCTACAAGCACAGCCTCAGTTAGAATTGCTAAACCAACTCTAAGGCCGACATCTATGGCTGTAACAAGGTCATGCCCCTCATCTCTGAACCCTCTCGCGACTGATTGTGCCATGAGCATTGACGTTGTTTCCCTGTCGTTTTTGTCAAGCATGTTCCTAATATCTTGTGCCACTTCATATTCACCAAGGTATTCAACGAGTAATTTTTCAGTTCTTCCAGCTAGGTCAGCAGCTCTTGGAATTTCAACAAATGGCTTATGGTCTAGGTTTTGAGCACGTGCCTTTTCAGCGATTCGATAAGCATCCTCAGTCCGCTCATCCATCCATTGCTGATAGTTTTCCATCTCAAGTTGTAATCTTGCAAGGTCTATTCCTTCAAGGGGGTTGTTGTCGGCTTTTGTGGTCACAGTATCCGACATATTCCCCACTACCTATGAACAATGACGACCGCTTATCAACAGTTGCCTAGGGAGTACGCTCACTATCAACATCAAAGACATTTTTGTTGAACATTATCACAAATTGTCAAGAAAGTTCATGACCCATTTTGTTGACCAACATATAATGGGAGTCGCAAAAACCGTCCGTAATCACCCAAAGTGGTCAAGACTA
>CAXGZX010000087.1:0-6517 GCA_964014545.1 uncultured Candidatus Poseidoniales archaeon | reverse complement strand
TGTTTATTTCAGTATCTACTGATGGACTTTCACCAAAAATAAAGCAAGAATTGTCCTCAATAGCAGACATGGTCTTATCATTCCAAGTAAGGACTGTTGGTACCGATTTTGAAACTTCAATGATTGTTTCGAAGTTTAGAAACGCACCTGAAAACTTGAAAATTTTAGTTTTCAGAGTAACTCCAGAAGAAGGCATCACTCCAGAAACCGTCGAGCGTATCGCTTGAAATTCCAACGATATGTCCAAAGAGGGCGGGCTTGAGGGCATGTCATGGCAAGCCGGAGTGCTACAGGTGGCTACGACCCGTCTGGTATCGACCTTGATGAGTGGGAGATTTTGGAATCTCAACTTGAAGAATCGATTCCAAACTACGACCGAGTTAATCGTTTGATGACCTTTGGACAAGACAAAGTATGGCGCAAAAATGTTCGAGGTCATGCTGAATCAGGTATGAAAGTTCTGGAAGTTGGCTGTGGTCCAGGTTCCTTTGCCGAAGATATAGTAGGCGTTGATTTGACTTGTTTGGATCCTTCTCCAGAGATGCTTAAGGTGGCTAAGAAAAGAGTTGACTTGGCAAGAAAAACTCGCGGAGAATCGCCAGCAGATTATGTACAAGCGATTGCAGAATCAATACCATTGCCAGATAATTCCTATGATCGAGTGTTTTGTTTGTTCTCTTTTCGTGATTTTCAAGACAAGGAAAAAGGGCTTGGAGAAATCTTAAGAGTGCTAAAACCTGGTGGCCAATTGGTCATTTGTGACGCTGGTAAAGCCAATTGGGTGCATGGTTTTGCCGGCAGAATATGGATGTCAACAGTAGTACAGCTTATGGCACGATATGTTACCAAAAAGAAAGATCATCCTTGGAAAGGTTTGGCCAAAACCTATTCCCATTATGGCACTAATCGATATTACCGTAACCTGATGAAAAAAGTTGGCTTTCAGAGGGTTCAGGGTAGGTTGTTATGGCCATTTGGCATGGCCAGTAGATTTAGAGGATGGAAGGCAGAAAAATAGTTGAGTGACCTGTTTTGCATATTTTTTGAGCCTTAACAAAATCATTACACTCATAAACCCCCTCTAATTGGCCTTTTCTGTAGGTGATGAAGTTGAGTATGGCTGAGGTTCTACGCAAAATCAAGCAAACCGAGAGAGAGGCCGCAAGACAACTGTCTGCCGCAAAGGATGACGCTAACAAAATTGTGTCGGACGCTCGGAAAAAATCAACTGAAATCGTCAACAATGCAGCGGACGACTCTGTATCAAAAACTCAAAGCACTCTAGATGGAGCAAGAAGCAAAGCCTCAAAAGCCGCAGAAAAGGTCATCTCAGAAGGTTCAACAGCAGTTGATTCGATTAAATCAACGGCTGGAAAGAATCAATCAAAAGCAGTAGACCATCTACTCAAAACAATGACTTCTTTGTAGGTGTTTTACATGTTTGAAACAGCTGATATGTCCCGACTAACCGTTGCGGCACCAGTTGGTAAACTAGAAGACGTACTACGTACATGTGCAAGTCTTGGATGTGTCCATATTGAAGAATATGGTAACTTCGAGGACGGGATTGGAGTTGGTAAATCAATCAGTACCGATAATTCTGGCCACATCAGCCAGTTGCTCACCAAGGCAAGAGCGCTTCAATCGGAGTTAAAAGCAACTAATACAAACGGGGCAAAATCTGCTGGAGAAGCCGATAAACTCACTATGTCGATGGGCGATAAAATTGACTCAGCCCTTGCCATGGTTGATCAAATTAGAGACGCACAGTCTGATATATCCAATTTAGATGAGCGAATTAAAGCTCTTACCAGAGTGGAGCCACTCGGAATTCCGCTTGAATTAATGAGTGGATTTGAAGGTCTAGAAATTTACATTGCTGAATCTGCTAAAGCCTCCAAAGCACATGTGGTATTTGCTGACATGATCTCGAATATAGAATTACAAACAGCCCCAGGTATCATAGCAGTCGCATGTAAAAGCTCTGATGGGGCCGCCGTTCAAATTGGACTTAGTGAACTTGGCGCAAAGCCAATTCAAATCCCCTCCGGAGAAGGCTCTCCAAGCGAAATGATTGCTAGTGCAAAATCAAAAGTTGCGGAATTAGAATCATCTATCACAAATTGCGAAGACAAACTAGAGAGCTGGGGGAAATCCAATGGCAGAGATTTAGTAATCTTACTCGAACACTTAGAGAGGGAAGAATCCATCTATACAGCCCCAACACTTCTTGCAGTAAGCAACCAAGCATTTGTCCTTGACGGCTGGGTTCCTACAAGCGATAAAAATACTGTTCAGAAAGCACTCGAAGCACAAGCATCCCACGTTTCTATAGAAAAATATGAAGCCCCGCATCATGGCCATGGGCATGATGAGGAAGGAGCCCACGACTCTGATGAGGTCCCCAAAGAATTAGTCATGCTCTCTGATTATCTTGCTGAGAAAAATATCTCAGTGTTCCAATTCTTTAGAAGTATGGACTTAGACGATTCGGGTGAGCTAGAGTTTAGAGAAATTGAATCTGCTATGAAAAAGGCCAACATTCCTGACATGCCACCCCTAAACATGGCAAAATTCCTTGCTGCCATAGATTTGAACAGAGACGGCAAAATCAATCTTCCAGAATTAGATTTAGCAATTGGCACAATTAGAGTCGGAAAGCACCACTTAAGCGAACATCATGACGATGCTGAGCCGCCAATCAAGTTCGAAAATGGCGATATTTCAGAACCATTTGAATTGCTAGTAGACTTGGTTGGGAGGCCAAAATATGGCACATTTGATCCTACCTTGTTGATGACCGTCACATTTCCACTATTCTATGGTATGATACTAGGCGACTGGGGTTACGGTCTAGTATTGTGTGCTCTAGCAGCATACCTCGGCACCAAACCCTTCGCTGCAGATCCACTAGCTAAAAACGGCTTGACTATCCTCAGATGGATGGGTATTTGGTGTATCATATGGGGCTTAATTTTCGCTGAAGGATTTGGCTTTGTTTGGGATGATACAGGTCAGCTTGGCTCGTCATCACCATTTGCTGGAATATATGCTTGGACATATAGCAATATCCATGTTCCAGGGGCTCTAGCAGACCTGCTCGGTATGGGTGGACTCCACGTTCCATTCCATAGAGCGACAGTTGGCGGTGGGCTGCAAGAATATGTGGTATTGTCCGTATATGTTGGGGTCGCACACATCTTCCTAGGATTAGTAATTGGCTTGGTAACTGTGTTCAAAGCACACGGTGCAGCAGCTGCTTACTTCGAGAAAGGTTCGTGGATTCTTATCCTAACCGGTGGTACAATGCAGGCTAGGAATATGGTTATGGGTTACAATGACCTATTTGAAATCCAAATTTGGTCATTCCTACTAATTATTGGACTAATTAGTCTAATCATCGGACTGGCTATTTTTGAGAAATTCGGCTGGGTTGGTGGAATCATCATGGGCCCAATAGAAACTTTCGGCCTGCTTGCCAATACGCTTTCTTATCTCAGAATAATGGGTGTTGGTGTGGCTGGTGTTAAAATTGCTGAAGTATCGATAACTATGGGGTGGGAGAAAATCGGTCCTGCAATTGAATCAGGCGATATACTGACCGTAGTATTGGGATTAGTGATGTTTGTACTAATCCAACTTTTTGCCATTGCTCTAGGTATATTATCCCCTACTATTCACGCCGTCCGTCTACACTTTGTAGAATGGATGGGCAAATTTTACGACGGAAGTGGGAAGGCATTCTCCCCACTTGGCGGTCGAACTCTTCACGTGGAGAGTGAATCATAGTCCATCGGACAAAATGGAGGTAGCAATAAATGAATAAGAATACCCTGAAAATGAGCCTAAGAACACTGATCGTATTGTTGGTAGTAACCCTGGTTGCCCAAGGTGTTGCAGCACAAGATGCAGCAGCAGCAGACGATAATGACATAAACGGAGATATCGGCATGATAGGTGTCGGTCTAGCACTTGGTCTTGCGGCCATTGGTGCCGGTTACTCACAAGCAGCAATCGGTAGTGCCGCTGTAGGCATGCTAGCGGAAGACGGAAGCAAATTTGGTGTCGCACTAATCTTCACCGCTTTGCCAGAATCTATCGTTATCTTGGGCGCATTGCCATTGTTCCTTCAGTGAACATTTAACTTTGACAGTCTAGATTACTGTTGGAGAAAATGGAGGAATAAGTATGACGCTCGAAACATTGGCCAAAGATATTGCTGCATCTGCTAAAGCAGATGTTGATGCGATACTGAAGGAAGCCAAGACTGAAGCAAAGCAGATTATCAATGATGCAGAAACCAAAGCCTCTGGAATTACTGACGAAGCTAACTCGCGTGCCGAACGTGAAGCATCTCAGATTTCTAGAGAAGTTGTTGCTAGCGCCAGACAAGCTAATCAAAAGGCCATATTAATCGCCAAAAGAGAAGCCATGGATAGTACACATGCAGCAATTAAGAAACAACTAGCCGACCCCGGTTTCAAGGGACGAGCAAGTATGCTGAAATCCTTGATGTCTAAAGCTAATAAATTAGCATCAGCAGACTTTGTAATAAGGCCTGTTGAAGTAGATAAAAAAGCGCTAAGTGACTTGAAAGGTAAAAGGAAAGTTGGTGAGTCCGTCGACGGACTTGGTGGTTTTATTCTTGAAGCTGCGGATGGTTCAGTATCCTATGACATGAGATTTGACACAATGCTAGATACAGCTTGGGCAGACTCTTTGTCTGAAGTTAACAAAATATTGTTTGGATGAGGTGGAAAATTTGGTTGCTAACACTGCATATGTCGCTTCGAGAGCGAAATCTCGAAGGAAGAAACTTGCAGATTTGGCGCGTATGCGTCAGTTAATCAATCAATCCACAGATCAACTTACTTCATCAGTAAGTAACATGGGTTACTCTGATGAAGTGAATCTGTATGCAGGTAAATTAACTGGTGCAGATTTAGTTGAAGCCGCTCTTACGCACAACTTGGAATCTGAATTAGACAATATTCTGTCCATGTGTAATGGTAAGATTCGTGATGTAGTAGAAATTTACACATCAAGATTCGAATACCAAAACGCCAAGGTTGTTCTAAGGTCAGTGGTTAATGAGGTCTCCTTGGATAAGGTATCTAATTCAATCTTACCAGACTTGAATGAAATTAACACTCCATGGCTAAAAATAATTGAAAACTCTGACGACTTGCGTTCTGCAGTATTGCAAATGCGCAGGAAACCATTCGGCTCTGATCTCAACTCACTAGCAGAAGATTCTAGGTTATCTGATTATGAAGATGCTTTAGACCGACATTATTACAAATCAGCAATCAAGTCATTGAAGGCAAATAATCCGGCAACCAAATATTTGCGAGACTATCTCGCAATGGAAATAGATCACCGCAATATGCTGAATATACTCGAGGCGAATTCAATCGGTATAACTTCGGAAGAAACCGCAAGCATGCTTATTCCTGGCGGAAAAATATTGCCAACTAGGTCTTTTTCAACGATTGCAGCCGGAGGCCGCTCAGCATTAATGGATGTCTTAAGAGCCTCTTCGAGATTCGACATGACACACTTTGAAACACTGCTTGAAGAAGTTTCTAGCTCTAGAAGCCTAGATTCAATAGTCACTTGGTTTAAGGAAAGGGAATATAAGTTCATGAAAAAGATGAGTTATCTCCACCCCATTTCCCCGCTACCAATTGTCTACTATGTTGCCATGAAGGTACAAGAAGTAGCTGATTTGAGAATTATTGTAAGAGGAAGATTTGCCGGTTTGCCACCGGAAGTGCTCGAGGCGCACATACTGTGAGGTGTAATTATGGAATTTTCAGTAGTAGGCTCACAAGAATTCACTTTGGGATTCCAACTTGCCGGAATTTCAAACACTTTCAACCCAGAGACAGAGGATGAGATGATATCTCAACTAAAATCTCTGTTGAATTCAAAAGACGTAGGGATTATCGTGGTCGACTCCGCGATAATACCAACCCTACCTGAGAGATTGAGAAATCAACTCTCTACATCAGTAACCCCTACTGTTCTAGGAATTGGAACGGAAGAGGATACTACTTTACGAGATACAATTCGTAAAGCAATAGGAGTCGATTTATGGAAATAAATTCCAACAAGGAGGAAAAAATATGAGTAATGAAGGAGTAATATATCGAATATCCGGTCCTGTAGTGACCGCTACTGGAATGAATGCAGCTATGTACGACGTGGTCAGAGTTGGAGATGAAGGTCTGATGGGTGAAGTTATCGAACTTCACGGCGATAAGGCTGTAATCCAAGTTTACGAAGATACGTCTGGAATACGCCCAGGGGAGCCAGTTTTGAATACTGAGGAAACACTCTCAGTATCTCTGGGACCTGGTCTTTTGACCCAAATTTATGATGGGATTCAAAGGCCTTTGGCGACACTTGAGGAAGTTATGGGCGTATTCATCACCAGAGGTGTTGATGCGGATGCTTTTGATTTGGAAAAGAAATGGACTTTTGAACCAGTTGTTGCCAAGGGTGACGATGTTGC
>CAXGZX010000086.1:0-6524 GCA_964014545.1 uncultured Candidatus Poseidoniales archaeon | reverse complement strand
TTGACCATTACTACATTCCTCCTAAAATATTCTTGGCTTCATACAAGGCATTCATTGCTTCTTTAGGTGACATTTCATCAATTTCTAAATGCTCTAAAAATTCTACTAACTTTGATTCTAGATGATTGTTAGTTAATTGGTCATTTTCTTCCTTAACCATTGATGCTGCAGCAAAATAACTCATCAAACTACTCTGTCCGATATCTCTAACTCCAGGTGATGATGAATCTCCGGCCTTTGCCCCATAAGCTTGTTTTTCCAAAAATTGCAATAGGTCAGTTGCTCTTTCCACAACTCCTCTTGGCAGACCAGCAAGGGCTGCTACTTGAATTCCATATGAATCGTCGCAAGAGCCATCAGCAACTGTGTGAAGGAATTTCAATTTTCCGTCAACATAAGAAACTTGCACGTGAATATTCTTCAATATCTCAACATCGTTTTCCAAACCTATCAATTGATGATAATGAGTGGCAAATAGAGTTCGACATTTAATTCTTCGACAAATGTCCTCAGTTACTGCCCAGGCGATTGATAACCCATCAAAAGTGGAAGTCCCTCGACCTATTTCATCGAGTAAAACAAGAGATTTATTGGTGGCCTTTCTCAAAATATGAGCCACCTCTATCATTTCCATCATAAATGTTGATCTGCCTCTTCTAAGATCATCGCTTGCCCCGACTCTGGTAAATATTCGGTCAACTAAGCCTATTCTAGCACCTTGGGCTGGGACAAAACTCCCAGATTGTCCAAGTATTGCAAGTAATGCTGCTGACCGCAAATAGGTAGATTTACCACCCATATTTGGTCCAGTAATCAATAAGAATTTTTTCTTATTATCCATTTTTATATCATTAGGAACAAAGCCGGAATTTTGTTCTAAAACAGGGTGCCTAGATTGTTTTACCGTAAAATTATCAGATTCAACAATTTCGGGTTTAATCCAATTCCGCTTTCTAGCAACAGTAGCAAAACATTGCAGAACATCTATCGCGGCAACCTTTCCAGCAATCTTTGCTAGGATATTTGCATTATTCCTACAACGTTCCCTGAGCGATTGAAATAATTGATGCTCCAAGTTCTTAATTTTTGAATCAGCAGTCAATAATAAATCATCTCTTTCGATTATCTCTTGAGTGGTATATCTTGACCCATTGGTCATTTGTTGTTTCCTAATCCATATCTCTGGTACCTTTGATAAATTTGAGTTAGTCACTTCTATGAACCATCCAATTTGACGGTTATTACGAATCTTTAGTGATGGTATTTCTAAATCATTCTTCAATTTGGCTTCTAATTCACGAAACCAAGTATGACCCTCAGCAGATTTTAATTTTAACTCGTCAAGATGCTTATCTACTCCGGTTCTTATTATCGCACCATCTCTTACTCCTAATGGTGGCTCATCAACAATTGTTCTCATGATGTCTTCTGCCATCTCATTTAATGAAGCTAAGTCGTCACTTAGGTGATGAAGCAATTGATCTTCTACTTGGCTGCACAATCCAACAATTGCCGGCATTCTTTCTAATGCAAGAGCGGTTGCTTGCAAATCTCTTGGATTGCTCTTATTATACGCTAATTGAGTGGCTAACCTTTCTAAGTCTCTAAGCCCATTTAGTGCCGCTCTAATCTGGTCTAATCTCTTTGATGAAGATTTCAATGATTTAACCGCATTATGGCGTAATTCAATTGCCTCTATTTGATACAGTGGTCTGAGTAACCATGTTTTTAGTAATCTCCGACCCATAGCCGTTCGACAGTAATTCATGCTTGATATCAGACTTCCATCATACTCCCCGGCTAAAGTCGAGGTAATCTCTAAGTTCCTCAAAGTAGTTTGATCGACTACTAAATGTCCCGTTTCGTCCATTATCTGAATATCTCTTATTGGTATTTCGTTTTTCAAGTGAACAACGGCAAGATAGTCTGCAGCAAACCCTGCTGCTTCTATTGATAAGGGTGAATTATCTAGATCGAGGTGTCCTAAATCTGAGACTTGTAATATTGATTCTAAGCGAGATATTCTGCGCTTCTTACTCACTGAATGTTGTGATATCACACACTCATCAAGATTAGAAAAGATGCTGATAAGTTCATTATTAGAAGCATCTTTTGGCGATACAATAATCTCTGCAGGAGTCCACCTAAGTAATTCATCCTCTAAATTGGAAAATTTCTCTTGACCTGTCCAAGTGGAAGCCCATGATTCACCCGTGGATGAATCGATTATAGCCATGCTAAGAGAAGACTTTTCCGTAACAATGGCAGCTAAGACGCTTCTTTCATTGGTTGACAATAATGATTCTTCATATAGGCTACCTGGAGTATATACTCTAGTAACTACCCTTTCGAGTAATTTAGCACCTTCTCTTAATTCGCGTTCTTGTTCGGCTACTGTTACCTTGAAGCCAGATTTTAGCATAATTCTAAGATTATCCTCAAGTGCATGCCATGGAAAACCAGCCATTGGTATTGGGTTTGCCGATTTCTTATCCCTAGATGTAAGAGTTAAACCAAGGACTGGAGAGGCTACCTCTGCATCTTTATGAAATAATTCATAAAAGTCTCCCATCCTAAAAAACAGGATAGTATCTGGATGATTTGCTTTTATTTCCATGAATTGGTCCATCATAGTTCTCTTCGACAATAGACTCACCTCACACCGCAGGATTTAGTCGTCATTGACCACAGCAAATGAAGGTTGTCAAACTATTCTTTTTGAAATAGCAGTTTGTTTATGCTTTATTGACGAAATCTATCGTATACATTGACAGCCATAACTGAAAAAATTATCAATGACACGATGATAAATGATAGATTCAAAAACCCTCTTCCAGATTCTATAGAGCCAACTGCTGTGGTGTCAAATGTTAAAACTTTAGAGGTTCCTGAATTATCAGTTCCATGGAGGTATATCGTATCACCATCAAATCCACTTGATTCTACTGCTATGGGTAGTTTATGTGGTAACTTCATTATCTCATGATTGTCTTCTGATATTCTAAGTACAGAACGAGAATCCATACCATTAAACAACCACGCACTATCACATTCATCACTAATTCCAGCAACACTAGCAAAGTCTATTTTTTCTGCCGAGTTAGTTACATGATTAAACCGGATTGTCTTGTGAGTGCCTGCAATTATGACTTCATCATGGTTGTAGTTAATTATCGAATGGTACTCTCCAACTTCTTTAGTGTCTATGGGCGCTAGGTAGCTAATCATTGGCGCAGTATATCCGCCACTCCAAACAATTGAAGCATAAACTGGACGGATTGAAGGTGTTGCTGGACTATCTTCACCAATACTTGGAGAGGGGACATAAATTCCTGTAGCAATCCATAGTTGGTCGCCTACACTCGCTACTTTTTGCCATTCGACATTTTGATTATCTGGGGTAGGTGAACTTGTTATCCCACTAGAATTGAGTCCGCGAAAGCCATATTTTCCATCTGCTTCAGTTGTTAGCATCAGAAGATTATCATTGCTTTCTTGCTGATTTTGCACAATATGTGTGACGGAGAAAAGGTCATCTCCGTAATTTGTCTCGTAGGGGAAGATATTTCCGTCTTGTATTAGCAGCATCAATGAACCTTCTTGAGGAATAATGATGCTTTCGTTCGATAATTTGGTGATAAAACCAACCGAACTTGCATCATGGTTTGAATCTGGTCCAATTATTGTTGTTGAATCTCCATCATTGGACCAAATTAACTCATATTCACCTTGATTATAGGTCAGCAAGTAATTTTGATTTTCGTCAATATATGTTGATTCCATGATTCTGAACTCATCACCAATTTCATTATCGATAAGATCTATCCCAGGGATAAAACTAGTGCCCTTAATCATCACAGCACCAAGAATTATGAAGACAAAGAATGCTCCGATGGCAAGCCACTGATGTTCAGACTCCTGTTTCAGTATCTGCTTCCAGACCTTCGCCATGTTACTTCGTGGATGATATAGCACATCAAGCCTTTCACTATTATAGATTCTAAATCCTAAATTCCTAATTTTTAGGATTAGCCGGCTTGCGGAGGGATGATAAAGGGAACATCATTCGCAGGAATGCTTGGAGGCATACTATGGCACGTAAACCAGCATCAATGTACCGCAGATTAAAGGGTCCTGCATATACCAGAAGGAAGTATATTGGCGGTGTTCCAAACAACAGAATCCACCAATTTCACGTTGGAAACCGTGTTGCTGCGGAGACAGGCAAGTTCCCTGTAGTACTGGAACTAATCGCTGATAATAGCTGTCAAATTAGACACACAGCTCTAGAAGCAGCTCGTGTTATTTCTAACTCTACCATCAGAAACGGGGCTGGTCCACAAGGCTATGCGCTAAGAATCCACACATTCCCTCATCACGTATTGCGAGAAAACAAGCAAGCAACCGGTGCAGGTGCAGACCGTGTATCACAAGGTATGCGCTGTGCTTTTGGAAAGAATGTCGGGACAGCCGCAAGAGTAAAACGCGGTCAAAGAATAATATCGATTCAAGTTAACCCAGAATATTACCTAACCGCAAGAGATGCTTTGAGAAAGGCATATATGAAGTTCCCAACCCCTTGTACAATTAAATTAGTTAAGGGACACGAGCATTTGAAAGGTTTGATTTGACCACAGTATGTGATTTATTGGTCTTTGGCGGCCAATATAGACAAAGTGTTTGAAAGGTACTTTATTTTGGGGAACTTTACAGGAGGGATTACTTATCAGGATTGCAGTGTTAATCGAGGATCGTTGCAAACCAAATAGTAATGCTTACGACTACTTGAAGAAGTGGTCTGGAACTTGCGGTGCAGAGTGTATACAAGTGAATGGAGACAAGGTCAAAATTCTAGAATCTGCTTGTCCACCATGTATTATTCGAGCGAAACACTGTCCCGATGATGCAGTTGTAATTATTAACTTACCAGCAGAATTAGAAACTGATATGATTCATAGATTCTCATTAAATGGCTTCCGATTATTTAAATTACCAACTCCTTCAAAAGATAGTGTCGTTGGCATTTTAGGTCCAAATGGTATGGGTAAATCAACCGCAATTAATGCTCTTTCAGGCCGTCTTGTACCAAATTTAGGCGACTGGGAAAACGACTCACCAGATTGGGATGATATTATTGAAACATTACCAAGGGGGGAATTGAGGGACTTTTTACTGTCAGTAAAAAATGAGCAAGTAAAAATTGCAGTCAAGCCTCAAAATGTCGATAAATTGCCTAAAAGAATAGATGGAACGGTCCGAAGTTTATTGTCTAAAGTAGATGAGAGGAAAATCTTTGACGAAGTAACAAAGGAACTTGGATTAAACCAATTACTTGACAGAGAGATCCAACAACTTTCAGGCGGAGAATTACAACGTATGGCGATATGTGCTACGTTAATGAGGGAAGCAGATGTTTATTTCTTTGATGAACCATCCTCCTACCTAGACATCTATCAAAGGATGAAGATAGTAAAAATAATCCAAAAGTTATCTGAAACTAAACGTGTCATAGTTATCGAACACGACCTAGCAGTCTTGGATGTATTAGCAGATTTAGTTCATATCGTATATGGTAAAAAAGGTGCATTTGGAGTATTTACTCCTGCTAGAACAACAAGACAAGCGATCAACGCTTATCTCGACGGATTCTTAACCGAGCAAAATGTAAGAATAAGAAGCAAACCGATTAAATTCCTCACTCATCGTGATAGAAAAAGTGGTGTTGGTAGTAAAATTGTATCATGGTCTAACATCAAAAAAACTCTAGGCGAATTTACCTTAGAAACTCAAGAAGGTTCAGTACACAGAGGTGAAGTTGTCGGGGTAGTTGGTCCAAACGGAACAGGTAAGTCAACAATGATGAAAATTCTAGCTGGTTTAATCGAATATGAGGATGGATGGGTCGACCAAAATCCGAAAATATCCTATAAGCCTCAACATATAGATGTCGACATCGATTGTAGTGTTCAGCTATGGCTTGATAGTGAAATTGGTGCCAGGTGGAGAAGTGGTGAATTCAATGTAAATGTAATCAAAGCCTTAGGAGTTGACAAATTACTCCCAAAAAGGGTGAAGAAATTGTCGGGTGGAGAAAGGCAAGCAGTCTCTATTGCCATTTGTTTGGGTCGAGATGCAGACCTATATTTGCTCGATGAGCCATCAGCCCACCTTGATGCCAATGCTCGAATGGAAGCAGCAAAGGCGATAAGAAGAACCATGGAAGCCAATGAAAAGTCAGCCTTTGTTATCGATCACGATGTGTATTTTATTGACATTCTAAGTGATTCATTGTTAGTCTTTGATGGGCTTGGGGGCACTCATGGAATTGCCAAAGGCCCATTTCCACTCCGTGAAGGCATGAACCAATTCTTAGAGAACGTAAATATTACTTTCAGGAGAGACCATGACTCCAAGCGCCCAAGAATAAATAAGCCAGATAGTAGGAAAGACAGAGAGCAACAATCTTCTGGGGATTACTACTCATTTGATTCATGAAAGTTGATTGATATGCCTTTTGGAACACC
>CAXGZX010000085.1:0-6527 GCA_964014545.1 uncultured Candidatus Poseidoniales archaeon | reverse complement strand
GCCACCTTGCATTTTTATGATATAAGCCGTAAAGTGATTGAGAGTTGGATGATCGCCTAAAATAAAGTCTTCATCGACTGGTAGTTGGAATATATCTCTGACCTCGGCCATTATTTCTGCTTGTTTTACTGTATCAATTCCAAGCTCACCTTCTAGGTCCTGGTCCATTTCAATGAAGTCGGCTGGATAACCAGTATGTTTCACCACAACGTCAATCAATTTTGATTGGATATCCGCATTTCCAGACATTTCACTTGGAGGCGTCGAAACTACCTCTGTTTGCTCCACATCTAGCGGAACTAAGGTTTCATCTGCCTTTTCTTCAGGAACCGAAGGTGTCGCAGGCTTGGCCGTATTACCAGTCATTTTGTGAATATAGGCAATCATATGATTCAATGTTGGATAATCTGATAATACGAAGTCCTCATCGACTGGTAAGGAAAATTTACTTCTAATATCTGCCATTATTTCTGCCTGCTTGACTGTATCAATTCCAAGTTCTCCTTCCAAATCTTGATCTAATTCGATAAAATCTGCGGGGTATCCGGTATGTTCAACAACAACTTCGATTACTGTTTGAACTAAATCTTCATCATTTACCAGCATAGCCTGAGGCTTTGCTTGAGCAACTTCTTCAACAACATCGCTAACTATGTCTTGTACCATTTCAACTGCTGCCACCACTGGTGTTACAACTGCTTGTGCAGCGGTGGAAGTGCCTCCTGACATCTTATCGATATAGCCGATCATGTGGTTTAGTGTTGGATAATCAGCAAGCACGAAATCTTCGTCAACTGGTAAGCCAAAACGACTACGAATCTCGGCCATAATTTCTGCCTGCTTTACTGTATCAATTCCTAATTCGCCTTCAAGGTCTTGGTCTAGTTCAACAAAGTCTGCAGGATAGCCAGTATGTTTTACAACTACATCGATAACTGCGTCAACAACATCTTCGCCACCTAAGTTTTGCTGAACTGTTGGTGCAACAACAACCTTCTCTGTTACTTGTTGCACTTCAGTGATAGTCTTCTTAGGAACTTGTTCAGCAACTACTGGCTGGTTAATTGGCAAGCCTTCAAACTCGTTGGTAACATTCCAAGCCTTACCTTGAATACCGCCGTGAAGATTATCTGAACCGTCAACGTAGGAGACCAATTTACCATCAAGAACACGTAAAACTACATCATCAGATTGAGCAAGTTGTCTAATCCAAGCCATGAATTTTGATCCATCAATTCGTTCACCAGTCACATCCCATTTCCTTGCTAAAGATAAGGCGATTTGCGAACCGAATCCTGCACCAAATCGTAGTCCATACTTTAATTCGGGATATTCTCCACCTTTTGACAGATTTAGTTCACCCAGCTCTGGATCTTTTTCACGGTAATTGGCAATTGGTGGAATACGCCCGGTTAACAAACCATAGTACATGCTGGCATCTTCTATCCCAACCCCCATTGGGTGTCCAGTGAACCCTTTGGTATTGGCAATAATCAATTTATTGGCACTTGGCCCAAAGGTATCTCTGAGTGCTTTGACTTCTGATTGCGCAGACCCTCCACGGGCTGGAGTATAGGTTTCGTGTGAGAAAAAGACCGTTTCTGGTGCTATTTGGTGTCTATCTAGATTCCATTTAGCCTCCATAGTGCCGATGAATTGGTTGACAGTTTGTGCGACATGTTCAACATCAAGTCTTGTTCCATGATATGCTGAATTAGAGATTTTAGTTCCCAATAATTCTGCAATTGGCTGAACCCCACGCTCTTGAGCCATAGAATTACGTTCAACAACAAATGCTGCTGCGCCCATTCCAAGCACCATACCATTCCTTCTTCTGTCAAATGGTAAGGCAGACTCCTCTACCTTATCACCTGTTGAAGCGGCGCCTGAGGCAGCAAATCCACTACCCATCCATTCCCAGAGGTCTTCACCAGTGACATCATCTGCAGAGATAATTACTACTCTATCTGCTCTATCATTCTCCAGCCAATCCTCTGCTGTACTAAACGCTGCAGTTGCTGAAGCGCAGGCTAAATTCAGCGTGGTGTTTGGACCTCTAATTCCAGTATATTGAGCAAATTGTGAATGGCCCATATTAAGAATTTGGAACAGATACCTTCGGTCAAAACGACCCTCGCCATCATCTCCATTATTCTTGGCGTGTTTCATTGCCATTTGCAATCCTGGGAAGCAAGAGGCAAATATGATTCCCGTTCGATCTCTTTGAATTTGAGGGATTTGCCAATTGGTAATCAAACGTAGACCGCCCTTCCCAGTTTGTTCAACTGGCGTAAGTGGGATTCCAGCGTCTCGAAGTGCTAACAGACCTGCAGCAACAGAAAGTTGAGTGGTAATGTCCCAAGCCATTACTGCTTTTGGATCGATACCAAATTCAGCCGCCAAATCAAATGCTCCCTTAATTCCCGCAAGTTGTGGTATATCGCTGAATTGGGTGGCTTTTTCCATGTTTACTGAACCGTCTCTACCTTTGATTAGGCGAACTATGTTTTTATCCAATAGCCGTTGTTTGTACTCGTCACTAACCTCAGTGATGCAGGTCTCACCCCTTACCAAGCGTTCAAACGTATCTTCAGAAAACACCTTTTCACCACCTGGCAAACCTAATGAAATGCCACTGATGACGATTGGATCAGATTCCCTAGAATCATTATTATTTGCGAAATTACTAACCGTCATTTGAGATATTGGCGCAGTGGCTATTGCTTTGGAGAGGTAAGATTTGGGTGGGGCTCTAATCCACCTTGAGAAATCTTGCACTACTTCTGCCTTGGAGATATCAAACTCACTATCTGTATCACATTCATTACTAATTTTAGCAATTAATTGAGTTATTTGCGAATTGGATAATCCAAGTACTTCCCTTAAGTTTACCATGCCATTACAGAACTTTGCTGGATATCCCGTTATTGGTGATAAACAATCTCCGAGGTAGGCATTCTTGGCATCTTCAATGGAGACTTCCACCGTTGTAGCACTTATCCCAGCAGAAGACTTAGCAGCAGATTGAGTTGGGAGCGGTTTGGCCCTTGAATTAAGGTCATTATTGGATGATTGCTTTGAAGCATGCTTTACTTGACTGTGTGCTTCTATTGGCCCTGCTCTAAAGGCTTCAGATAATTCCTCTGATGTACCAGACGGCCATTGAAGAGTTCTGCCAGCAAGATATAATCCGGCCATTGCGCCAAGGAAAGAAGCAATGCCTCCTTGCTTAGGGTGATTAGTCATGATTGGCAAATGTGGCTTGCCTTCTAAGATTTGAGTGGCAAACATTGTCAAAGCACGTTTCGGCCCTACTTCAATGAAAACTCTCGCACCCGAATCATACATCTTTTCGATTTGTGAAGTCCACTCTACTGAAGACGCCATTTGAGGGGCTAATTTATCGAGAACTGCTGTTTTGGAATCTACCCCAGACATTTCGTAAAATTCGCCATCAAAATTTGCCGTAATTGGAATTTGGGGCCAATTTATCTCCAAGGTTTCAAGGAATCTTCGCAGTGGTTCATTGGCGGGTGCGACGATACGGGAATGGAATGCGTGTGAAGTTGCTAATTGGGTAGTTGAGAAGCCTTTGGTTTCAAATGATTTCATTACAGACTTTACTGCTTCGCTTTCTCCAGCAATTACTGTCATTTTAGGAGAGTTTTTGTTGGCTGCAATAACATATCCGTCTGCGGAATTAAGGACTTTTTCAACCTCTTCGTATGGTGCGGTCACACTGGCCATCAATCCTTTGTCATCTATTTGTACAGAACCCATTTCTGTACCCCTAGCTGCTGAGGCCCGCAATGCACCGTCCATATTCAATATCCCCGAAGACATCAATGCAGCATACTCGCCAAGTGAGTGCCCAGCCACCATATCTGGCGTTTGTCCGTGCGCATTGAGCAATCGTTCAATGGCCAAATCTGCGGTTAACATAGCAGGTTGAGTGTATTCTGTTTGCTTGAGTTTGTGTTCTGATTCAATCAATTCCTGTTTTGAAAGATTGGTCCGCAAGACGAAGCTAGACAAAGTCTCACCGTCCAGCACCTCGACCATGGTTTCATCGGATTTATCCCATACTTTTTGTACTGAAGTGTAACGTTTGTTGAGATCGTATGTCATGCCGACATATTGGCTACCTTGACCAGGATACATGTGGGCAATCTTGGCTTTTGATGGAAGGATTGGCTCATTGGTAATCATAACGCCTTGAGACTGTAAAAAGCCCCATTTGTTACTGTCTTCCATGGCTTTTAATGCAAGACCGACCCGTTTGTCATAATCTGCCCAACTAGTAGCGATTATGGCCATACGATAGGTGTCTGATTTGTTGAAATCTGAAACTCGCATCAATTCAACAGACAATCTGCGGCCATTGGCATCTTCATCGAAGGATGGTCCATCAAATGATAGATTGGCAAGTTTTGACATCAGTTGTTCAACAGCCTCTCCAGACAGCAATAAGATACCTCCTTCAATCGATTTTAGTTCTTCATGAGTCATCGTTGGGTTTGCATTGACATCTAGAATGGAAGGAACGGGCGGCTTGGCAGCATTGCCGTCCCATTTCTGTTGCCAAGTATTAGCAATTGGTGTATGGTATTCTGGCTCATAGCCTTCTAAGGCTATGTGGAAATTTGTCCCACCAAAACCGAAAGCAGAGATACCTGCCCGGCGCGGGTTTTCTAATGGTCGAGGCCATTCTCTGGCTTGGGTTGGTACGAAAAATGGAATTTCATTCCATTGTACTGTTGGATTTGGTGTTTCAAATCCAGCAGATGGGGGTATAGTTGTGTGATGTAGCGCCATTACTGCTTTGATGACGCCTGCTATTCCGGCTGCCGCTTTAAGATGGCCAATTTGTGATTTAATTGAACCCACTGCAACATGATCACCACCAGCCAAACCAGTCCACAAAGTCGACAGGGAAGACAATTCAGTTGCATCGCCAACTTTTGTTGAGGTACCATGTGCCTCGACTAATTCAACTGATGAAGCATCGTATCCTGCTTGATTGTAAGCCCTAGAAATCGCTTGGATTTGCCCCCTTTGGCTTGGTGCAGTAATACCCTTGCCCCTTCCGTCTGAAGAGCTACCAACGCCGCGAATTACGGCGTGGATCTCGTCTTCGTCGTCAATTGCGTCTGATAATCTTTTGAGAATTAAAACGCCTGCTCCTTCACCCATTACAAAACCATTGGCTCTAGCATCAAACGGTGTTGAGTGGCTTGGTGACAATGCGCCAATAGCGCTGAATTTAGCGTAGGTTGCAGGATCCATAGTGCGGTCTGCAGCACCCGCCAGCATCAAATCCACCTGCCTACTTTGCAATAGTCGGCAGGCGTCAAGAATTGCCGCCATAGAGGATGCGCATGCAGCATCAGTGGTGTAGTTTGGTCCTTGCAAATCGAGTAAATTAGCAACCCTACCAGATACTACATTGGCCAGTTCACCAGGCATTGTGTCCTCGTCAATTCTTGGTGAATGTTCGACTATCTCTTCACGAAATACTTCAGCTTGGTCTTGTGGCAGCCCGTGTTTGATGGCGACGTTTTTGGTATGATTAGACCATACTCGAATGTTTGAGAGGTTACGATTCTCCCCCCCTAAAGCATTGGCAAAAACCACACCGCACTTTGACCGGTCAAATTGTTTTGCATCACCGTTGTAACCAGAGGAATCAAGGGCAGCAGCCGATACTTCAACTGCCCATAGTTGGCATGGATCAATTTGCCCGAGTGTGCCTGGAGGCTGCCGCCAGCGGCGCCAATTAAATTCGAAACCCTCAACGAAAGCACCGATTTTAGCATAAGTAAATCCTTCATCGATATTGCCTGGACCGCCGGATTTCCAAAAATTTTCTATTTTGCCAGGCCAACGGTTTTGTTCGACATCTTTGATGCTAACTTTTGCATCAACAATATTTTGCCAAAATTGCTCAATATCATCTGCATCTGGCATCATAGCGCCGATGCCAACAACTGCAATCGGCTCAAATGGTGCTTGTTCTAAGCCCTCTGCAACCTTGCCGTCAGCAGTTGTAATCGTCACATAATCACCTCAATTGTTCATGATAGTTTCTGGAACCATCGTAATAGAATATCCCGCGTCAACATAGATGCATTGCCCAGTAACCCCGCTTGATAGTGGGCTAGCCAGCCATAATGTTGCTCCTGCTACATCTTCTTGATTGACATTTCTTCGCAAGGGGGAGTTTTTCTCGACGTGATCTAAGATGTTATCAAATCCGGGAATCCCCGAAGCGGCTATGGTCCTGATTGGACCTGATGATATTGCATTCACCCTGTGACCTTCTGGGCCTAAGTGACAAGCCAGTTCTCGTGTCCAGCATTCTAATGCGGCTTTTGCCATAGACATTATCCCATAGGAGGGGACATATCTGTTGGATGCGGCATAAGTTAGAGTGATTGTTGAAGAATTTGGGTTTAGATGAGGCAAGGCAAATTTCAAGCAACGTTGTAGGGAATTAGCCGAAATCGTCATTGCAGTGTTAATATCTT
>CAXGZX010000084.1:0-6533 GCA_964014545.1 uncultured Candidatus Poseidoniales archaeon | reverse complement strand
CAAAAACATGCTGTATCAATGCCGTGAATTGCTAATGCTTCAAACAAGTTAGAATTACGTGGAGGTTTTCTTGTGCTGATCCGCGAAAAATCTACGCTTTGTAATTGCCCAATAGTGCCAGAATCGATTAGTTCGTTTGCCTTCAGTAATCCAGCGTGGAAGCGTAAAATGTGGCCGACTAGTAATGTACCGCCAAGTTCTTGGGTTTTGGCAAGTATTTCAGCAGTTTGGGTTTCTTGTAACGAAATTGGCTTTTCAATAAACAGGTTTGTACAGTAATCGAGCAGAGAAATGGCCAATTTATGATGAGTGTCGGCGGGAGTCACGATAGCAATTACATCTAGCTTTTCTCGACTTACCAACTCTTGCCAATCGGTGGAAAAGGTGGTGAGCAAGTCAGCAAATTCAAGCCCTTTTTCAGGATTAATGTCGCATCCATGAATCTCTGCAACAAAACCCTCTTGCTTTAGTTGAGCGAGCGTTTTGAGGTGAACGCTGCCCCAACGGCCACAGCCAATTATGCCTACCTTCGCCCCCATGTTGGTATCATCTGTAGGGTGTCGGTTTGAGAGGGTTGCCCTGAGCGTCGACATCAATAAAGGTAAAATCTGCAGGTGTTTGAAGGTGTGCATAATCACCGAGGTTCTGTTTATCGAATCCTTGGCTCTGGTATACTTCAGGAGAAAATGAATAGCCCTCGATACCAACATATTCTGCCCTAGATACACGGGTAGTTATTCGATGATAGCCGTGATGCCACAAAGCAAGGGCAGTAATTGCGTCTTGGCTAGTGGCGATTCTGAATGGTATTTTTGGGAATGGTGGCGTTACACAACTATCTGGTACCAAACGGTTGTCTTTCATTTGGCGTTGTTTGTTAATCCATTTCGCCATGAAAAACCACCGTATTCTTCGATGTGCTCGGTTGGTATAACTCGATTTTACGAGATATTTTTGTTCAAAACTGTAGATAATGTGTTTGATTTCATCCCACACCTTACGAGTTATCACGTAGCCCCAGAAATGCCTATTAGTAGCAATCAAGTGATTTGCTTGACTCTTTTGCTGTTCTATTGGATGCTCGTTGATATGGTATGCCGTGATTGTCCCGATATCATCGTATTTACTAGCCCAATCTGCAATGCTAAATACGGTGTCAACATAATGTTCTCCAAGCACTAAATCATCTTCAAGAAGTAGTATTCTATCATATCCTTGTTCGTCGAATAACCTTCTGCGAGCATCGATTAGATGTCTGCCAATGCCCCAGTTATTGGCTCGGCAAACGATCGTTGCATCGGGGAATTTTGAGTTGGCAATTAAGTCCTTGATTTCTGCTTGTCTAGCATCTGGACCACCATCAACATAAACATGCAAATCATGTTCATAGGCAGCTTGATTTTTCTCTAGACTAGCTAGCACTTGAGAAAAATAGTCAATCCTATTGAAACCCAACAAAAGGATTGCTGATTTCAACGATCTCACCTATTCAGTCTCTATCCGGCGCTGAGCCCTCGTCTTCCATCGGTTTATCTTCTCTATCAGATTCTCCGCTGGACGATTCTTCCTCTGTTGTTTCTTCTGTTGTATCTTCCATAATCCAGTAATAATTGTCATATGGATTCTGATACTCCAACTGGATACTTGCAGAATTCTCCATGGTGGTCAAATTTGTGGCAGTTATGCCATTTGCCGAAATCGCATAGATGTAATCACCCATAAAGATGGAACGACGAATGTTGTACGAGTTCCACCAGTGTTCTTCAGAATCATAGAATTCAGAGTGGTCTACTTCACCATATGCAGTCAGACTTGTTTCTGTTACGTTAGTAATCATCAATTTGCTAACCCATTCTCTGTTACAATCAACATAAGTTCTCGCCTCATAATCATAATAGCCGCTGGTGTAGGTATTCATCGGAATTGCCACCATTGATTTTGGCGCCCAGTATTGGAACGCTTTATGCTCATAGGTTGCTTCTGAACTTGACCAAGACCAACATGGATTATTTTCATCCTCTACTGGCGAGATAGTCAGGGTAGTAGTCTCTAGCGGATTAGTAAAATCTGAGACGTCAAATAACGATAGCCTAACATTGCTCCAATCCAACCCTTCACCCGTTTCTAGGTCCGCAGGACCCATTCCAATGGTTAGCAGAGTGTCGTTTGACAATGGATGAATGTAGGTTGATACTCCAGGTATTTTCAACTCACCCATGATTGTTGGATTAGTTGGGTCGGACAGATCTATGGTCCACAGCGGGTCCATGTTCTCAAAAGTCACGATGTATGCTCTATCTTCAACAAATCTAGCACTCCAAATGGTTTCATTGGGCGCAATGCCCTCAATTATGCCGATTTGCTCAAGTGTTGTGTGGCCAGTAGCATCGGTAATTGGTTGAAGAGCGACTACATTGGAAGTCATTGGCTCAGGGTTATCCATCCACCATCTGCCCCATTGTCCCTCGGTTGAGGCTACTCGAAGTACTCCTTGATACTCAGATAGTGAGAACTGGTTTTGTATCGTGCCGTCTACTCTACCAGATGCGATATATTCTGTTGTACCAGAATCACTAATGTCGAACATGTGAATATTTGTTGCTTCATCAGAGTCATCAGAATTCCAAAACCACCAGGAATCCCAGGATTTCTCGGCCAGTATCAAGGCATCTGCTGAAGAGTAAACTAATGGGTAATTACCGATAATATGGTCCGCTTCAAAGCTGAAGTCAGAACTCGTGAGGTCAAACGAAAAGATACTGTTGACGCCCCTAGAAAAGCCGTCTTGTGGAGCAACGAAACTTGCACAATCATCGCTAGTGATTGAATGAGTTATTACATCATCATTTTGCCTTTCATAGATTCTTGGAACAAGGTTTGATAAATCCATGTCTGCAATGATTTCTTCATTATCCAACATAGTTTGATAAGCGACTTTTTCCCTTATCTCCAAGCGGATTGGGTCTTCATAACTAAGATCCCAGTAGCCAGCAGGAAGGTCTAGCCAACTTCTCAATCCCATAGTTTCCATCCAAGCATGTGAAACCGTGCGAATTGTGCCATCTACTTCTCTAGCGGTGATGTATGAACCTTCGATGAATAGTTCCTTTTCAAGTTCAATTTCAGACCTGTCGCTGATATCAAATACACTGAATTTAGTTAGAGAGTAGGTTCTCCAAGAAGAGTATTCTTCATCCCATTCCATAGCAGAATAGAGTGGGTTTGTCTGCGGTATGTTCCATGAGTTGACTGAAGAGATGACTACTAGTCGGTCACCATCAAGTAACATTGAGTTCGGATTCCCTTCAATGGTTGTGTTTGATTGATAAACTAATTCGCCAAATTCTGGTACGCCCATTATTTCCAACTTTTTACCATTCAAGAAATAGATGTAATATCCGTCGGTTTTTACTACATCTGCCTCATCAACACCGCCCTCTTGATTGTTAGTTCCTGAAAAGTCAGTTCCTTCAACTCTCCTTGGCGTAGGTGTGTTGGTGCCGCCTGTGGCGCTATCTGATGCCTCGGCCATCATGTCGCCATCTAGCATCATATCATCCCAGAAGTAGTAATATTGCTCTTCCGCCGCTTGCAGTAATTGAATGCGATAATCTTCAAGAATTACATCCTTCAGACTGGCCTCTAAGTCATCACAATCATCAAATTCAATTAACTCAGGAGTCGAAACCGCTCTAGGAGCAATAGTCATCCAGTCCAAAGGAAGGTCGATATCAGGTATCTCAACTTCATCTTCTAAAGCGCCTAAACAACCAGCGGTAAAGAACAGTGAAATCATCAATACCGCCATGAGCTTCTTTGCTTGCATAGTCTTAGCACTGCAGAGTATGTTATCAATCAATTGGTCTCAGTAACGGTACCGACTTGGTTTGGTTTTTCTTTGTCAAGGTAGCAATGTTGATACCCTAGCCACCAAACCGCTACTTGGGGAATAGATTGGCCATCAACACTGAAATTGAGCGCCGTTTTCTTGTTGATGGTCGCGGTGATAAGCCGTGGCGAGAGTGTGATAGTAAAATCAATATCAAACAGTATTACCTAGATAGTGCCGCTCTTGAAATTAATCAACAAAGCATTGCTTACTCTGGGTTTGAACTGGTTAAAATAACGCCAGAAGAACATGGGATTTTAGTTGGTGAAAATAACTGGACCTCCCGCATAAGAATAGCCGATGAAGACATTATCTTGACCATGAAAGGTAAACGGTTGCGCGCCTCTGCAACAGAGTTAGAGTGGAAAATTAATTCACTACCAAGTATGCAAAATTTAGAACAATTACCACACGTTATCAAAACTAGATACAACAAATTGAGCAGTGATGGTTTGCTATGGGAAATTGATGAATTTGAAGGGTCGTTGGCAGGATTAATTCTTGCTGAAGTTGAATTAGAAAGCCAGGATCAAGTAGTGGAAATCCCTACTTGGATTGGCATGGAATTAACTGGTTTGGGTAATTGGTCAAACGCGGCACTTGCCAAGACTTTGGCTAATGCTAGTTCGCTGAAAAAGTAACAACTGCCTCAATTACGCGTTGAGCCTCAATGTCGCTCAACTCATGCATAACTGGTATAGCAACCAGTGATTTTGATAATTTATCAGTGATTGGTAACGTCTCGTTATGCTGTGGATGGTTAGCAAATACTGCTTGCTTGTGACACGGAGTTGAGTAATATCTTCTCGCGTCAATTCCATGACTATCTAGGTGTTTTACTAACTGGTCCGGGTATTTTGTTGTAAGACAATATTGATGCCAAGCGTGTTTGGCTCCTGGCCTAGTTTTGGGCGTTGCTACCAGAGTTAAATCAGCGAATGCTTCATTGTATTGTTGGGCGATTTCTCTACGCCTTGCCACCCATTTGTCAAGGTGTTTGAGTTGTACTGTGCCAATCGCAGCAGAGACTTCCGACATTCGAAGATTGCTGCCGAGTTGCATTGATTCCAAACTTGGTGAACGACCGTGATTTACTACCAGAGAGACCGCATCGGCTAGTTCGCTTACAGTTGTAGTAAGCATGCCGCCTTCACCGCCAACTGCCATGTTCTTGGAAGGGAAAAAGGAGAAACAGCCGAGATCACCCATCGAGCCTGCAATAAGCTCCTTTCCATCCAACATTATTTGGGATGCTCCGTGGGCTTGGGCAGCGTCTTCAATTAGGAAAATCCCTTTTTCACGACACATATCAAACAATCTTGGATTGTATGGCTGGCCATAAATATGAACGCCAATTACTGCCTTGGTTTTATCAGTAATCGCCGCCTCTACTGCATTTACGTCCAAGCACCAATAGTCATCCTCAACATCAACAAAGACCGCAGTAGCACCGGCAAGAGGAATTGCGGTGGCGCTTGAGATAAAAGTGTAAGATGGTACAATGACTTCATCCCCTTCTCCAACTCCCAAGATACGTAACGCCGCCCATAATGATGATGAACCATTTTGACAAGGTGTTGCAACTAATGCCCCGCAATGCTTGGCGAACTTTTCACCAAATTCTCGACCTTTTGGACCCTTTACCCAGTGCTTGGAATCAAGGGTTAAAACCGCCGCATCACGCATCTCATCTGTCCATGACGGGCGAGCTGTTGGAATCCTTTCCATAACATTGCGTGAGCAAGGACCATTAAGATGCTATGTTTTATCACTGTGAACTTGTGTAAGATTCATCGTGTAATTTGATGTTCAATAGCACTTCACCAAAGTCCCTGGCATAGGCGCAAATCCTTCTAATTGATTCTAGCAGTCTGAACAAATACAATTCACTGTTTGCATTATTTCTATTGGCCATTAACTGTTCTTCTAAAGACGTAATCTCGTTTTGTGAATCCTTCAATTGGTGTCTTGCTGCCTCTATTTCATGAGAATCTTTGGTTCTAATATTGATCATTAATTGCTTGATGGCTTTCTGCCAGTTCTCTATTTGTGGCAATACTAACTCTATATTAGCCATTGATTGAATGGTAGAATTTGATGTTAATTCTGCCATAATTAGTGCGTGGTCCATCATTCTCTCAAGGCTTCTGGCGAGATTACTATACTCTACTGCCTGATTACGTGATAATTTTAGGCTGCTAGCAACAAAGTGAGAGTCTAATGAAATCGCTACTTGTCTTTGTACCAAATACAGTAATGCATCTACTTCCGCTTCTCGGTCATTTGCATCGTTGAGGAGTTCATTTGAGTCCCCTTTGATTACCGATACAATATCACGAATAATCGAAGAAAGTTGGGAATACATTCTGTTGATGCTTGCTGTAAGTGGCATCTCAGATGCTCGAAGAAGACATAGTAGCTCTACTTTTGTCTCACTTTCATTCATTGTTTCAAAGCCGCGAGTATTTCGTAAAAACCGTCTAATTTGCTTGTTTAGAGTTCTTTTTTGCTGACTCTCAAATGAAATAATTATTTTGTCAACGCCAGAAATATAGGCGCCCATTAGGTGATCGTGAAGGGAATCTTTGGGTAAATTAGCCGCATTAATGGCTACCGTTCTTGTCTGGAAATTTGCTCGGTTGAG
>CAXGZX010000083.1:0-6591 GCA_964014545.1 uncultured Candidatus Poseidoniales archaeon | reverse complement strand
TATTATCTCCAAGGGTGACAATGCCTGAATGTTTCGGCTGCCAATTCCAAACTACCAGATACGGTTCTACATTGGCATGGGTGAATCGTTTGCAATCATAATAACCTGCTTGCTGACCATCAAAATGAATCGTTATTGTTTCCACATCACTAACATTAGTGCCAGGAACAGACCATGTAAGGACACAGGTGCCAATTTCACCGTCAGTATCAACAACTCCCAAATCCCAAGTCCCGCCATCGGGACAATGGGCAGAATTGTTGGCATCTGTTGGAACGCTTCTATCTGGGGAAATGGTTTGACTTGCTTCTACACGTAGAATAGCCCGGTGAATAATTGGCGTCCCAGAATCACCATTTTTTTGATAAATTATGACATCACCATTCATTCCGTGCATTTCATAACCATAATTTTTGTTTGATTGGTCACTTGATTCTGCAAATGTAACGATTTTGTCATAGGGTCTGTCCATAACCAAAATCAAATCCCCAGCATCAATACTTCCTACTTCACCTGATTCTTCATGAATCATAGATGATGATTCAACAACTACAAGCGGTGGCATAGTCCCAGTATGTGCCCAAAGTCCCAGTACTAAGAACGATATCATTGCTACAGCTAATAGCATCTCTCTAAGGAGATTGTTCAGCGGATGTTGGTCGGACAATGTTTACCCTCATTTTCTCTTTTTGAGGCCTCTACTTACCAAGAAGTCATCCCATGATTGTGCATGCCCTGCACCAAGGGATTTTGCCGCTTCATCTCCTTCGGATCTTCTTCTTTTAAGTTCCGAAGTTGATTCAATTTCCTTTAATTCAGCTAAGACATTGACATATCCTCTTAGGTTGAGGAATTCTGGTGTAGCCACTATCAATACAATGCTCGACAGTACAATCATGCCAATTGCGGCACCGGTTAATTCTCCCCAATCAGCATCGTTTTGCAAAAAGAGTAGTTGGTATGCACTAACCATTAGTAAAACGGCTGCAGCACCAAAGGCAGTTGCCGCAATCAATAGTTGTCTACCGTGTTGTTTTTCCCACATATTTCCAAATATCCCCATGTCCTCACCACTCCTCGCTACCTGCTCTTACTGTTTGAGTTCTTTGATGTTTTGATTTATCTTCATTACTACAAATAATCAAATGTAAGGGGTTGAAGGGTATACCGCGGGGGTGGGGAGAGTATGTCAAGTGTATTTTCCCTGCTTGATGAAAAACTGCAAAAAGAACTGGAAAAAAGGTCATGGCAACCTACTCCCATCCAAGAGTCTGCAATACCACAAATCGTTGCTGGTGGCGACCGATTATTAATCGCTCCAACAGGATCAGGGAAGACTCTTTCAGCCATATTACCGGTAATAAATCGGTGTCTAGTAGAACAATGGGAGCCACTGTCAATCCTGTACGTAACTCCACTACGGGCTCTTAATCGAGATGTTGACCGAAGATTGCAAGAAATTGGGGAATCCGTTGGGTTGAGAGTTGGCCTTAGACATGGTGATACAACGCAAAGTGAACGAGCCAAACAAGTACGTAAACCACCAGACATTCTAATTACAACTCCCGAAACCTTCCAGTTAATGTTTACCGGAAAAAATCTCCGCGAATTACTAAAAACGGTCAAAGCAATAATCATTGATGAGGTGCATGATTTAGCTGCAAGTGAGAGAGGTTGGCAATTATCTTTAGGGCTTTCCAGGCTGGAGACCCTATCGGGCAATAAGGTTCAAAGAATTGGATTGTCGGCTACTGTTGGTAATCCTGAACAAGTAGCAAAATGGCTGTCTAGTGACGGTGAAACAATTATTGAGACTGGTAAAAGAGTTACCGAAATTGTTGTAGAAACCGCTTTCCCAGAGACTATTGACGAAACTGGAGGAATTGAATATGCGATTCCTGCAAGAGCCCATGCTATTTTTCGTGACATTATTGAGATTATACGAAAAGATTCTCCATGTTTACTATTTGTTAACAGTCGAAGTGATGCTGAAACCATTGCTAATAGGTTACAAAAAATGGCTCCAGACCTAGAAATTGGTGTTCATCATGGTTCTTTAGCAACTGAAACAAGAGTCGAGATGGAAGACGGTCTACGGTCTGGTAAGGTGTCTGGATTAGTGTGTACTTCAAGTTTAGAACTGGGAATTGATATTGGCTTAATCAATCGAATAATCCAAATCAAGAGCCCTCGGTCAGTAGACCGATTACTACAACGCGTAGGTCGCGCAGATCACCGTTTGGGCGGTATTGGTCGAGGCAATATTTTTGCTTGGGATTGTGATGAGTTATCAGAAGCTGCAGTAATTGCAGAAAGAGCCATGCGAGGTGAACTTGAACCCGTAATTTGGCGCAATACACCGCGTACTGTTGCGGTAAATCAATTGATTTTGATGGCGCATAGTTTCAAAGCCATTACTATTGATGAGGCAACCGAAATCATCGCAAAAGCGCCACAATTTGCCGGGTGGGACAGAGCAGATACCATTGAAATTTTAGCTGTAATAGCCGACAATTGGTTGGTTAAATTAGTGACGGAGCCAAACGATGTTCCGTGGTATAGATGGCCTAAATCAATATACGAAGAGGCCCAAGCGTTATCGGCCAATAAAGGAATAATTTTACCTGAAGAAAGGCCGCTTTTCAAAACACCAGAAGAAGAAATAGATGCTAAAGTTAAGCAAATCAAGTTGAAATTGCCAACAAGGTATGAAACCGGTTGGTTTTCAGTATCTGGAAGAACTCGTGACTGGGTTTCTAAACACTTGTCAATGATTCCAGATAAACAATCATACCGAGTACGAGACAGCGTTACCAGAAGAAGCATTGGTAGTGTTGATGAAGCATTTGTTCTTTCACTAAATGATTCTGGAGAGGATGAAGATGGGGCGATCCGTCGATTTGTAATCGCTGGAAGAACCTGGATGATTATCGATGCAGACCCAGAGAAATCCGAATTGTTAGTGGTTCCTGTTTCCGATCAAGCAAAGGCGCCACAGTGGGTTGGGGAGTTGCCGCCAGTCCCTGCTGATGTGGCCAGAGACATAGGTCGATTAAGATGGTTAATTGCTGAAGATTTGAAACTCATTGAGGTTTCGGAATTAGAAAATACCTCAATTGACCGATTTAATCTTCTGTCATCTAATAATATTCGATTGACTGATTTTCCAATTAACGAGCATGCATTGGGGATGTTGAGTGATGAAATTGGTAATCATATGGAAAAATCTGGTGCTTTACCGACTGACAGAAAGATGACAATAGAGGCAAGAAATGATGCAATAATTATCAACTCTTGTCAAGGGACGAAAATAAATGAAACACTTGGCCATCTATTATTGGCAATGGCATCAACAAAATCTGGAAATTGGGGACGGCTTATTATCGAATCAACTAGAATTGGTTTACAAGCATCCGGAGTGTCTCCTGAAGATATTATCGGGTGGCTTACAGAAACTCCTCCAGATGCATTAGAGGGTTTGCTGAGCGTAACTTTGCCCAATTCAAGGCAACTACGTTGGAGGTTTGCTCAAGTTGGTAAGACCTTTGGTATCTTACGCCATGGCGTAGACCCACGTAGAATCAATCTTCAAGCCTTGATAAGAAAATACCGTGGCACCGTAGTTCTGCGCGAAGTGTTAGATAAGCTGTTTTATGAAAAAATGGATATTGAAGGCGCAAGCGATGTTCTACGGGCGATTCAAGAAGGCGTTATCTCGATAGAAGTTGCCGCCGCAGGCCCTATTGGACTTTCAAGAAGGTCAAGTAAGGATCTCCTCTTACCCAATTGGGATAACGCCGCAGTGCGTGAGCGGCTTAGCTTAAGATTAGAAAACGAACGAGCAGTATTATGCTGTTTGAAGTGCCAAAGTGTTCGAAGGTTTAGGGTTGCAAGATATAGTGAAATTCCTGATATTGGTATTTGCTTGAAATGCAAGGGGCGTATGCTTGCTTGTGCTCGTGAGGGTCTGCTTAGTATGCTGAAAGATTGGGTTTCATCCGACGAGGAAGGGGACCGAAATCGCATGATTAAAAATGCAGAAATAGTACAAAACCGTGGCCAGGAAGCCATTTTGTGTCTAATGGGGAGGGGGATTGGTGAAGCAACAGCACAAAGAATTCTCCGTAAAGTGCCAAGAAATAACCAAGATAAATTGCTCAAGGCTATCCACCTTGCCGAGGTTGAATATGCTAGAACTAGACGCTTTTGGGGCTAGTTTGCCTCATTCTGGAGATTTATCATTTCAGCAGCAGCTACAACATCGCCCTGCTCCCACCAATCAACTGCAATGAAGGTCGGGCGCTTGCCATGCTGTTGCCAACACTGATTAGCCCTCTCAACTAAGAAATCAACATCATTTGCTTCACCGGCTTGGGTCGGATCAGAAAGTCCAACTTGATTACTTAACCAATTATTCATGTGGTAGACCACTTGATTTCCATCACCGCGCAAGACATCACAATTCATCTCCGAAGTACTACTTTCACCAAAATTTGTTGTCCAACTATGGGTCAAAAAGTCATGAATCCATGGATGGCCGGTATCGCCTCCTTGTTCCCAAAATACTACTAGATTTGTACCATTATCAATCATAGATTGAAGCGTGGGCCACGGTTGATTTAATTGGTGAATAAATACTCTATCCATCAAACCAGAAGTAATGAAAACTTGTTCTAAATGGTCTGGTTGAACATAATTTTCTACTAACAGTGTTACAACATCTTGCGTATTATCTGCCATTTTATCATCCAAATTAGCTAGCCAATCAACTGCACTAACATTGCCATAAATGCAAGGACTTACTCCTCTATCATCACTCCCATGACACAATTTTACCCCGTCGAGATTTTCGTCATTTAGATTCTCATAATGGGTATCAATCATGAAGGCTCGCATTCCAGCGTTCCATTGTTTATCAAGCCCAGTTCGATGATTTCCAGCTGGGTAAACTATCCCGTCCTCTTCTGTAGCAAAGGCATTATGAGTTTCTGGGAAGGTAACATTATCATAGGTTCTTAGACATAAGATGAGCATTCCATTACATGGTTCTGTTGGTTCAGGTTCTGGCTCTGGCTCTGGTTCAGGTTCTGGCTCCGGTTCAGGCTCTGGCTCCGGTTCGGGTTCTGGCTCGGGATTAGTTTCTGGATCTGAATTTGCATCTTCCACTTCTTCGCCACTATTTCGGTCTAACGGATCTAGTGGGTCAATACATCCTGAGAGTAGGATAATTATCGTCAATAATAACGAAATAGATACCCTGCCCATATCTAAGCCTAGGGGTATTACATCAATGAAATAGTCGGTTAATTTACTCTATTTTGATACTTCTAACTGCAACACCTGCTTCATTGAGCATGCTGTCAGATATCGTGAAGTCTTCTATCCAGCGTTCAGGAATTTTTCCTGTTTCAGGGTAAACGATTTCTCTAATCCCTGCTTGAATAAGTGACCTTGCACACCGAGAACATGGTGGCCAGGTGACGTAAGCAGTACTGTCCTTTAGGGAAACACCAATACGAGCAGCGTGCATTATGGCGTTTTCTTCAGCATGACAGATCAACGGATACTTCTTTTCCCTGTCCGTCAACCTTTCTTCATCGTCGTTAATTCCTCTAGGGAAACCGTTGAATCCAGTAGATCTTATTTCACGGTCTTCCCCAACTACCACACAGCCTACTTTAGTAGATGGATCTTTACTCCATGTTGAGATGTGTTGTGCAAGTCCAATAAATCGCAAATCCCACTTACTAGTCATCTCAATCGGCTTTGCTATGCCCTACTACATTTGAGTTCTTCGGAATTAAACTCAGTTCATCATCGCCATCCTGTCCAAGATGCGTCAAAATATTACCTTGAAGATATAGTGACCCGATTGAGAGTATTGTTCCACATTCCTCGGGTTCCCTTGCTAACAACATATCGAGTGCTTGTTTGACATGAGGGTATTGGTGAATATCTAAAGCTGGCCAAGGATATTTCAGCAGACTCTGCGGTTCAACCCCTGGGTATCTCCCACCGTGTGGTTTAGTCAAAATTAGTTCGACATTACCAATTTTTTCGCACAAATTGGCAATTCCGTCAAGCATTGCCGACATATCTTGCTGCGGCGAAGTGCCAAAAATGATACAAGTTTTCTGCGTGCTATAATCAGTGCTAATTAAGTTGATTATTTCTGGAAGTATTTTTTCAAGACCGGTAGGGTTGTGAGCCGCTTCTAGAATCAAGTTATGTCCGCTAGACAAACTAATTCTCTGCAATCTGCCTGGCCAATTTAATAACTCATCGGCGTTTTTTAACATAGATTTTTGGTCGAGTATCTCAAGGGCTCGTTTGGCTAAAATATTGGCTTCTTTCCTTGCAGTTGCTCCATCAGGTATGTCAATAAAATGGCATTGTGCAGGCTGTTTTTTCTCATTAAGTAGACTTTGGTAACAATTTTTGGCCACGCTTTCAACAGTTTTTTGGTAGTCAATAGTATCCATAACTCTGGCAAGAATTGGTTTACCAGGTCTGGCGATTGCTGCTTTTTCTTTGATGATTTGATTTATCTCACCGCCCAATATATCTGTATGTTCCAAACTTATTGAAGTC
>CAXGZX010000082.1:0-6676 GCA_964014545.1 uncultured Candidatus Poseidoniales archaeon | reverse complement strand
TCCATCTCCGGGCTATGTCTCCCAACACCCGTACGCGTCGATGGCTAGGAGGTCCGTTACACCCCCTACGACCTGATACGCCGCAGACCCATCCTATGCCGTTGCCTTTCAACCACACACCGTTCCAGGCGTTGTGGTCTATCCGGTATTCTTCTCAGTTTCCCGAGGTTATCCCAGAGCATAGGGCAGGTTATCCACGTGTTACTGAGCAGTTTGCAATGATCTAATTCATTCTACTCGCATGGCTTAATCGAACTCCAAAAGCGGTCGCCTCTGGCAGGATCAACCAGATTTCTCTTGTTATGATCCTTAGGTTACTTGTCGCTGTCTTATTGCTGTCTCTAAAAAATTGGCGAGAAAATATTGCACTTGAGCTTCTTGCACAAATTACATCATAATCTCGATCACCTTCCTGACCCTGAACCATAATGGTTTTTCAGAATCGCAATCGCTTCGGCTTTACGTAAAAAGAGGATAGAATTCTTCACTGTCCGAGGACTCAGATTCTAACGCCGTTCTTCACAACGCAAGCAACTCAGCCACTGACCCCCCCTATATCAATATACCCGACGGCTAATTGACAAAAAACAATCAACTGCGACACAAAATTAGCAATTTAACAGAGGGATTGAATCCTAAGAATTAGATTTATTCTGCCCCGAAGAATTGCCTAATCATCGGATGCATTTCCATCGCTTGTTCTTTCTGAATTTGCTCATATGTACGTAAAATGATACCTACAGCAAGCAATAGACCCGTACCAGTAGCATTACCTACGGTACCGAGTAGATCAGCTCCTGCAGCAAGTAATCCTACGAAGGCACCTGAGAAATAGGTCACTGGAGGAATATAATTTTCAAGAATCTTTTCAAGAACCTTAGGGTTCTTTCTGAATCCAGGAATTTGCATACCAGTTCTTTCGATTTGCTTTGCTACATCCTTGGTACCCATATTGGTAGTATCAATCCAGAATTTAGCGAATACCATAGAACCAACGGTCATCAAAACAACATAGAATATTACGTGCACCATAATTTGGGTTAGGCTATGCCCAAAGGCATCTCCTGTTTGGTCTAACAACGGGATTAGCCAATCATTAACCCCATTTACCATACTAGCATACCAAGCAAAACCTCCAGAAGCCGTAGTCTGACCCTGCTCGTAAGTACCAATGTACTCCGATAAGGAGCCGTAACCTTCTCGGCCCAAGAATGGTGTTTGTGATAGCGTCGGATGGCTCCAGAATAGTAGAGTAAACATATTGATATTGGCTAGTAGTGCAGCCATCAAAATAACTGGAATGTTAGAGGCATATACTAGTCTAATTGGGTATTTTCCTCTATGACCTCTAACTTTACCGTGAGTTAGTGGCAATTCGAGTTTACTAGATTCCGCATATGCAACAACCAAGAATACCACTACTGAAGAGAATAAGGCTGCTAATGGATTTACGTGAGTCAGTAATATCGTTTCAAAACCATCAAAACGAATCATTTCTGAATTCGTCGCCTCCCTGAACATATAGAAAATCATTGGCAAAGTACCGGACGGTGGATTGGACATAGAGTATCCAAGACCACTAGTCACTGGAAGCGGTGATAGTGTTCCAACGAAGGTTGATTGTGAAACACCTGCAGCAATAAACAATGACATACCAGAACCAATACCCCACTTAGAAACTAACTCATCCAGCAAGAATACTAGATATGACCCGGCAAACAACTGCGCAACGATTACGAAGTTTGCCCAGCCCATACCGTAGGAATCGATTAGAAATTCCATTGGGTCAAGGAAACCATAAGTCTGAGGAATCGCCTCGATTGGAATCATAATCAAGACAAGTAATTTTTGTACACCTTGGTACATAGCTTTGTCTTCAGAGTTGGATAAGTCAAGTCTGATGATTTTAGCACCAGCAAATAATTGCATGATAATTGAACCGGTAACAATTGGTCCAATACCTAAGTGCATGATGGTACCTGAAGCACCAGCCATGATCGATCTAAAACCGCTAAACAGGTCAAGGGCTTGCCCAGACAGACCGTATAGCATAACATTGGTCATAGCGAAATAGATAATCAAAACGAATGTAGTAGTCCACATTTTTTCGTTAAACCTAACGTGACGTTCTGGCTTAGTGATTGTGGGATAAACATCCACGAATCTATGAAGAGCGTAAAGTCTACTGCTTTTGTCTCCACTCCACATGAAACAAGTTAGCGCAGCAGCAGCACCAAATCCAAGCAGCAGTATACCGACTAGGAAAAATCCTACACCGTCTTCATAACCGCCCCATTTGGCAGGTCTTACATACCAAACTGCAATTCCAGCAATCGCTAACCATCCTAGCAGTTTTCCATATCGACCAATTACCGGAGCATCCTTCAATCCTTCCGGCAATTCCCTATTGAAACACCACATCAGATATGCAACATAAACGACTGACATTACTAAACCAAATTGTGCAGCATTTCTTACTGCATCAATTTCACTAGAAAGTTCATCAGACTGCCAGTAGATAAGCAGACCGAAATATAATACTCCAGTCAGTGCGATTGCCCAAGGTATTGGCTTATGTTTCATTGTTATCCCACCTTATGATTCACTCTTCTTCAAATTCGTCCCAGTCTTCCGCATCCATATTCAATGAACCGCCAGCTGCTTCGATCTTCTCTGTAGCTTTTGCACTTGCTTCAGATACAGTAACCGTTATTGCTTTAGAAATTCTTCCGCTACCTAGTAATTTATCTATACCCATTTCTGTTAGGTTAACTGAATCACCATCACCGGCTAAGTCTTCAAGTTGTCCAACGTTAACTGTGGTGTTGACATTTCTAAGAGATGGATGTCGATTAAAGCCATGCATACCCCAATGTTTTGGCATATACTTGATTCTAGTCATGACTCTGTGCTTGTTGATACCTGCAAGACCACGACCTCCTCTCTTTCCAGCACCTCTTCCTGCTTTTTTACCGCGACCGTGGTAGCGGTTTCTTCCACGATGTTTGTTTGCTTTTATTCCCATTATCTCACCTCAAATCATCCTATCAACTAATGAGTTGATTTCATCGCCTCTTGCACCAAGTGCTCCACCAATGACGAAAGAACGCTTGATTCCACCCCAGCCTTTGGGGCCTCTTGGTGGATGTAATCTGAAAACTCTCTTCAAACCTGGAACATCTTTTACTTTGGAATCTCCAGAAGTAACGGATTTAGCGAAATCTGAAATATTCTTGAAATCGGTTGAATCTTTGACAATATCATCAGTCAAAGGAGAGTCACCAGACATTCTGCCACGCTCAGCAAGCATCTTTTCGACTGTTGCTTCGGTAGCTTCTCCCCAAGTGATGTAGTCTTTTGCCTTTTGTAGCATACCACGATATTGATCATTTTCAGGAATGATTACAGCATGGTTGACCTTCGTCAGATTTAGGTAATCCATAGTTTCCCTAATCGAGCGCTCAACATTTACATTGCTTCTGACTCTAACAACTATCCAACTCATTCAAACATCCTCCCTTTATTGATGAAAAGCTTCTCTCTTTGAACCTTCGAGAGTCTAGTAGTATTCAAATTCTTTAGTGCATTAAATGTTGCAGCAGCATAATTGATAGTAGTTCTGGTTTGACCCTTGGTACGAGAAAGAACGTCAGTTATTCCAGCAAGGTCTAGAACTTTTTTACCGGTTTCTCCAATAACTAGGCCTTTACCATTCGCAGCTGGCATCAAGGTTACCCTTGTAGATGCAGAACGTCCGTTAATCTTGAACGGAACTGAAGTACCTGGACCTGAAGAAGATTCCCAAGAACCATTGCCTCTTTGTACACTGATTATGTTTAGTTTAGCGGCAGTGATTGCTTTTCTAATTGCTTGGGAGACTTCTTTGGCTTTTGCCATGCCAAGTCCGACATATCCATCTTTATTACCTACACATGCCATAACGTTGAATCTTACACGTCGACCACTGTCAGTCATTCTTTGAACCATGTTTACCTTGATAATTTCATCTTCAAGATTTGGAATTAATGCGTCGACAACTTCAACTTCTCTAATTGGAAGGTTAGAAGCAAGTGCTTGTTCAAAGGTTATAATTTGACCGGCCATCACTGCATTTCCTAAACGAGTACGAGGAGTCCAAGATCTCAAATTCATGATTGGGTCATCTTGATTTCTACCTCTTCTTCGGCCATCAGTTGGCTCTTCAGATTCTTCAGGATTAAATGCCTGAATCAAACCAGGCGCCATTTGTTGTTGTTCTTCTGTCATTAATATGCCCCCTCTATCTTAGTTTTTGTCGATTCTACTGCAGCAGAAACTTTGTCGGAAATATGTTCACCGTTAATTCGGTTTTCTTCAGGAAGTACTTCATCACTGTGCGGAATATCCATTCCTGCATCAACCATTCCCTTTAGGGCTGAAAATACTCTACCACCCGGTGTGCTTCCAGCAAGCCCGATATCCAAGACTGCATCTGTACAACCCTGTGCCATTGCAGCCTTGCCCAAAGCAAATCCAGTCAAGTAACACGCTGGAACAGATTTCTGAGAGAAATCTTGTGGCCAGTCGAATTTCTTAGCAAGGTCTGAACCGGTGACAGTAGCCAATACTAAATCGCCTCCTGCGGACCAATTTACCATCTGACAAGTCACGCGAGTGTTAGAAACTCTAACTACAGCTCTTGCTTTTTTGCCTCTAAGCAACTTTAGTCTTCTGTGATAATCAGTTTGACCCGATTCTCTTCTTCTGAATACTGATCTACGTCGTGTACCTTTCATCACTCATCGCCTCCTTTGATAGTTATACCTTCAAGGGTCATCTGTGAACGCATGTGAGCGATAGATCGATATGATCCTCCCTTGGCTTTCAAGTAGTACTTCCTATATTGTGAAGCTTCGATAGTTCCATCTTCACGATAATCCTTCAAAACTCTTCTTTGAGATCTGATGGTTCTCATCCAACGGGATTTCTTTGGATTTCTAGCGTTTGCCGAACCAGCACGCTTACCTTGACCCTTTCTTCGGCCTTTGCGCTTTTGCTCTAATCGCATTCTTGCTCTAGCCCTAGATGTACCCTTGACTGGTTTAGCTCTAATCCAGCCTTCTTCGATAAATTCTCTTATGTCATCAGTTTGCACTGCTGCAGCAACTTGGTCAACGTAATCTGGATTAACCCAAACTCGGTTTACTCCACACTTCAATAATCTTGCTGCAAGTCTCTTCTGGTTAGTAATTTGCATCAAACATCCCTCCTTCGATTAAGAACACGGATTCCTAACTCATCAGCACGTGAATAAATTTGTTCACGCTTTCTACCGCCGACTGTCTTGCCGACTCTAGCTGCTTCTGTTTCAGGGTCTATGACTTCAAGGTCAACAGTGTTGTGAACCATTACTTCTCTAAATCCAGACGGATGGAGTCCTCTTGCCGCGGCTACTTTTCCATGGCCGACTCTTACTAGTGAACTTCGGTATTTGTAATTGCGTCGTTGCTTGCTGTCCATACCATGAGGTGCTCTCCATCCTGAGCGAGATAGTCTCTTGTAACGGAACCACTCTGTTCTCTTGAATGCTGGTGTTTTCTTCTTTTGTTCATCTCTAAGTGCAAGTGCAAGCTTCATGTCTTCTGACAAGACAGGCTTTTGTTTTGCAACGTGGCCTTCGTCTTCTTCTTCATCCCAATCTTCGTCATCCCAATCGTCTTCCTCAACATCTTCTGCGGAGTCATCAGTATTTTCGACAACATCATCTGCAACTTCTTCAACAACTTCAGATTCCTCTGGAGCGTCTTGTGCTTCAACTAATCTCTCAATTAGCTCTGATTTCTTACCTGAAACTTTCAAGCCTGCTTCCTTAAGCAATGCCTTTATTTCTGCAACAGTCATATCTTCGTAATTATCTGACATTTATATCACTCCTTACCTAGAAGATATATACCATCTTGGAATACTCTTCTGTCTCTGTTTTTGATAACTGCGCAACGTTCGATGTTGGCTGCAGTTTGCCCGACATTTTCTTTGTCGATGCCAGTTACTACAACCTCAACTTTGTTGTTGACCTTAACATCAACACCGCTTAGGATATCTGCTCTTCGTGGAACTTTCTCACCGAAATAATTGTTGACAATGAATTCTCGTCCCTTTACTTCCAAAGTCATTGGAAAGTGAGAATAAAATGCTTTCAAATCATATTTGAAACCGTCAGTAACTCCTTTTACCATATTGTTGAGGTGAGCGTTCCAAGTACCTGCCAGCGCCTTGATTTTCCTTCTAGGAAGATCTGTTCTAACAATTAATGAACCGGATTCTTGGAGTATAGTTAAACTTGGGTTTGTAAATTGTCTATTCAAAGAGCCTTTTGGCCCAGATATAGTTACGACGCCATCTTCACTGTGTTCGGCTGTTACACCTTCAGGGATGGTTACGATGTGTTCGATTCTGTCGATTTTTACCATTTTATTCACCTCAATATACATAGGCCAGCAATTTGCCGCCTATTCTTGCATCCTTTGCATCATAATGATGCATTACTCCTGAGTTTGTTGTTAGAATCAAAAGGCCGAAATCTTGAGCAGGTAAATATCGGGTTTCCCATTGCTCGTAATCTAGCCTTCTAACGCTGTGTCGAGGTTTTACCGTGCCACATCGATTGATTGCTCCTCGCAATTCAACAGTGTAACGT
>CAXGZX010000081.1:0-6786 GCA_964014545.1 uncultured Candidatus Poseidoniales archaeon | reverse complement strand
AGTACCATGTGTGGTACTGTGAGAGCAGCAAGACCAATGAAAGTGATACGCATCACCGTCGGTCCAGGTTCAGCAAAATCAGCAAACATCCAGAATGCTATCCCTGCGGCGATCCAACTCGCTGTGGTAAACAAAATCGCTTGATTTTTGATATTCGATAAATCAACAGTCGCTTTAATTGTCGACAATATCCGCTTGAAGTGCCTTGCAGAGTGAACGAGACAGAAGTATATCGCAAATCCTAACAACGGGGGAACCAGCGCATAGACGATACCTAGGATCAGTAATTCTAACGATGTTGCAGACCATTTAGCATCCTTCACTGCTTGAGCTACACAGGCAGCAACAGCAACGATTACCGCTACAGTCAGCACATTGATGACCAGCCAAACTATTGCAGTATCTTGATTGATGAGATAATAAAAAATCTCGTCAACCTCACTCCGATGAAATTGACTAATACCAACTATTGCTAGACCTCCATGGGCGAGTGTTTCAGCAAAACGTAGTATTCCATCACCGTTTTTAGCATCACCAGCACCAAAATGCAACATACTAATGACGAGGAAAAGGATTAAACTCAGCGATGGAGCGATCATCCAAGCACCAACAACCAGTCCAGCTAATCCAACATAAATAATGACAAATCTTGCCATGGTCGAGAATTTTTCAACCAAGCCCAAGTGCATCGCAACAGCACCGTCTAGAGCGCCATGAGGTAAACCAATCATCACGATACCGGCTAAGCCAATTAAATTCCATACACCTAAGTCTAACAATCCAGCGATGAGGTCCATTACGCCACCACCGCAGTGCTAACTTTCTTGCGGGTGAAAGCACGTTTCGTTAGTGCTTTGAGAAACGGTATTTTCGGCATTGAAAAAATAACTTTCAATCGAATCCACCAACCAGCATCACCACTCAAAAATTGAACAAATTGATCGCCAGTGAGCGCTTTAGCCATGCTGGAAAACAGGTTTGGACCGTGTTCTGGCCAGTGTCTTAGAACTGTTAGTAAAACCGAATCCATCCACAAATCCAACCGCTTGTGCGGATGAGAGAAGGTAAGTTCTTTGCCCGCATTAACCCGTTCAATTGCTGAGGAAATTTGTCGCTGAATAAACAAAAAAGCATAGCCGCTAGCGGGCCGAGTCGCACCGCCATTTGCCCCAAGTCCGGGTATGTTCACATCGTGAGGAGCTAATTTGCCAAGTGGAATGACGCCTTTTTCACGGTGAGTGATTTCATATTTTTCAACTTGGTAATGTTCTGCTAAGTAATTTTCAATGGTCGAGAGATAAAACTGCTCATCGGCTAATTGAGTCGAGAAAAGAGTAGATTCAACGAGGGCTTCCGTAGTTGAATATGGCAATAAATAGATGAAATGCATACCCTTTGATTGGTCGACTCTAAAGTCCATCAATATCGCGGTTTTCGCATCAAAAATAGGGGTATCTGTTTTGATTTCTAAACCGTGGAAATGTTGGAGGATACAATCATCGGGGGCAACTGGTGGTCGTGTATCAAATACCGCTGAATTGTCCTCTGCCGACCAATCGTCTTGATCGATAAACCGCACTCCGGCTGATTGTGCTAAACTTTGACAGTGGGCAGTCCAGTCACTCCGTTTTATTGCATTATAAGGCTTTGATTTTGAAAACATTGTGATGCTTTTCTTAGGCGTAATAACGGCCCATTGGTGCCAAGTGCCTCTGGCTAACGATGCTGCATCTTCGAGCGTCTCATCACTCCAAAACCCCCACACATGATCTTTGGACTCTGGTGCGCCATTTGGTCGAATTAACGTGATGTTATGACCGGGAAGTTGCTCAGCCTTTGCGGCTAAAGATAGTGCAGCACATCCGTCACCGATAATTCCGATATCATGAGACATAGGGTAGCCCCCCCAGGGAATTATGGAGGTTTGAATTGTGTTCGTGTTTCTTCCTAACTATGCGTTTGGACAAGCCAGAAATGGCTTTCACTGAGCAAATTAATTTTCGTGAACGCGAGGTAACTTGTCTGCCTTGGTGCCAAATGTAGCCCCTGTGGGCGAGTTGGACTCCGATTTGTCGGTAAACTTTGCCTGCAATAGCAATCGACATGTGCGCTCGCCAATGCAATTGTGGGAAACCCTTGGCCCCACTCGAATAAAACTGCTCAGACAATGCCAGTAAGCGCTTAACTGACTGAGTGATGATTTGACCGTGTTGCCCAGTTGGGTTATCGGCCGCTTCGACTATTTGCTTAGGACTGATATCACCGGTCCAAGTGGTAGGCAAGTATCTACGTCCCATTTGCGCATCTTCCAGCACATCTCTTGCGATGTTGGTCAACTGCATTGCTATACCCAAATCTATCGCATGGGCTTTGGCCTTTGGGTCATGGCAGTCGAGAACATGGCACATGAGTAGACCAACAGTTCCAGCAACTCTGTATGCATATCTCAATAATTCTGCTTCATCAGCAAAGATCACTTCTTCTCGCTGGTCGTCAAGTAACCCGTCGATGAGTGCAATGAGTACTGGCAGGGGGAATTCCTGATCTTCCATTAACGGGCTAAATGATTTCAGTGCTGGGTCAGCATCGGTATTGCCTTCGATTAAGGCGGATCTGATATTGACAAGTCTTGCCGGTCCATTTTCAATATCACCGTCAGCCATGTCGTCTAACAGGCGGCAAAAGGCGTACAATTTTGCAGCCTCAGAACCCATCTTTTTGCCTAAGAAACGCTTAGCCCAATGGAAACTCTCGCCATTTACAGCGAGTGATTCATCGGGGGTAAGGCTCTCATTCGACATCGACATTCATCTCAAAGACCGTTTCGTATACTGGCCTCTAATTGTGACCTAGACAATTACGCGCTTTTAAATCACTGTTTCATTGAGTGCATGAGACCCCTTTTTCTAGGCGGTTTGGGGAAAACGGCTTTTTATTTACCTTCGTCTCAAACAAGCGAATATGGCGACAGCAAAAAGTGATACAAAAACGGCTGCGGTGATCGGTAGCGGATTTGGTGGTTTAGCAGCAGCCATTCGACTGCAAAGTGCCGGTGTTAACACTGTTTTGTATGAAGCGCGCGATAAGCCAGGTGGGCGTGCTTATGTCTATCACGATGATGGCTACACCTTCGATGCAGGACCAACTGTAATCACTGCACCTCATACCTTAGAGGAACTGTTTGAATTAACCGATAGAAAATTAGAAGATTACATCGAATTGATGGAAGTTGGCCCAATGTATAGGCTGATCTGGAGTGATGGTGACCGATTTGATTACGTGCGCGATGAAGAAAAGATGCTCGAGCAAATCAGACAGCGTAGTGAAGCGGATGCCAAGGGATATGAGCGATTCTTTGAGTACTCAAAGAAGGTATTTGACATAGGTTATACCGACCTGGTTGACCGTCCATTTCTTCGATTTTCTGACATGCTGAAAGTCACGCCTGATCTGATGAAACTACGTGCCGAGCGTTCCGTTTACAAGACCGTTGCAAAGTATGTCAAAGACGAGCATTTGCGCCAAGCGATGAGTTTCCATTCTCTACTTGTAGGGGGCAATCCGTTTCAAACCTCCTCAATTTACACATTAATTCACTTCCTCGAACGGCAATGGGGGGTTTACTTCCCTCGCGGAGGCACACACGCCATCGTGACGGCCCTGGTGAAATTGTTTGAAGAACTGGGTGGCGAGATTCGTCTAAATACACCGGTGCAACAAGCTAAAGTTTCCAGTAATTCATCTGGAAATCAACATATTATAACCGATAATAACGGCGTAGAGCAGACCTATGATGTCGTCGTTTCAAATGCCGACATTCATCATACTTACCAGCACATTTACGCCGATCACCCAGTGGCAGTTAAACGGACCAAGAAGTTAGAAAAAATGGATTGGTCCATGTCTCTTTTTGTTCTCCATTTCGGTACTGATATTGAATACAAGGATGTAGCGCATCACACAATTCTATTTGGCCCCCGTTACAAGGAACTGCTGAATGAGATTTTCAAAGGTAAGGACCTACCAGAAGATTTCAGCCTTTATCTGCACGTACCGACCGTCACTGACCCTCAACTCGCGCCCGAGGGTTGCAGTGCAGGCTACGTGCTTGCACCCGTACCTCACCTTGGCAGAGCAGATGTTGACTGGGAGACAATCGCTGAAGATTACGCTGATAAAATCATCAAGGCCTTGGAAGTCGAACTTCCAGACCTCAGCAAACATATCGTAACAAGACGACACTTTACTCCTAAGATGTTTCAAAGCGAATTAGCAGCGTTTCAAGGCTCTGCATTTTCAGTCGCTCCCAAACTTACTCAAAGCGCTTATTTCCGCCCACACAACAAAGACGGTAAAATTCCAGGATTGTATTTCGTTGGTGCAGGAACGCATCCCGGAGCAGGTCTTCCCGGCGTAATCAATTCAGCAAAAGCAACGGTAAGGCTGGTCTTATCAGACATCACTCAACGGTAAAATCAATTCTTCGTCCAACAAGTCACTATGGCGAGTTTGACGGTTAAAGACGCAAGCGGATTTTAATCAAAGTAGTCGGCATAATTTGAGAATCATAAGCCGCTTTGAAGCCCAAAAATTAAGAACTGATTTGTGGTTTTAAACTCTTACTTATTACTGAATCAATGAAGTAGATGCCCATGACACGAGCCAAACTTGCCGAATGGTTTTCGAATGCAGATATGAAAGACGTTGCCACTGTCGGTGGGAAGGGGGCATCGCTTGGTGAGATGTTCCAAAAATTATCTAAAATTGGTGTCAAGGTGCCAAATGGATTTACGTTGACGACTGTCGCATTCAAGCAATTCATTCATGCATCAATTCCAGATTCAACATGGAACAACGTTGGTGCTCCCGAAGATGTGGAACAATTACGAAATGCGGCAATCCAATGCTCAACGCTGGCTGATGCATTGGAAGTTTGTCTACGAGATGCAGATCCGAACGACCATTTGAACCTCAACAGCAGAGCTACACTAGCTCGCTCCTTGGTGCGTGAAACCCCGGTTCCTGATGAAATTAAACAAACAATCGCCCAAGAATATGGTAAATTATGTGATATTTATCATCCCGGAGTTGACGTTGCAGTTCGTTCCTCAGCAACGACAGAAGATTCCGCAGAAGCATCATTTGCTGGCCAATATGAATCCTATCTCAATGTTAGCGGTGACCAAGATATCATTGAGAAGTGGCGTCGATGTGTAGCGAGTATGTTCACCGAACGAGCGATTGGTTACCACATTGAACATGGCATGCATCCACTTGACAGTGCGATTGCAGTCGTGGTGATGAAAATGGCAAGGTCTGACAAAGCATGCTCGGGAGTGATGTTCACCATCGATCCTGATTCTGGCCATAACGGAGTCATACATATTGGCTCATCGTATGGACTTGGTGAGTTAGTGGTGCAAGGAGTGGTTTCGCCTGATACTTTCACAGTATGGAAAGAAGGTCTTCGGCAAGGTAATTTTCCAGTCGTTCACCGAACTTTAGGCAGTAAAGAGCAGATGATGATTTACCATGAAGAGGCTGCAAATGATGTTCAGTCAATCGCAGTCCCATACGACCACAGGCGACAGTGGTCTCTTACCAGAGAGGAATGTGTTGAATTAGCAGAAATGGCGCTGAAAATTGAAGATTACTTTTCTAAGCCAATGGACATCGAATGGGCTAAAGATGGTATCAGTGGTGACTTATTTATCGTTCAAGCAAGACCAGAAACCATTCACTCAAAGCAAGTTAGCAGTAAGATGACAGTTTACACAATTGATGAAATATTGGCAGACAAAATCAAAAAATCGGGGCGAGTCTTGGCCACTGGACAAGCGGTAGGTAAGCGAATTGGTACAGGCAAAGTCAGATTGTATCGAACCTACGGCGAGGTTTTGGAAGGCAAGCGTGAGTTACGTAACCTGCTAGAAGGTGGAATGTCGATGGAAGAGGTGTCCTCTGAACTTTCTGTATTTGAGCAAGGCGACGTATTGGTCACCGAGATGACTACACCCGATTGGGAACCGTTGATGAAACAAGCATCGCTGATAATTACCCGAAAGGGTGGGCGAACTTCCCATGCAGCAATTATTGCCCGTGAATTTGGCATACCTGCAATTGTTGGTTGCTCGGATGCCATGGATTTGCCTCCTTTTGCTACGGTCACTGGTTGTTGTGCTGAAGGAGATACAGGCTATGTTTATTCAGGCGAAGTTCCGTTTGATATCGAGGAGATTTCCTTCGATGAAGATCTGGATTTGACTACTAAAATCAAGCTAAATGTTGGTTTTCCAACCAAATCTTTGACCGATTCAAGATTGCCAGTTGACGGAGTCGGACTGGCCAGAATCGAATTTATATTATCCTCAGAACTCGGCATTCACCCGCTGGCATTTGTTCACCATGAAGCGTTGAAAAGTTACGTCGAAACCGGTGAACTCTCTGAGGGGTTAAAGCCGTATCACGAATCATTCAGCGGCGCGGACATCAACGATATTCGCACGCTGGTAGAATCACTCGAAAGTCGAGCATGGGCGTATCCTGATAAGCGCGATTTATTCATCGACAAATTACGTGAAGGAGTCGGACTGATTTGTGCAGCATTCTATCCAAGACCGGTTCTGGTTCGATTATCAGATTTCAAATCGAATGAATATCGGGAATTACTGGGTGGTGGTATCTTTGAACCGGTTGAAGAGAACCCAATGATTGCTTGGCGTGGGGCTTCACGATATCTTGATGAGAAATTTAAACCAGCCTTTGAGATGGAAATCGCAGCAATGA
>CAXGZX010000080.1:0-6824 GCA_964014545.1 uncultured Candidatus Poseidoniales archaeon | reverse complement strand
TCATTCAAATGTCTTATTCTTCATTGCTTACTGGAGCAGGTTGTGGTAAGCCATCTTCTTTGACGGTGTTTAACACTACGTGGGTAAACGACCTAGTTACGCCTTCTAGAGTAAACACGGTTTTGGTTAAGTCATCTAAATCAGCTCGATTTTTGACTCTGGCTAAGACATAGGAATCCCAGTCTCCCGTCACGTCATAGACCGAAAATACTCGAGGATCAGCGGCGATCTTTTGTTGAACGTCAATCATGCGGCCCTTGGCAATCCGTAGTCCGGCCATAATGGTCATTGACCAACCGACTTTTTCAGGGTCAATAACTACGCTATAGCCATTGATAATACCCATTTCTTCCATTCTTCGAATACGATTGGTAATAGTGCCTTGAGCGACACCAACATCACGGGAAAGTTTTCTTTGACTTGCGCGAGCGTCTTCTAGTAGTGCGCTTAATATTGCCCTGTCTACATCGTCTAAATCCATACCATCAACGATGTTGCCTAGAGGTACAGAACTTGAAACTTGTCTTGTTACTCATCGGATAAAATAGAGGGGATTGACAAAAATTGCGTCCATACGCCAAGTTCCTCAACCTCTAAACGAATATTTAGGCGACAGTCACTAGCATCTAGTTGCTTGAATTTCACCTCAACCTCGACACTTTGATTTGGCTCGATAAATCGGCTTTTGAAGCGCGATGACATTTTCCATGGTACCTCAGCTTCACAGGATTTAATTTCCATTTTCTGATTTTTAGTGGTGAATTCAACCACCAAACAATTGTCCTTCTCACGGTGCCAGTAACCGGTGATAATTGGCATTCCGTGCTCTTCTTTGTACATGTTTCCTACTATCGTTGAGATGATGATTACCGCAAACGCGATGACTAGTATTGGGACTAGGAAATCGTCAACCTCGACACTACCTGTTTGGGTTTCAAGTCTAACTTGATGGAGACTGAGCAGTCTTGTGTTATTGTCTTGTTCAGTGCCGCCAAATAAGGCAAATGTTACCTGCCAATCATACGGGTGCTGGTCAATATCAACTCCGGCAGCAGATAGATGAGATTCTGCTAAAATCCAGGTTGTTGCTGTGGTATTGTTGGCTAGATTACTAAAGCCAATTTCAGGTTTCATTTCATAGACTAGATTAGCAACTTGTCTGCCGTGGACATCAATAGCAGTGTCTTTACTCAAGAAAATATACATTATTGTTGAATCTGTTAAATTATAATTGGGTGTCATTTCAATTGGCATTTCAATTCGATAACCTTCAAGTTCGCTAATTAAGTACAAATCACCAGTTAGTTCTACGATTGGCATGTCTCCGCTTTGTTGGTTGATATTGGCCACAGAATTGTTCTGTGTGACATTTAGCCCAAGTTCTCCAGCCCGCGCCTTGGCGTCATCATCAGGCCAATTAGAACCGGTCTCATCACTCCATGACCACCAATTTAGGGTTAAGGATGAAGGCGAATTAGCACTACACTGCGTGGTATCTAAGTCGACAAAACATTCGGTCAACGATTCACTAACCGGCAGTGCTGCAGGAATTTCACTACTTGCCACAGCATCTTGCTGTGCTGCTGAAAGCGCAATAAATGCAGGGCACAAGATTACTGCAACCAAACAAACTAGCCATTTATTCATGCTCATTCCTCCTCGAGTTCGTGCTCAAACGGTATGCCTAATTTGGCTCTTAGTATGTCTTTTTCGGTAGTATTTATCATCAGACTCAGCCAGTTGCCGCTCCACACCGAGACGATCGCTTTAGATCCTGCAATGTCACTAGACATCAACACTGGTCCTGAATAATCAACCATCTCAGGCGGCAATACATCCTGTTTTAGAATCGGGACATTATTGAGTAACTGAATTACCATTTCATTATCTATGTCAATCAAGATGTCGCCAAGGTGATTCTCGATTGCTGGAACTGCCTCTTGACGTGTCCGCCAGGTGCCTTTATTGTTGACAAAGCAAGGCATCCCGGCATGAATTATCTTCAAGGGATGAAAGGTATTATTCTGCCATAAGTTGCCATCTTTGTTTGGACACATTGGATGGTATATTCTCTCCAGCACCGTGCGTGGTGTGATATTCAATCGGCGCCCTCTTTTCCACCAAGACCACTGGTTATCAGTGATGCCGTATTGCTTAGAAACACTGGCAATTTCTTCCTCAAGGGCGGGGTTAGTATCGTGACGACTGCCGTGATTAATGGTCATGATTTTTGGTTCCCAACCAGAATTTTCGGTTAACTTACGCTTAGAAATGTATACTCTTGCTTTGCCTTCAGGAGTTGCTTCAGGGCGATGTCTGAGTAGGGCGACATAGAATCCACCGGTATTGTTGTCCATGTGATAAAGCCGCCTAGTTAGGCCTAATTGCTCAGCAATTGCCCGTTCACTTGCCTCATCACAGTCTTCGTCAATTCGAGCTCTAGTAGCCGGACAAACCTGAGCCTTGTTAAGTCCAGCAAGTCGAGGTAATTCCTCAGTAATAGCCACTTTTTGGCACTCATCGTCAAGTATATCCCAAGCGGCTAAACCTTGGTGCATGACCAGTCCAGGTAGGAGGCCTGAATCAATTGGCATTAATTCCATCCATGGACAGGTACGCAGTAATTCAGCTATAACAGCCTCATTTTCAATCGGGTCAATACTACAGGTCGAATAAATCATTTTGCCGCCTGGCCGCAAACCTCTAGCACCACGTTGGGCAATTGTCAGTTGTAATTTGAACAAACTTCGGCCGTCTAGTGGTCGCCATTTCTGCCAAACTTGGACATTTTTTCTGGTAGTTGCAGAACCAGAACACGGCACATCAGCCAATATCGCATCGTAGCCGGGCGGCGGGATTCTGCCAATGTGCCGGCCATCTTGTTGATTGATCAACACATTGGGCAAGGCCAACCTAGCACGGTTGGAAATCAACATATTGACTCTTGAAGCAACCGGTTCGTTAGCAATTACAAAGCCATCAGGGGCGAGCTTTTCGGCTACTTGGGTCGTCTTTGAGCCAGGTGCAGCACACATATCCAACACCACAGTTTCATCAGTTATTCCCAGCAATTCAACCGGCAGCATACTAGCAGCCTCTTGCCGAGTTATCCTACCAGAGTCGTGCAGTATCGACATCATTCGCTTAGCATAACCTTCTGGGGCTTTGCCTCTAGCAAACGGCATTTGCCAAGCACTTTCTTGTGGCATCCAAGGAATTGGCACGCCGCCCATTGTTCGCAGTTCCCTTTTGGTCCACTCAATATCGGCTCTACTGCCGGTTAATCTGAGGGTTTCAGGTAGTGTATCAACGGCAAAATCTAGCCACTTCTCCACATCAATGCCTAGACTTTCAACCATCTTGGCCAACAGTGAATTCTCTGAGATTTCTCTCAGTTCCTCCTGCGTCCAGCGCTGATAGCCCATGTATAGGGCTCAAGCATCATGTCTATCTTGATTCCGCCACCCTCAAGGGGTAGATATTGCTAGAACTGTCATGCTGGGAGATTCATTACCGCTGTTTTTCCCAGTGCTAATCTTTGGTTTAGTACTCTGGCTAATACCCAATAAAGTCGACCAGTATTGTAACAGGTTTTCGCCCAAAGGCGCACGATACGGCAAAATAATTTACCGAGCACTGCCAATAATTATGACGCTCTACCTAGTATTTTACCGGGCAAGGGCGATAATGAACAGAGATATGGCGGAAACAGAAGTCGCCAAGCGACTTGGTCAAACTGAGGCCACATTAAGCGATTTACAACTATTATTCACTGGCGATGGGCTTGGGGAAATAGCGTTATTATGCTTGTTGAGTTTTTCGCTGTGGACCAGATATTTACCAAGCCTCAAGGGCTCTAGTAATGAACTAAAAGTGATGATTAGCAACCGAGTAATGATCTATGTAGCAGCATGTGCATTGTTGTCCTTTTGGGTATTTTTCCCAGAATCAAATTATTATTCCACCGATAGTTTGCCACTGGAGCCAACTATGTCAGCTGCAGGTGATTACAACTTGTTGATGGTGATAATTGGCATTCTAATCATCGCCTTTAGCGGTGAGTTATTCGCTATCTCGACATTCCATTACTCTGATGCAGGGATTAAGACATTACAATTCCGTGCCTCGTTGAAAATGTACGTAGTTTGTGCGATAATGTTGCTTGGCTTTTATTCAAGTGAGTTCTTTACTATCGATTGGGTGATTGATAATCAGTTTGATAAAGTCAAAATGGCATTGATATTTTTATCACAAGGCTTGGTTTTAACATTTATTTGCGCCCCATCTCAACAGTTTGACGATGCACTCAAAGTTGGCGATGGACGCAGTCTTTCATTTGCCATAATGGCTACTTGTGCGATACTGCTAATCATCTTGGTTACTAGCCTATTACTAAAGACATCAACGATTTTTGATGAAGGCAATAGATATCTCCACGAAGCATTCTGGCTGGCCGCCTCAGTAATGATACTGATCTCAATGACGCAAATTCTGCCCCGGTATGGCTTTGATGCAGCAGCTCGACCTGAGTATTGGTGGCTTAGAATGATGCTAGTCTTCGCTCCTGCAGCAATTTTAATCTTCAACCCGTTGGCCATTTTCTTAATCCCCTCACTGTGGATAGTGGCTTGCTGCAGTATTATCTTACCAAGTACCATTGAGCGTGATGTAATATCGCCAAACCTGCAACAAAGCATCTTGTTGTTTAGCGTGATAGTGGTTCTCTCAGCAGGGTTGATTTTATCTGCAAACCCAGTCAGTAATTTTTTGTTATTTGGCCCTATAATGTTGATATTATCTTATGGTTTAATGAAACTACATGTTAGCAAAACGAATTAGGCCTTGACTAGCAAAACCATCGTCATCTCGGACTAAATCATCGCGCTGCTTATTAATAGATGGGAACTGCTTTGGAACGAAGTCACAGACTTCAAGGGATGGGACCCTTATGACAAGAGCATTTAGAGGCGGAGTAAATAACAATCGTAAAGCACGAACACCGACAAGGATTAGAAATTGGAATCCAATTAGAGATCTTAGAGGGTTGAAAACTAGAACTACAGATATTGGTAGGGAAATGGGGCCTCTGGTTGATGTCCCTGCCATGATTCGAATTGAAGATGAGCATTGGGTCTTTGAGAGAATTGAAGAAGGAGTATTGAATAATCTAACTCATCGCCTAATAGTTCATGATTCGACTGGTCAAAAGACCATAGGTGCGACATTAGACATGGATACGGCAATGCAAGTAGCCCAAAAAATGGCGACAGTTGAAAATAAAATAGTTATGATTAAACCAATTTAGGCCTCAGAATAGGTTCCAAATTGCTGAAACTACGCCTTGATTTACTAGGTAAAAGAAGACGCCAATAAAGATACATGCGCCGTATACTTGGAGCGGAGTAATCTTCCATGCGTGTTCAGATTCTTCGTCGAAATAACGGATAAGACCAGCAGCTTGTTGGATTCCACTACCATCGGATTTCTTCTTTGAAGCCATTTCAACCAACCCATCCGAGAAGTAACCCCTTTATCAACGCGACGCGTGGTATTTTAGCATCATTAACCATCAAATTCATTCAGATTCCGTTAGGTCAATCAGTGGAATTGACTCATCATCTACTGATTTAATCACCAAATCTTGGTCAAAACTAATTCTTTCGAGCGATTTATCGATGTTGAACTCGCCGTCATCATCATTCATTGCGTGGTCTGGATTTGCCTCGATTAATGCAGCCTCTATACGCGCTAGTGCCCGCTCAACACTTGGCATATTGCGGTCTGACAAAGCCTCTTTGGCGATTGCTAAATCATATCTAGCAGCAGCAATATTGACCAGTGCCTTGTCTTTTGACCACCCTTGAATTTCATTAACGGCATTGACTTTTTGCTCAATATTATCAACCGCTTGGGTCATGATGTGAATCATTTCATTGGAGTCATTCTTACATTGATTAATCAGTGATGCCCAAGTTTTCTCATTTGCTTCAATTGAGGTTTCGGGATACTTCTTCGCAAGGTACTTAGTTGCTGCTCGAGTATGCTTAAATCGCCATGGCGAAGTAGCTAATGATGCATCAAGATCAAAGATTAATCTGGCAATGATATTGATTGGCCCTGAGATTTCTATCATATTCAGATATCCGGAAGTGAATAGCCCGAACCCCCAATACGGCTCAGAACTAATGATTACACTCATTGCACCGCTAGTGGTTTTTAGGCGCCATTTTTGTTCATTGTAGCCGGGCGCTTCAATAAATTCTGGAGTTTCTGGCGATTCCATGGCTCTGATTATCGCTCCCGCAACATTGCCTAAGTAAACAACCCGGCTTTCCCCTGGGAAATTTGCTCTGCGCAGTAACCCAGTTGCGGTTTCAACACAGTGTTCAGCCCTAGCACTGGAGACTTGGCACAGCAAGACAACATCAGTATTGGAGCCCCGCATGGAAGGCGCTGTGGCTATCTACCAATGAATTAAGCGGGAAAAAGTGTCTAAAGCAATAATTCATTAGTTACTTCTTCTGTGGACTGTTCGGTGAAACCATGGGTTCAAGCAAGAAAGATTCGAAAGCCAGTAAATTGACCTCACTTCCAGGTGTAGGTGCAGCAACTGCCAAGAAATTGGCCAGCGCTAAGTTAGATACTATTTCTAAAGTGGCTGCAGCAGGTACTACAAAACTAGTCAAAGTAGGAATTCAAGCAACTTTGGCTAAGAAAATCGCTGCTGCCGCTAAGAAGGCGGACCAAGCCTCTAGCGCAACTAAAAAAGCCGCTACTAAAGCCAAATCAGCAGCCAAGAAAGCCCCAGCCAAGGCGAAAGCAGC
>CAXGZX010000079.1:0-6880 GCA_964014545.1 uncultured Candidatus Poseidoniales archaeon | reverse complement strand
ATATTTGACAATTAAATCGCCCACTTCAATCAGTACATATTGGCGGGCGATGCAGGATTCGAACCCACGTCTCCGGCTCCGAAGGCCGGAAGGATATCCAGACTACCCTAATCGCCCGTATTTGCTCCCACTAACAACTCCTTCTTGAAGAAGTATGTTCAACAAGACAAATTGAGTGTTTTCTCTACATTTGACCCCTTCATTGAATAATGGTTTGTGATTAATCGGTACATGAGCCGCAGACTACCATGCATAACGCGGTCCTGTTCTGCGTGTTGTCGAGAAACTACCATGCCTCTAACTAGGTCAGAAGCTGCAAGGCTTTCTCGCCGTACCGGAATGAAAGTTGAAGACTTCACCTGGAGCAACAAAGGAGTGTTGACATTAATGAATAATGATTTAACCAAAGCGTGTATGTTTTTGCTCACCGATTCGGCGGAAAAATTTGCTGAGGGTATTTGTTCGGTTTACGACATAAGACCGAAAGGCTGCCAAATCTATCCAACTGTCCTAAACAGTGAGGACCAAGCGATAATCGATGACGGTTGCCCTTATGGTTCTGATTTCGACACTCCAACAGAAGAGGATTCAATCACTTTACTCAATCTTGAGGAGCGATTGATGCGAGGAGAATGAGTCTGGATAAACTTCCATGAACGTGTTCTTTCCACTGTCCAGTCACTGTAGTACCACAATCACTGAGTAATTGCTTCAACTCATCCCACTGACCGTGTAATAATTCAATTTCTCCAGTGGCGTTTTTGTCTGGAATGATTGGCACTATTAGCACTAATTTGGCGTTATTACCAATCACCATTCTAGCACTTTGCAGGGTTTTACCAATCAAATCATAGTGGCCGAGGCTGCCGTGCGAGTTTCTGCCATATGGTGGGTCTAATACGATGCCAGATATTTGCCCATGCCACGAATTTTCGATTGTTTCACTTAATTGACAAGCATCTCCAGTTACCACCTGATAGTCGCTTTTTGCAGATTGCCCCTGTAGTGCCCAAGCAATATTTTGCGTTGTTCCATCAACCATTGCTTGATTCATGTCTACCGCAATACATTTTCTTCCCATCATCACTGCTTCGACGGCAAAGCCTCCAGTTCCAGTCATTGGGTCAAGTACAGCCTGCTTATCGATTGGTCCGCATGCTAGATTTACCGCAAGTCTTGCTAAGCGAGGGTCTAAACTAATTGGGCGAAAGAACGGCCGTTCAGTCGCCCTTCTATTAGCTGTGCCAATCGAGTCGTCAAAATTGCCAACCAGCCAACCACATGCCACAATATTAGATCCACCATCGGCAATTAGACCAATTTCAATTTCGGGATTTTCTAAATCAATAGTGAATTGTTCAGCCACGGCAATTGAGCCGATTTTGCCGGCGGTAGATTGAGTTGAAAAGCCGTTTATTCGGCCGTCAATTCTCATTGTTCTAACCGCTAGAGAGCCTTTGAATTTGGCATCTTGAATCATTTGAGTCACCTTCTGTAATAAATCCTCAATGGTCTCTTGCTCAAGATTAATACTAACATAATCATTCAAGAAGCATTGAACTCCGCTGGAGCAACTTATGATTTGGTGTAATTCTGTAGCCTCTAACTGACTACTACTGGCCAGCAAACGTGGGCTTGTAGCCACAAATTTTGTTTGCGGTGCTAAAGCCTCAACCTCAGCAGTAGCCAGCGCGACATGCCAGCCTCTAAGACATGCCATCAACTCCGCCATGTTATCACTAGACGATTCTGGTAATTGACCAAATCGGATGCAAATATTGACATGCTTAGACCGGTAGTCAACCATATGGGCTGTAATCTTCGAGACCTCGCGCAACCGGAGAACCTTGAGTTGGCCGCCCTTTCAGGTCAGCGAATTGGGGTTGATGCTTTCCTAACAGCATACCAATTTCTAACCACAATTCGTGATCGCTCTCCAGAGGGCGATGGCGGTCCACTAAAATCAAGCAACGGCAAAGTTGTGTCACATTTGATGGGTTTTCTTAACCGAACCACTTCATTACTGGCTGCGGGAATCAAGCCAGTGTTCATTTTTGACGGCAAAGCTCCTGAACTGAAAGCCGATGAATTAGCCATACGTAAAGCACGTCGTGACGAAGCAAGAAAGACTCACCAAGAGGCGCTTGATGCTGGGGATTTTGCCTTGGCACAAAAGATGGCTCAGCGGATAATTTCCTATACGCCAGAAATGGTTGAGGAAACTAAACAACTGCTCGATTTACTGGGTGTTCCATGGGTTGCGGCCAAAGCAGAAGGGGAAGGTCAAGCCGCAGTTATGGCCAGAATCGGTCAATTAGATGCGGTAGCGACCCAAGACTGGGATGCACTATTGTACGGCACACCAGTATTGATTCGTAACATGATGACCGCGGGAAATAAGCAACACGGCAGGGTAGTCAAAGCACAAAAAATAATTCTAGCAGACTTATTAGGTGAACATGATTTATCCACCGACCAACTAATTGACCTAGCCATTATGATTGGTACCGATTTCCACCCGGGAATCAGAGGAATCGGGCCGAAAACCGGCATTAAACTAATCAAACAATTTGGCGATATTGAAACAATCTGTGCCGAAAAAGACAAGGAAGTTCCACAACGTCTTGATGAGATTCGTGAAATCTTCCGCAATCATCCATCAAATGAAGTGTCTTCTGAAGCACTACAAATGGGCGAAATTGATGTTGCAGGACTCAAACAGTTTTTACAAATTGACCGGCAATTCAGCCAACGTCGAATGGATAATGCCATGGAGAAATTAACTCAGGCTGGTCTTATCAGAGAAAGTGGTCAAACCAGTTTATTCTCGTTTTAGGCTAATAGAATCTAAGCGGGCTGGCTAAGACATCTACGCCTTTGTATGGTGTTACCAAATTCCGCGCTTCTGACTGTTTGTCTGCTAAAGCCTCAGTAACCGTGTTTACCGGTGCGCAAGGAATTCCTTTGAGTAACTCCTCTAATTCTGCGCGACTGTGTTTGCCCACAATTTCCGCAAGCATTGCTTCAATTTGCTCGCGGTCGCTAATACGCCCAGCATTTTCTGCCCATGCTTCTTTGAAATCAATCGATAAATATCCACATAGTTTTGCCCACTGATCATCCGAGCCAACACCAATAACAAACCAACCATCACTTGCTTGAAACGCTCGGTAAGGCACTAGGTTTGGATGGGCTGTTCCCATCCTTTGCGGGTCTTTACCACTAGCAAGGGCATTGTGGGCTTGATTAACAAGGGCGGCAATTGCACAATCCCATAACGAAATATCAATTTTCTTCGATTCACCAGTTTTCATCTTGTGAATTATCGCTGCAAGGATAGCATTACACGCATTTAGTCCAGTGATGACATCAATCCATGCTACACCGACCTTAGCCGGTGCACCATTTGGCTCACCAGTAATACTCATGATTCCACTTCTTGCTTGTAATGCAATGTCGTAACCAGGTTCATCTCGTCTTGGACCATCTTGGCCATATGCGGTTATTGAACATAAGATGACATCTTTTGGCAATTCTCCAAGAATGCGCTCAAGCGTACCGGGCTTGAAATTTTCCACAACCACATCAGCATCGGCAATCAACTCTAGCAGTTTCGCTTTTTCTTGTTTTAGATTCATGGTAATTATTTGCTTGCCGCGGTTACAAGCAAGGAAGTACGCAGCAACCGGTTTACCATCAAAACCTGTGGTAAAAGGCGGACCCCATTTTCTGGTATCATCGCCCCATGGTGCTTCAACTTTGATTACTTCAGCCCCTAAATCTGACAGCATTTGGGTACTAAGTGGTCCAGCTAAAATTCGGGACAAGTCAACAATTTTGGTTCCCGCTAATATTCCGCTCATGGTGTTGCCATGAGCCGTTGGTCAATTAAACCGATGATTTCCGGTGATATACAATATAATCAGTATCGGTGTCAAACTCAGTCCAATCATCATCAAGATATGACTGCCAGTCATCAGTAAAGATTACCCAATCAATTTGTGAATCTGTAACTATGTGGCTCCAATTGTAAGTATGATCTGCCCAGTAGCCAGTGACATTTCTGTCATGGTTTGGATCTACTGAGATTTGTAAAGTGTACAAACGATGCATTGCGTGATATGGCTGTGATACATACAATATGTTGTCACCTTCATCAACCGAGTCAGCAATTTCTTCACCCACATATTCCATACCTCTGGTAGTTTGCAGCATTGTCGCATTAAGCAACAGGATTAGGATAATTGCATAGACCATCGCGTACCTTCGTGGATTGTCTAATAATTTGATTTCATTTTGTTTACTTCTAGCAAGATAAGACCACCATAGCGGGACAACTAACACCGTTAGATAACGGAATATGTAGCTAAATTGTTCAGCAGTCAAACTTGCACTAACTCCTAGTGATATTTTTTCAACTTCCAGTAGCATCACAATATAGGCAGTTATGGCAATAAATACCAGTTGAGACAGTAGTAATAAGAAATCAGATTCAGGAGATTTTTCTCGATAATTGGCACTGAAAAACAAGGTTGCCATAATAACATAAATCAGGCCACCAACAAACAGGGTTCGAAATAGGAAATATATTGTATCAACCGTTATGCTGTCAGTTCTAAACCAGGTCATTAGTAGGCTAAACAGCAAACATCCAGCCAGTAATACCGGTATTTTCAACGGCTTAATATTGAGGTTATTGACTACAGAGTAGGCGACAGGGAAAAACAACACAATCGAGTAAGCGGGATTTATTCCCTTGATCGATAAGATGGCCATTAATGAAATAAAACTAGCAAATAGCCACCAAGTCGAGTTTTGTTTTCTTCTAGTCTGTAATAATCCATAGACTGCTAAAGTAGCCAACATCAACACAATATTTTCTTGATATAATCGGCCACTAGCTCTGACAAGTGGGCTGTATATCGAACAGATGGCGGTCAACGCTAGGGCATTATTGGCGCCCCACAGTTTGCTGGTTAGCAAATATATCACGGCTAAGCAACTCAAAGAAATGACTAGTGATAAAATATGTAATGACATTAAAGATACTCCAAAGATACTCAACCATACGCCAATAATTGTGTGCCATACAGCCCACTTATCGTCAGCCTCTACCGTTGAAGGAGTTGAGTAATTGGCCCCATCAGTTCTGACCGTCCCCCAATCTAGTGATGCTTCATCATCACTCATTGAATCTGTAACATAGTTTACATGAATGTGCGCGTCAAGCCCTAAAGGCATCACTGCAGCGGCTGAAAGATGGAATAAAATCCCTACCAAAAGGATGGAAATCCATACCTTTCGCTCTTCCATATGGTAAAACAGCAGTCGCTTACCTTTGAGTATTGTTAATGGAAACCACAATTTGAATGGGTTTCTAGACCTTGCTTTCGCTAGGTCTTAATTGAGATTAAACGTTCTTAACTTCAGTTGTTCTTGTCGTTTTGAACTTGAACACGAACATCTTGAGCAGCAGCTTTGCTGTCTTGCATAGCCTTTCTTACTCTTGTTCCGGCAGCGGAGTTACCCTTGTCGTGCTTTGCAGCATCACCTAGGGTGGCGGTTAAATCGTCAATCATTGCTTGTACCATTGCTTCTACAGACATGACTCCCGGCGATGCAAAGAGGTCTTTATGTGTTGTGCCGACTCGACCACTAGCAATTTTCAACAAATCTAATTCAGTAACTCGTTTTTTAGCCCAAAAACAAAGATAATAGCCAAATTACAGTTAATTTTGGGGTTTTGTAAAAGTTAGAAGGGTTTGAAAGCCGAAGGCAACAGGATAGACACAGAGGGAGTCACATTGGGCTTTGAATCTGAGTTAAATCTTCCAGACCCAGACCCTGTTGCTACTCAAGAGTGGATCGACTCTATTTTAGCAGTTAGAAATCAACTAGGCGACAAGGAAGCCAGAAGAATATTACTAGCAACAGTAAATGCTGCTAGAGAGTCTGGTGTTGATATTGATCTTGTTAACACACCATACGTCAACAGTATTTCAGTATCAAATCAAGGTAATTATCCAGGTGATCTAGTTCTTGAAAAGCGCCTTCATGAAGTGATTAGATGGAACGCAATGATGATGGTTACTCGAGCCAACAAATACTTCGACGGCATTGGGGGACACATCTCAACCTATGCTTCAGCATCGCACGCCTGGGAAATCGGCTTCAATCATTTCTTCCGCGGTAAAGACGGCGACGGGTCTGGTGACCACCTATATTGGCAAGGCCACGCATCGCCAGGAATCTATGCTAGAGCTTGGCTAGAAGGCCGACTAACTGAAGAAAACATCGAATTATTTAGACAAGAAGTTGGCGGTAAAGGCCTGTCTTCTTACCCCCACCCTCGCTTGATGCCAGACTTTTGGGAATTCCCTAGCGTCAGCATGGGTCTTGGTGGCATGACTGCTATACACCAAGCAAGATTCAACAAATACCTCGAATCTAGAGGCCTGTGCAATACCACCTCATCTAGAGTTTGGTACACTATGGGTGACGGAGAATCAGATGAGCCCGAATCTCTTTCTCAACTTTCACTGGCAGCCAGAGAAGGTCTAGACAACATCATCATGACGATGAATTGCAATCTGCAAAGACTGGACGGTCCAGTAAGAGGCAACTCAAAAATTGTTCAAGAATTAGAAGGCAGATTTAGAGGTTCAGGCTGGAATGTCATCAAGGTACTTTGGGGCAGTGGCTGGGATGACTTGTTTGCTAGCGATACCAATGGTGCCTTAGTGGCCAGATTAGCCTCACTAGTCGATGGTGATGAGCAAAGAATCATGACTGCAGATGGGGCAATAATCCGTCAAGATTTGTTCAACACTCCAGAACTAGCCGCTTTGGTTAGCGATTATTCCGACGAAGATTTAGAAAA
>CAXGZX010000078.1:0-6990 GCA_964014545.1 uncultured Candidatus Poseidoniales archaeon | reverse complement strand
GAGATTTCGTAAAGAACATGATTACTGGTGCATCTCAAGCAGATACAGCAGTTCTACTATGTGCTGCTAACGATGGTGTCAACGCACAAACCAAAGAACACGCTTTCCTAGCTAAGGTTCTTGGTGTCAAGGAACTAATTGTCCACGTAAACAAAATGGATATTTCCGGTGTTGATTGGTCAGAAGACAAATACAAGTCTGCATGTAAGGAAGTTTCCGACCTGCTAAAGATGGCAGGATTCGGTAGTCAACTTGACAACATCCCTATGATCCCAGCATCATCTCTTAAGGGCGACAACGTATACAACAAGAGTGACAACACTCCATGGTACAATGGACCAACATTGTTCGAAGCTATCGACGCTGCTGCAATGCCATCCAAGCCTGTTGACAAGCCTCTAAGATTGCCTATCCAAGACGTGTACAAGATTTCCGGTATCGGAACTGTACCTGTTGGTAAGATTGAAACTGGAACTCTAAATGTTGGTAAGAACATTATTTTCAACCCATCACAAAAGTCCGGTGAAGTCAAGTCAATTGAAATGCACCACACAATGGTCGACAAAGCAGAACCTGGCGACAACGTTGGATTCAACGTTCGTGGTCTTGCATCTGACGATATCCGCCGTGGTGACGTTGCAGGATACTCAGACAGTGAGCCTACTTACGTTAGACACGACGAGCATTTCGTTGGACAAATCCAACTTATGGACATTCCTAAGGCTGTTTCAGTAGGATACACTCCAGTATTCCACTCTCACACTGCGCAAGTTGCTGTGAAATTCATGGAACTACTAGAGAAGACTAACAAGTCCGGTAAAGAAGCTAACCCGTCTTTCTTGAAGACTGGTGATGCATGTCTTATCCGTTTCCAACCAACTAAGCCTCTTGCTATCGAGCAAATGGATACATTCCCAGAACTATCCCGTTTCGCTATCCGTGACATGGGTAAGACAGTTGCTGCTGGTGTCTGTTTGAAGATCGAAAAGAAGTGATTCTGAAAAGAGAGGATAACTGGTTGGAGGATTGAATTTGGCAGCGGTAACAATTATCAAACTGACTGGTGAGAATCACCAAGATATCGATAGAGTTGCTAGCCAAATCAAAACAATCTGTGATGCTGGTGGAATTTCCTTAAGAGGGCCTATTCCCCTGCCAACAAGAAGACTAGTTGTGCCTGTTAGAAAAGCACCAGATGGTGAAGGTAGTGAAACCTATGACCACTGGGAATTAAGAGTTCACAAGCGTTTGTTAGAGATGGACATCAACTCCGGTAAGGATGAGTCTGCGCTTAGACAAGTAACCAGAATCGAAATACCAGATACTGTAAGTATTGAACTTTCGATGAGAGTAGCTAACTGAGATTAGAGATTTTCTATCTCTGCCACACCTGATTCAACTAACCAATCAGCTGTGTCTTTGTCGATAAAGTGAACATCGTCTTCTTCTAGTATTAATTCAACACCATCACCAAGCATTACTGCATCAGGCAGAGACTGAATAATTTTAATTCTAATCATTTCATCTTCTGTAGCCTCTTGACTATCCTCTATCTTCTCAGGGATTGCCTCAGTAAATTCAGTGATTTTGTTAGTCTTAGTTTTTGAGGGAGCCAATTCCATTGCAGCCATGTGCTTGTCGTCACTCGATTTATTCGAGGCTGGTGATTCAAGGACTGTAATTGGTTTATTGACATCATCTGCTAAATCAGATTTTACATATTCGTCGATGTCAGGCCATTCTTCATTGTACATCCGATCCTCTTCATCATATTGCGAATCTTCTACTTCGATTACCGGCTCATTATCTTCGATGACTAATTCTGGTGGCATTTGCCCTGTTAAGCCTTCAGGACTTTCAATAAAGGAATCTAATTGGGTTGTTCCCGGGGAATGCTTTCGCTTGGCTGAGAGGCCTTCACCGAGGATGCCTTTTTGCATTGACTCCCAATCAAGAGATTTTTTGAACCGGTCCATTTGAGTTACAATTCCGTTATAAAATGCTTTTTCAGCCGGGTCATGACGTTGCCAATCCATTGGTGGTAAGTCTTGACTGTCACCCATTTGGGAGTCAATTCTAAGTGATTGCGTTGCTAGATATTGCATCATAGTAACCAGCCGTTTGCGCGATAACTCAGACGCAATACGACGAATATTAGCCTGTCTTTTCTGTTCATTCTGAAGTCTTAGACCAGTAATGCCGTTCATAATCATGTCCTGAATATTTGAATCAATATCAGCCAGTAGTTTGCCGACCATTTCCCAAAAATTTTGTCGTGGCAGTGGAACAGGCATATGTCTTGAAGCCTGTTGCCTTCTAGTGGCAAACAACTCCTCCTCGATATCGCGCGCTTGAGTCGCATCGAGATATCTGCCGCCCGCCATAACACGCCCTCGATTATGAAAGGACTTGAACATTAATACTGAAACAACTCATCAACTGGTTCATAATCAAAGACCTCACCTCGCGGAGCGAGGTGCAGACAAATGACAAGCGGGTTAGTGTTGAAAAAATCATCGATGCAGCATATCCGCGTGATAATATTGACCTTAATGATGGTAATAGCTCCTCTTACTACTAACCTTGGTGGCTCTGTTTCTGCCTGGGATAGCGGACTAGAAAATAATTGGTCAAGAGAAGTAACTCTAGATTTAGGCGACAACATGACTTATGTTAATACAACTTCATACGATGTGTTCCAAGTACCCAGTAATCATACCATAACTCAAGCTGATCTTGGGTTATCCAATTACTGGAATGCCGCTAATTTTTCCAACACCAGTTATGGATTTGGCACACAAAACGATTGGAGTGGCACGAATTATGATACCGAAACGGATGAAGGCACGGGCAGTCTTAGGTTGCTGAAGACTAATGTTTCAAATCAAATAAATGATTTTGAAAAGATTTCAAACGTTCCAAGCAACGGTTGGTTAGCCAATGGAGCAAATAGTAATATTTGGACCATTATCCCGAACAACTCTAACCTCAATTCACAATCTGCTATGCAACTACCAGGTAGCGGGTATCAAAACACTTCGTTTTTGGGAACTTTTAGCGAGGGAGATATTTCCTCAAATACGCAAACATGTATCAGAAGTCCAATCATTAATGTTCCAAGAATAATTATCAACTACTCAATAACCTTTCATCACTGGCTCGCTTTAGATTCATCAGACTCTGTTTGGGTTGAATATTTGAGTGAGAATAACGACTGGACACCTTTACCAATCTCGTCTAATGGTGGGGTAAATCATTGGTCAGGACAAACAAATGATTGGGAACTAGTCAACATAAGCCTTGATGGATTGCTTTCGCAAAATCAATCAAGTACTTACTTTCAATTCTGTTTGTTAACTAGCGATGTTATCTCAAATAGAGGTGGCTGGTTTATCGATGAGGTGTTAATTTACAACCAGGGAGACAAAAAGGGCTCATGGTTTCACGGTAATTTCACTGAGGATTATCTGCCAAACGCATTGTCAAGTTTGATATTCCCGATTAATTTCTCTAACTTCCCTTACGTTGATGAGATTGAGATTAATATTAATTGGGACATTCAAGGTTATGTTTATGATTACTTAATGGTCGATTATTCAATTGATAATGGTACCACTTGGACCTCAATTTCAGGTACTTATGGAATCCCAGGATTGGGTATTACTTACAATGGTAATTTCTTTTATGCTGAATCAAGAGGTTGGATTCCAATTTATCTCAGCCTTAATCACAACTTTTCTACCTCAGGTGGCCTAAATGACACATTGCTAAAATTTACTGTACATACGAATCTTCAGCAAAATCACGGCGGTTCTATTTCTTCAGGATGGGAAGGCATCGCAATTGATGAAATAGTCTTCCATAATCAGCGCGGTACCAATATAGCCCAAAGCACAGTTTTCAAAGATTTCAATAACCAGCCCAGTAACTTTGTTGGGTCATCAGATGGTTGGCTATCAAATGGTTCTGCCACACTAAACCAATGGCAGTGGACTAATATGATGGGTCTCAATGCCCAGGACTCAATCAGTTTCAATTTCAATAACTTTGCTTCCTTACCGGCAGGATGGTCTATTTCTGCCCAAGATTCTAATCAATGGGAGCACGGTGAAATCCCTAGTAATGGAATATATGGTCCAGACGCCTGGCATTCTGGCGATTACGGGATTGGTATCGCCTTGGATGGTAAATATTCTAATGAAATGCTAACTCATTTGTATTCTCCAGAGTATAGTTTGCCGGAAAATTCTACCTCAAGACTAACGTTTAGAAGTTGGGTGTGTACCGAGGCTAACTGGGACGGAGGTGCAGTATCCGCTTCCACAGATGGCGGAATTAATTGGTGGTATCTGCCGGCCAGCATCGGTGATTTTCACGATCAAATTTCAACGGTGAATTCTAATTCACCATTTTTTAATGAAGGTATTTTTGACGGCTCAACACTTGGTAATAATTGTCAAAATTCTTCTAGACCATTTGATTTGAAACAGTATGATGTTTCTAATCTGTCTGGTAATGATATACGGTTCAAGTATTCGTTTTTCTCTGACCAGCTTATCGAATTGGATGGTTGGTACTTAGATGATGCCGGAATTGAAATTGATGTATACCAAGATTCAGGTGTTTGGCTTTCACCACCAATTTACCCAGATAGTAACTTTGGTTGGGGGCAGTTAGATGGCTTTGTCGAGGAACCAGAAGGAACCCTTGTCAGATTTGACATAATCGATAACTCGAACGGTCAAGTAATTCCTGGCTATTCAAACCGTTCACTTCCCGTCGAAATAAATCTGAATCCACTGGAGGTCAACTCACTCAAAATACAGGTTAATTTTTCCAGTACAAACCCATATCTTACGCCTTCTGTTGAACGACTTGAACTCGGGGTAAATTCTTACATCGATTGGTATCACTTGAAGAACGGTGCCTATTCTTTGGAAAACTTTTCTCAGTTGTATTTATCAAATGATAATGATATACTAACCAACTCTCAATCCTCAATCAATATTGACATCAACCCAATATGTCCGTTCTCATCAGCAACATTATTCGCCAATGGCAATAATATAACTCAAACATCACAATTTTTTGACCAGTACATTCAACTGTCTTCTAATCTCACGGAGTATCAAGAATCTAATGTTCCATCGCTTAGTGATAATCTTAGTTTATCAATTGATACAACTGGCTTGATACAGCAAGCAGTATACCAGCCAAATTGTGTGTTATCATCAAAGCAAGTCGCAGTAGAACTTGGGGACGACATGGGTGAGTTATTTACGCTGCCAATACATGCCTCAAGCCAAAGTATCGGCAGCACAAATTCGTTTTCTCATGTATCAGTCGATGGATTATCTATATTGCCAGATAGCAACGGTTCTTACACGTTAAATTTACTTCAAGACCAAACAGTAAATTTCAGTTACCAGATAATGACCATGGATCATCCCATGGTTAATTCCGATAATCAATTGATTAATCTAGACTTGACTATTGATTCACTAACTCAAGGTCAGTTATCGGCCCCACAATTTACCGATTTAGCTTATGGCACCGGATTGACTCTATCTGCCCTTAAATCATTCAGCGATTGCCCATCTAAATCGTTTGACAATGGAATGCTTGGCATTAATATGGGGCTTGCCAACTGCACAATTGCTCTAACTTCAAGCACTGATGCAACGATTAAACTGCACAATTTCCTAGCGATTTCACCCCTGGATGAAATAATTACTAACCTGTCGATTAATCAATTAAACCAAGCCAAAGATTTGCATCCAGACAATAGTAATCATGCACTTCTTGAAATGCCAATTCAGGTAGTAAGCGAATTTGGAAAAGTCTCGACGCGACTCAACTATACCTCATATTTACACCAAATTGACCGTCTTGACAATATTGACAAAACCCAGTGGTTACCAAATACGGATTTAAGTCTACAAACCTCACACGTTCGTTTTGACCCTATTACCATGAGCGAGATAGGTTATGGTTTTGATAAAATCACGCTTGCTGCCTCAGTAGGTACAAACAACCCCGAATTTATCATTGAAGTGAGTGATTTGTATTCTAACTACCAATTCGTGGTAATTAGTGGCGCTGAAAAAGTTTCTATCAATGACGTCAAATCTAATGTGTCGTGCTTAGAAGGTTACTGCTTGATTAATTGGACTATAACTAGTAGTTGGCAACTAGATGATGTTGATGATGTCAATTGGCTAATATCATCCACCGATTCTGCAGGTCTAGTTACCGGGCCAAAGGTTCTAACACGTCAGACACAATTTAATGAAATTGAAAATGACTTAGAGATATTTGAGTTGTCAGTAACTGATTCAAACTCAAGAGTTATTAGCGATTGGACCAGTCCAAATTGGCCATATCGATTTAACAGCCAAGAAGCGCTATCGGTACATGGGAAAGTTAGATTTCAGGGGGTTACCGACGGATTGGTAAATTCTGGAGATGCTGAAATTGCCGTAATCCTCACTGCGGTTCCACCAGCAAACCTATCTGGCGGTGTTGATGAGTGGGACGGCGATCAGATAGATTGGTCACAATCCTGGTTTGTCGAAGTCGGTCAAGATGGTAAATTCACCATTGATATTAGTACTCCAAGCATGCAGGAAGTTCCAAGCAATACCACTCTGAAATTGCATACTCAGTTATCTCGCTTGGGTCCAACACATGATGTCAGCGCTAATTCATTAGACCAAACGTCTCCAAATATTGGCACGAAATTAATTTTTGATACTGCCAGTCCGCAGATTAACGCAATCAATATCTATGATCCATCCGGTCTAACTCCAGCAGATGGCCACATTTGGACATTAAATCAAGATATACCAATTCAAGTTATTATCGAAGATATTGAAGGTCTAAACACAGAATTGACGGTTTATACCTGGGCAGAATACACTGATGATCAAAATGGCGACGGAGTAATGGACGAGCAAGAATATCGTATCACTACAGTTTCAGTTAACTATG
>CAXGZX010000077.1:0-7007 GCA_964014545.1 uncultured Candidatus Poseidoniales archaeon | reverse complement strand
AAGAAAAACAAAATGAAAGTTCATACAGGTGTATTTGCTAAAGGTAGTGAAGATACTAAAGACGGTCGTACGAAACTATTCTATGTCGACAAGAATGCCAAAGAGGGAACTAAACCTGAAGAGATAATCGCTGATAAAATATTAGTCACTGTAGGTAGAAAACCAAATACTGCGGCGTTAAATCCAACCGGAGTAGCGTTAGATGAACGAGGTTTTGTCAAGGTAAACAACCGCTGTGAAACTAACATGAAAGGTGTTTATGCAATTGGTGATGTATGCGATTCAGGAGAGATGCTTGCTCACGTTGCCTCCTTCCAAGGAGAGATGGTTGCAGAAATTATTTCAGGTACAAAAAGAGAATATGACCCTGTTGCAGTTCCGGCAATTGTATTTACCGAACCTGAAATTGTTAGTGTTGGTTTATCACCAGAGGAAGCAAAAGCAGCAGGTCATCCAGTAATTATTGGTAAGTTCCCACTAGCGGCAAACGGCCGCTCACTAACACAAGAAGCAGAAAAAACCGGTGGTTTTGTCAGAGTCTGTGCTAGAGAAGATGATCACCGAATATTAGGTATTCAAGCAGTAGGCACTCACGTTAGCGAACTTGTTGGCGAGTGGACCTTGGCGTTAGAAATGGGTGCTTTGTTAGAAGACATTGCAGGCACTATCCACGCACACCCTACAATGACGGAAATGACTCATGAAGCTGTATTAGCAACTCTTGGCCATGCAATACATATCGCTTAGCCCTCACACTGTAGGGTATAAGTATAAATGGAAGGCTGGTGTAGAAATTCTATGTCTTACGACACAATGACCTTGCTTGATTTGAAAAAAATGTGTAAAAATAGAGGTTTGAAGGTTTCTGGAAACAAAGATGAGGTCATTATTCGTTTGATGGAAGCAGATGAAGCAACAAACCCTAACTATCAGTCTACAACATTCTCATCACCAGTCAATTACATGTCAGGACAAATGCCTGTCAGCCCTCAAGTGGTTTATGGTAGAATGACTCCTCAAGGAATCGTAGTCGGAAGGAATAGCGGCACTGTTTCTGCTGTTGGGACTATAATAATTCTTTACGGAATTTTCCGGATGTTTTGGGCACTAAGTTTTGCTGCGTTTGGTGATGGTGGTCTAGGCTGGCTATTAGCCCCTGTTGCATTTATTGTTGCCTCTTTATTCATCTTCAGTGGCATACTATTGACTCAAGAATATCGTAATGGAGTTAATCTCACGATTGTTACATTCATACTTTCTGGGACTCTAAGTGTTGTATTCAGCGGCGGAGACTTGAATCCGGTTTCTGTTTCACTCGCAGATGGAGGGATGATGATACCGTTTTCTATGATGTGTACGCTACTTGGAATAGGCATTGCTGCTCTTCCACTATTATTCTCAGAAGAAGAGATGAAAGAGGGATGGCCGGTTGCAATAGAAAGACTACTTGGCAGAGAAAACCCAGGTAAAACAGTTCTAAGTTGTCCACATTGTGAAAATCAACTACTGGTTCCTAATGGTTACAGTGGAAAAATATCTTGTCCAAAGTGTAACAAACAATCTGAAGTGTGATCAAGAACCACAACTCAAACAATCGTCTGGAGTATCCAGACTACATGCTATCGCTTCCAAACTGGTAATTTCTGCTCTATCCGCCAGACCAGAGACCGTTTGGTCTTCGGCTTTCTTTTGCTCAACGGTGAACTGAATCGCATCTACGGCTGCTTTAGTTCTCAAGTAGTACATTCCAGTCTTAAGTCCTTTTTTCCATCCGTAGAAGTGCATCGAAGAGACCTTAGCAGAGTTAGCATCGGTCATGTGAATATTCATGGACTGACTTTGGTCGATGTAAGCGCCTCTGTCAGCAGCCATATCAATCACGTTCTTTTGCTTAATTTCCCAGGTTGTCTTGTAAAGATCCTTGAGTCTATCAGGGATACCAGCGATATGTTGAATCGAGCCTTTGTGTCGCAGAATCTCGTCTTTCATTTCCAAACTCCACAGACCTTCGCCAATCAAATCCTTGATCAGGTGCTTATTTGGCACAATAAATTCACCAGAGAGAGTTCTTCTTACATACAAGTTAGATGTGAAAGCCTCAAAGCATTCATTGTTGCCCAATATTTGTGATGTTGATGCAGTAGGCATTGGAGCTAGGAGTAGAGAATTTCTCATTCCATGCTCAACAATCTCGGCCTTGAGTGAATCCCAATCCCACATACCACTGTGCTCATTCATGTCCCACAAGTCGAATTGTAGTATTCCTTCACTGGCAGGAGAACCTTTGAATGTTGAGTAGGGACCTTCGACAATTGCTTGGTCCTTTGATGCTGTGCATGCTGCATAGTAAATAGTTTCAAAAATCTCTTTGTTTAATTTCTTGGCTTCATCGGATTCAAAATTCATTCCTAGCATAGCGAAAGTATCTGCTAGACCTTGAACACCAAGGCCAATCGGTCTGTGCCTCATATTAGAATTCCTTGCCTCTTCAACAGGATAGTAATTTACGTCAATAACTCTGTTAAGATTACCAGTCACATGGTAAGTCACGTCATACAATGTTTGGAAATCGAATTCATTGCTATCTTCTTTGACAAACCGGGGCAATGCAATTGATGCTAGATTACAAACTGCCACTTCATCTTTGGCTGTGTACTCCAAAATCTCTGTGCACAGGTTTGAGGATCGTATTGTTCCAAGGTTCTTTTGATTCGATTTTATATTCGCAGCATCTTTGTAAAGCATGTAAGGAGTTCCTGTCTCAATTTGAGATTCGACTACCTTGTCCCAAACGCTTCTTGCTGGAATTGTTTCTCGTGCAAGACCTTGTGCTTCATAGGATTCGTATAACTTCTTGAAATCTTCGCCATAGGCGTCTTGAAGACCAGGACATTCATTAGGACAAAAGAATGACCAATCTGCATTATCTTGTACTCTTTCCATGAACAAATCTGGAGTCCACAATGCGTAGAATAAATCTCTCGCTCTTAGTTCCTCTTTACCGTGATTTTTCCTCAAATCCAAGAATGCCAAAATATCTGGATGCCATGGTTCTAGGTAAATCGCAATTGAGCCTTTTCTTTTGCCGCCACCTTGGTCAACATATCTTGCTGTATCGTTGAATACTCGCAACATTGGAACAATACCGTTACTTTCCCCATTAGTCCCTTTGATGTAAGACCCTTTTGACCTTACATGGTGAATTGATAGACCAATTCCACCAGCAGATTTTGAGATAAGTGCGCACTGTTTCAAGGTGTCATAAATCCCCACCAGAGAATCATCTTGCATTGTCAGTAAGAAACAAGAAGACATCTGTGGAGTCGGGGTACCTGAATTGAATAAGGTAGGAGTTGCGTGAGTGAAGTAACCTTGACTCATCAAGTCATATGTATGCAATGCTTTCTCTATATTTCCGTGGTGGATACCAACAGAGACTCTCATCAACATGTGTTGTGGTCTTTCTGCTACTTCCCCGTTTAATTTTAGCAAATATGACCGTTCTAAGGTCTTGAATCCAAAGTAGTCGTAGTTGAAATCTCTACCGTAATCTATGTGCTCATCCAAAATTGCTTTGTTGTCTTGGATAACCTTGTAGACTTCTTCAGAAATTAGCGGTGCGTGAGCTCCTGATTCAGGATCAATAAATTCTCGAAGGTCGGTTACCACTTCTGAAAAAGTAGATTTCGTTGAACGGTGAAGATCGTCCACACAGATTCTGGCTGCAAGTTTGCTATAATCTGGATGATGGGAAGCTAATGAGGCTGCAGTTTCAGCAGCTAACTGGTCAAGTTCTCTTGTTGAAACACCATCATATAGCCCTTCAATTGTTAATTTTGTCAAATGTGCTGGGTCAATCCATTGCTCATCTAACCCATATGTCAAGCCGGCGAGTTTTTCTAGGATTGCATCGAACCTTACATCTTCTCTTTCGCCTTTCCTATTTACTACTTGCATTGTCATATTTTGGCCTCCCTTGTCATGTTATTGAAATTCGCAGTATCTTGTCTCCATCGCGTACGGTTCAAAAGTCTTCGTCTACTGAAAAGCGTTGTTGGACACTTCCTAGACTGGAACCACTATCCTTGACGCCTGATTTTTGGTACTCGCCAACTCTCTTTTCGAAGAAGTTGGTTTTGCCTTGCATTGAAATCATTTCCATCCATGGGAATGGGTTTGAAACGTTGTATAGCTTGCTGCTATTGAGAGAAACCAATAATCGATCTGCGACAAATTCGATATATTGTCGCATTAGTCCAGCATTCATTCCAATAAGTTCTACTGGAAGGGCGCTGGTTACGAACTCGGTTTCAATCTCTACTGCTTCTGCAATGATTCTATGGATCATATTTTCGCCTGCGCCTCTGATTAGTTTGTTGTGAAGCAGGCAAGCGAAGTCGCAGTGTAGACCTTCATCTCTAGAAATTAGTTCGTTGGAGAATGTCAATCCTGGCATCAAACCTCGCTTCTTTAGCCAAAAGATAGCGCAGAATGAACCGGAAAAGAAAATCCCTTCAACTGCTGCGAATGCAACTAACCTTTGAGCGAATGAACCCTTTTTCCTCGACAGCCACTTTAGCGCCCAATTACCCTTCTTACGTACTGAGGGGACAGTTTCAAGTGCATTGAAAAGGTGAGTTTTCTCATTAGGGTCGGTGATGTAAGCGTCGATTAACAACGAGTATGTTTCAGCATGGATATTTTCCATCATAATCTGGAAGCCATAGAAACAGCGGGCTTCTGCCCATTGAACTTCATCAGCGAAATTAGTCACCAGATTCTCGTTAACAATCCCGTCACTCGCAGCAAAGAATGCCAATACGTGCTTTAGGAAATGTTGTTCGTTAGCATTGAGTTTTTTCCAGTCTTTTGCGTCCTCTGCTAAATCTATCTCTTCTGCGGTCCAGAATGCTGCAGCATGGAATTTGTACATTTCCCAAATATCTGCATGCTCTATCGGGAATAATACGAATCTTTCTGGAGCTTCTTGAAGCATTGGTTCAATGTGTTCGTGGGAAAAATCAATCTCGGTTTCTTCTGTTGTTTTCTTTGTGTGGTCGATTACCATATTCTCACCTCAATGCTGTTTGGTCGCGCTGGATTTTGTTCTCAGCCAAAGAGGTGTATAATACTACCTCCATTGACTCCAATGGAAATAGAGGTTTTTTGATAGTTTGGGGAGCGGGGAAAAAAAGCCACAGACGCCCATATTCAAAATTTAACACCTTTCATAATCGGCTACTAGAATTAGACGGTTTTCCATCTCTTTTATTCCTTTGTTTCCACTGTAGCATGTAAGTTAAAATATACTTAGTAATTGTCAATAACCGAGAGTTTTACGGAGGGACATGAACCTAGAAGTCGAAATCGGGATAGCAAAACTCGAGCCAGATGCAATTACCCCGACACAAGGCAGTGCACAAGCTGCAGGGTGGGACCTATATGCACTGGAAGAAACCATAGTTAAAAAACATCAAAGTTCAATGATAAGGACTGGTATTGCTGTAGCTATACCTAATGGCTGGGAAGGACAAATCAGATGCAGGTCATCGCTTGGTAAAAAGGGCATGATCATGCCTAATGGACTTGGCACGATTGATTCTGATTATCGCGGGGAGTTGATGGTACTTGCAACCTGGATAGGTCAAGGAGAAGAGTTTCTAGTTAGAAAAGGTGAAAGGGTTGCTCAATTGTTATTTGCCCAAGTACCAACTGTTAAATTTATTGAAATGGAATACAACGAACTTGGAATTACCGACCGTGGAGTTGGTGGTTTTGGCTCATCAGGAGAGTTCTAACATTTGTTTTAAGTAGTATCGGAGAGATATAGATACTTGATAACATATGGAAGAAAATTTTCACATAAATGAAGAGTTAGCATTATTTGGCATACTGGGAATAATGATTGTATTATTTTGGCGTAAACCAAATTCTGGAAAATCGAGAAATGTCGCGATACGACAAAGATTTGCCAATCCACCAGGAGCTTTTGCAGTATTCTTTGCGAAAATCATAACCTTAGCAATTTTAGTAATTTCAGCCTCTGCATTAATTGAATACTCTACCAACATCGCAGATTATGAAGAGATAAAATGCGACTCAAGAGAACATAATCATCATCGTCAATGTAATTATGAACAGTATACTTCAGATGATCTCAAATTACAATTAAACGGTTTCTTGTTGACGCCTGAAGTAGATTTAGGTGTTGAAGTTGGAGATGATTTACCACATACTAATTCACCAGATGGGCCGTGGTTCTGGACATACTATATTGCAGGATGTTTAGTATTAACCTCTGGATTTAGCCTGGCAAAAAGGCGTCATAAGAGCCACGTTAAAGATATGCTTGAAGCTGAGAACAACCTCAGACCAATAATCAGGCGGTTAGCACTTGACCCTAACGGAGTCGTAGAGGGGAGAATTAGTCTTCCTGGTCCGGTTGCATGTTCAAAAACCAGCAAGAAAGAAAATCGGAGAATCGCCATTATCTATTTTTTCTCAGCCCTAATGATGGTTACTACTCTATTGAGCATTTATGATTATTTTTACCGTATCGATTCTGGAATACATATGCTGCCAAAGCATGAATTACAGGCTGCGATACTTGGATTTATGGCTCTCGGTTTTGTGATAGCCGCAAATATTTCAATAAAATATCTTAGTGCAACATATATTGGTGAAGATGATTCCGTAATTCCCAACTTGTTAAGAAATCAGGAGCGCCCAAATCGAACTTCACCGGCGGTCACAAGTAGAGATAAACCTGTTTCGGCTAAGGATGTGTTAGAAGAGTTGGCTAAGGAAATGCGTGCTGCAAGAAAAGAATCCGAACTACTTCGAGGACAACTAGCAGAGACTAAAATCAAGGTATCAGACTTAGAAGTTGAACTGGAAAAGAAAACGATTGAACTTGAGGGGATTCAAGCCATTAGCGTGGATATGGAAAGATTAATTCAAGAAAATGAAACACCTGGAAATAAGAATCTCTCGTTAATGGATTCAGT
>CAXGZX010000076.1:0-7019 GCA_964014545.1 uncultured Candidatus Poseidoniales archaeon | reverse complement strand
GTAGTTTGGAATTGGCAGCCGAAACATTCAGGCATTGTCACCCTTGGAGATAATAATCAATGTTCAGTTGATCAAGGAGGTTTAGTAGTGAACGGATCTTCTGGAGTACACAGCACCTCGGGAGTTGCTGGACCTGTTCAAGAAGCATGGTTGGTAGGGGTTGCGGGTGGCGAAATACCGTGGCTAGGCACTGTAAAATTAATGCTGAGCGGCCCTAATTCACCTGGCACACAATATGTACCGGGTTCATCTTTTGTATTTCTCGCCATGGTAATTGGTGGAATTATACTGGCGCCATTAGGTTTAGAAATGGCCTTGAAGCAAATAATGGACTCATCCCCTGAGCTAAAACAAGCAGAACTAGAAACAGATCATTCCTCAGAAGAATAGGATGATTGCTCTAAAATTGCTGCTTGCATAGTCAATTCGCCTTTTGCTACAAGTAAGGCGAGTTGTTTACTTATGGTAATGTGACCGTTTGACATTTTGCGACTTTGTGTTTGAATGTATTTTACATCACCATGCTTCGGCCTTAATTCACGTTGTTGCCATATTCTCTGTCCGCTATTAGCCGCAATTCGTAGCGCAGAAATAGCATGGTTATTCCTAACTAAACCGCTTGATGTCTTACTTTCGTTAACTTGTTCAACGACCCAATTTTTGGCTAAACAGAGATTAATTATCTGGTCCCGTATTAATGGTGCACCATCACCAATCCGAATTAACATAGTTTGAAAATCTAAAGATTGAGTCAATTTTTCTATTTCTGGAGCGAGTTCAGCAACCGATGCTAATTGAGAGACTCCGATAAATGCCCCATCTACTAACCAAGCAAGTCCGGGATAAGGTCCCGGGTCTATACCAATGGTCAGAAGTACCGACTTTTCGATTCCTCTTAACAAGAATATTGCCGAATAAACTGCAGATTCTATGCTATCTAAACTTACAGGTATTGACCTGCCAACTGCTGGTTGCTCGAGTATTTCAGCCGGTGAGGAGAACCATATTGTTGAGTGATTAACTATCTCTGTACGGCTATCTATTACCTCAAATTTTAGATTTCTTGACCGCAACACTTCAATGAGCTTGAATGACAATTGGAAATCTTCTGTACGGATTACCAGTCTCGCCATGGCCAATGCAACACCTTGGCATCAACAAACCTACCGAATTTTAGTAAGCGTACAAAAGTCAAATTATTTGAACAAATTATACCGAAGTAATCAAAAGCGCTTGACATTGATATTAACCCGTGAGCAGTAAGTATGAGAGAGAACTTCGTCAAGTTCTCGCTGGCTTATCTAAAGGCGTTGAAGCGATAATCAAATCTTGTAATGAGATTGAAAAAACCAAGATGCGCTTAGTCGAACAACGGCCTTTTTTGGTAGTAAGAGCGGCTGGTTCAGGAATTGAGGGTTCTGGTGATTTGCTCGCCTTAAGGGGTGATTTATGTTTCCCAATAGAAGTAAAATCATCTAAAAAAGATAAACTATACTTATCGGGACGAACTGTAGATCAGTATAATTCATTAGTGTATGAAGGAAATCGTTCCTCTCTATTGCCTTTGTATGCCTTACGTCTAAAGGGTGTAAGAGGTGATTCTTGGAGAATTTTCCGAGTAGAAACCGATACATTACACAGCAAGCTAAGACAATTAGCACCGTTTATTCCAAGCCTACCAAAGACAAGAAATGGTAAGCCATACTTGAATTGGGATGATGGTTTGCCGCTAAATGAGTTTATTGCCCTGGTTTGTTCAAAATTTGGCCACGAGGTTGATTCTCTAGACACACTACAAAAACGTACAACTGAATTATCTGCAACAATCGAAAAATCTAGCAACCAAAATAATGAGCAGCCAAAAAGAGATATTCTAGCTGAGTTACTAAAAAGAAAAGTTACTTGATTAGAAGTATGGAATTACTAAGATAAATACAATCATGCCTAGTAGCGCCAAAGACGATATGTTTGACGCCTTGCTGGAGATATGTTCTATCCACATTGGATTAATATCCCAGAATTTTAATTTTTTACCTACTTTCTTTACCCCATTGAGAATTCCTCGCAGCATATCTTTGAACATGTGCCCACCATCAAATGGAACCATTGGAATTAGATTTGTGAAGCCCAGTAGAATATTAACCCATAATAACCAAAAGAATAAGTTGACGAAAAATAGTAAGCCACTTGTCCCTAATGTTTGGGCGAACACATTGTCTTCTGCCTCGAGTAATGATTCCTCAAAAGGATGCATTGAAACTCCTTGCAATTCAAATGGAACGATCATCAAGCTTAGTGTGTGAAGTGGAGCCATTACTGACTTTTGAGCCAAATTACCGTCCCACCTAGGCGATAAAGGACCTGCTAACCGATCGATACCGGCAGTACCGCCCGAAAGCCCTTCGACTCCTAAAAATGGCTGCCCCTTTTCAACACCTATTGATTCTAAATTACCTTTTGACCAACCTAGTGCAAGATAGTAATCATACTTATCAGATAGAGTTGCATTTAGTGTCTCAACTTGTCCATCACTATGTTTAACCGTAAGAGCAATTGTTTCATTGGCACTGTAACCCTCCATAGCATCATAGAAAGCATCAACATCAGAGATTTCTTGCCCGTCGATATATTGGATTGTGTCCCACGGTTGAAGACCTGCTTGATATGCACCCTCATCTTGTACTATCCCTCTTACGTGGACTGCATCTTCAGTGGCGACGAATTGGCTGGCCAACCCACCCAAAAACATCAAACAAATAATAGCGGCAAAGATGTTGGTTGCTGGACCAGCTGCAAACATTCGCATTCTTTCTCTACTAGGTGCATTGGTCAATTCCTCATATTGTGGTTCTGCAAAGGCCCCAAGTGGCAAAGGGCCTAATTGCAACAGTCCAAATGACCGAATCCGCATTCCATGAGCCCTTGCTTGAAGTCCGTGACCGTATTCATGAATCACCAGGGCAACAATGAATGCTAGAGCACCCCAACCTAAGGGGATTACAGGATTTATTCCGGGTAGAGCCACAAGTTCGCTAGCAGATGGTGGATCTGTTTGTGGCGGACTTAGTATAGCGGTAATGAAAGCCACTACCATCAATATACCAACCATCAGCATGGAAAATACGCAAACCCACAAGGATATTTCACCATAAAACCGCCAAAAGCCTCGAGGACTTGCGGTTTTATCGAGTATCTTTAGACCTTTTTTGCTTCTAACCATCAATATTACACCAAAAACTCTAGTAGCATTCCACCGGTCTAGTGTACCATTATTCTCCCAAATCCTTAGCAAAACATACCAGACTAGAATCAAAATCATTATTGCCGACCAGTCGAAATTAACCGTCCCCCAGTCAGCAGCCATGCCCTGTCCTGCAAGTCACTTAATTTGAACATTGACAAAACATGAACAAACTTGAAGAATGACCGGTTGGAGGGGATGATATGGAACCGCTAAGTGATGACATAGCCGCTTGGTGTACTGAGACTTGGAGACAGTCCCCCGAAGAAATACTAGAATGGTTTGAAGATGAAAACTCTATCCAGGTATTCATCAAATTGACGCGTAGTGTTTTAATTGCAGATTTTGTGTTTAAACAAAATGCTGCTAACAAGACCACAGATCGAATCGACATTAAGCATCATTTACATATCCCGTTAGATATTTGGAACCCGGGTTCAATTCAAGCAACTAGAATAAATGATGGCAGAGTTAGATTTAGGCACCGTAATTCAGATATTATTCTAGCAGCAAAATTACGCGCTCCAGAGTGGGGTAAAACTGTACTAGAAGACTGGTTAATGGGTCTAAGGGGAGAGCAGCTAAGACCTAAAGATCGTAATCAAAGATTAGCATCAATCAGAAGAACAAAGCAGATTGTTGATAGAAACCTACAGGCTGCTTCCTTAGATAATGCGAATCAGGACTTAGAACTAATATCCCATCGAATCACTTCGGCTGAAGTTGGCCTAAATCCATTTGAAAGCAATAGGCTAGAAGAGGAATAATCAACTTAAACGAACTTTGTATCTTTCTTTACCATTTACATAGAGAGATATTGTTCCGGATGAAGAAACACATATAGCCGCACATTCCGCAAGTTGCGAAATCGCTCTAGCCGCTAAATGGCGACCTCCTTCGCCGTATTTTGGTTGAGTTCCTGCTGGAACCTGGATATATCTTCCTGCATCACTAGCAACCCCATCTTTATTGAAAAATATCGCTCCGTCCAGCCAAGCAAACTCGGCCATAGTCTCATGATTTTCATCAAGTAGGATACTCTTTCTTTCCGCATCATGGCCTTTGAATGGATTGAGTACTAAAGGTGTTGAAAATTTCCTTAGCTTAGGCAGTGAGCCAATCGCAAATAATGCACCAACAGAATGTCCTTCTCTACCTCTAGAACCGATGTGACGTGCTAGTTGCATTGCTTTGGTTAGAACCTCTAAATCAATTCCAGTCTCATTAGCCAAACTAGCAAACCTATTGGCACTAAGCATTGTTGTATCAATAGAAAATAATCCGTCAATTGGATCGCCAAGAACCACTAAAATCCTCTCCCCACGAGATATTCGACCCTCCCCAATAGCTTGCAAAACCATGTCATGTAACTGAGTTAAAATCTGTAGTCCCATTGCAGAAAGTGATTCGTCCATTAATTGAACAGATATATCTGATTCATCAAATGACTCAACTACTCTAGATTTACTGCTAAGGATGGTGATTTCAGTGTCTTTAGGAATTACATGATAAATTTCCTTAATTTTTTTTACACTATTAGAGATTATAATCACACTGTCAAATTGTTTCCTATCTGAAGGAAATGCACTGGCGACCAGTTTTGCTAGGTCTACCACGCAAACACCTACTCATTGGTTGTATCAATACCAGGCAACTGGTCTTCTGATTCACGATAAACAGTTCTCATATTACTAATGAAATTACGTTCCTTAATTACCAAGATGTATTCATTAAAACCTGGGTCTTCTTCACCGTTAAGGTGTTTGAGCAATACTTCTAGAGTGATTCTAGCACCCTCACGGTGTGGATAACCAAAGATACCCATTGAAATTGGTGGGGCAACTATCTTTTTTACGTCCTCCATTTCTTTAATCCTGTCAAACAAATTATGATAGGTTTCAGGAAGAAGCTGCCTTCTTGACTCGTCTTGGCTTGGACGACGACAATCTGGACCCACTACATGGAAAATGTGTTTGAAATTGTTTCCTAAGTCATATGGTTCAGTTACTACATTTTTAGTTACTGCACAAGGTGGAGCGTTGATTTTTCGCTTTTCTAGACAAATATTCCTAGTAACCTGGGTTAGTTCTTCCCCTGCTTTAGCATGTACTTGGGCATCCAAGCCTTCTCTACCTGAGAGACGGTTATTAGCTGGAGTAATTAGTACATCACCTGTATGATTCCAAACATCCCCACCAACTACTCGTAACACACCCCATTTACAAGTACGGGCCATATATAATTCCGGCATCGTACAAGCATGGAGGGCTGTCTTACTTATCAAGTTCGCAAGATTGTTGGATTTTCACATCTATTTTGTGATTTATGCATTAGGCGATGAATACTTTGGAATACTTCATTATCTTCCTAGTACTGGACATAACGATAGCATGGCTGTAGGATATGTACTCGTGAATGTGACTCCAGGAATGGAAATTGAAGCTTTTAATCAAATCAAAGGGATGAAACATGTTGATGATATAACCGTGCTGTTTGGTGATTATGACTTAATCATAAAATTAGTTGCTGAGGATTTAGCATCGATTGCCAAAACGGTCGTAGAAACAATAAGACCAGTTAAAGGTGTAATCAATACAAAAACTCTAGCAGGCGCAGACATCTAATTTACTGGCTTTACGCATGCTGTTTATGCTATTTTCTTGGTTTCGAAAGGCGTGCTGCGGCCCATATGTGGCGCAGTATAGCGGTTTTTCGGGGATAATACTATATACCCAACCAATTTACTTGGTACCGGAGGTTATCCAAAATGTCTGATAAGAAATATTTCGTCCTAATGGAGGGCGGACAAGATACGAGCCAAGTATTTGCGAGCAAACAACCACGTGGTGCAGCCCTAAAAGCTGCAACCCGTGGACACACCAGCATACGCCTGCGTGAGCGTGGAACTAAGAGAGTCCACTGCTTCACCGGTAGTATTGCAATGGTTGACAAGCCTGCAAATGGCCCGGCTTGGCTTCCTGACAAGATCAAGAAGGCAAACGTCAAGAAGATCGGAATCGAGCACCTTTGAGTTGCTTAACCGAGTCATTTGACCAATTATGAACTAATATATTCCGCGGAATATAACTGCCTCTCTGAGGGTTTAGGCCCTCGGGGAGGCTTTTTTTAATTTGATTATAATCGTTAAACAAATGGCAATTATCAGCTCAAAAATTAACCATGTCCGTTGAATACTGCTACTAAACCCATGTATTGACATGGATAGAGTACGGGTAGAAAAATATCCAAGATCAATAACTAATAGACACTTAACAAAAATTAAGCCATCATTTTGTAATCTAAACTTTCTATAAAATAATAAAAGCATACCAATGCCTAGTGCTAGCGCTGAATATCTAATTCTCGAGTCAACTTTTTCATCTATCCCAACGGAATCAAAATCAGCATCAAACATTTGCGGGAATACGAAACAGATTGTAGAAACTATCAGCATCAATAAACCAATGATTGGGACATAAGGTGTGTTTCCTTTATTCAACAAAATCATCCCTTTGTTTAATCCAACCACCCACCCATAACGCAATTACAATCATTAAAACTTGACCTACTAACCTTAACACATGCCAGATGGTGGCAAATGTCTTACCCTCTAATGGTACATCATTAATCCACATATTGAGATTAGCTGAATAGATCGCCACTAAAAACAACGCCATTAGCATTCCAGAATACTTTCTCGTCCTAGGAATAATTAATCCCAACCCTAATCCGATTTCCATGCCACCGGTAACTAGAACCCAAAATGTTGGATCACCAA
>CAXGZX010000075.1:0-7040 GCA_964014545.1 uncultured Candidatus Poseidoniales archaeon | reverse complement strand
ATAGAGTAGCGTCTCGTGGGCTCGGAGATGTGTATAAGAGACAGCTATTGGAACTCCATTCGAGAATAATAATTGATTTACTCCCGAAGAGAATGCAGATAGTCTTCTAGCAAGGTCATTACGAGTGGTCTTAGGCAATCGCTCTTCAAAATCTGTAAGCCGATGTTCAAGCATCACTTCTTCCCATGTTGGAACATCTACCTTGTCTTCCCCTTCTTCAACATCGTGGAAACATTCAGGGTATAGATGGCGAATAAATTCATGATGTGGCTCTCTAACAACTCTTGCTAGAGCTTGGAAATCTCCAACATTGAGTCCATGTTTTGTTCCTTCTACTAGAATTTCATAGAGAAATGGTTTGACAACTTTGCCTTGAGCTTTTTCAACATCATAGCCGGCAAGACTAGCAAAACCAGCAGCAACCATATCCCATGCAGTAATCGCTTCTTCAGCATCAAGATCAGCAGGCGGGGCTCTGAATGGGTCGATACACAAAGGTAAACCCTTACTTCTTAGAGGAGTCCAAATTCTAACTTCACACATGTCTAGGAGTTTCTTTGCTCGAGTGTAATCTCCTCCATGTTCAGCCAGATCAGCTGGCGCAATTCCCAAGGCTAAACGAGCCAAATCTCCTTGAGGGTCGATAATTAGAGACGGAATCTTTGCAATTGCAGCCTCTTCAATTAACGCCTTTGCCATTACAGTTTTTCCTGAACCAGTGGAACCTAGCATTGCTGCGTGTCTAGCAAGAACTTGAGGTGCAATATCTACAGGTTTGCCATTATCTCGTCTTTCACCAAGAAATAATCCCTTTGGTTTGTATGAACTTTTTGAAGGTTTTACTGGCTTGGTTTGTCCTTGAATAGGTGCACTGTCTACCGATAAGATATCACCTACAAGCTCTGCCAAATTTGGTTCAGAGCCCATTTCGCTCGCACCCAATTCATTGGGATTGAGCGTCCCATCATCGGACACCATTACACCGTCCAATCTAGTTAGGGGTCTTGAAACATCCGTAGGTTAAACGAGTGACTAGCGCTATAATTGAGCACCTTCATGTTCACCAACTTTGCATAAATGAAGAAACGCCCCCCACCCGAAAGTGAGGGGCGAATCAACCGTTTAGGCAAGGAGGAGGCTTCAACCTATTCTTGCAACCATCTCAGCATTCATTGCTGCTGGTAGTGCCACATAACCGACATCTGACACGTGGTCCATTCCTTCGTCAGAGTATCCGTAAGTAAAGAAGTCACGAACTAAATCCCAATCGTTGTTGTTGACATTCATGTAAATGAATCTCGATAGAGGGGCATATGATCCGTCTGCAACAGTGCTTGTTTCTGGCGTTACTGCATTACCTGCATCTTGTACTCCATGGGTATCATTATTGGCGATTGCAGCAACAGATAATGTGTTACTATTTTCTTCATAGTATGCATAACCAAAGTATCCTATTGCATTTTCATCACTATTGATGCCGTTTACTATTTGATTGTCGTCAGCGGAATTTTGGTAACCCCTGACAGTGTCAAAACCTTCTGCAACCGGTTCAGCGTCAGCAAAGCACTTCTTACAGAATACTTGCTCTCCGAAGTATTCGTAGGTTCCAGAATCGGAATCGGCACCCCACAGCTTGATTTCGTTGTCTAGACATGCGCTCGAATCATCAAGGTCACTCCATTCTCTAACACCATCATCATCATTACTTGGCGTGGTTGAATTCATGTCTAATCCCCCTTCCTCATGATTTGCTAGGTCTTCCTCAGACCAATCGGTGAAAACCCACCTCAATTGAGCCATAGATAATCCACCCATAGCAGAAATGCACTGGTCTGCCGCACCACCTTTCTTGACCACAACAGATAGTCCGTCAATAGCAACAATTAGTTGAGTCACGGTAATATCAGAACTCAAACAAGAAAATGTGTAGCCATCTTCACCAACTGTAGCTTCAGAAGATTTCCAATCTCTACTCATATCGCCGATGTGAACAGAGTCAGCATCTGTACTGCAAACCTTGGATGCACCAGCACCAGATCCGCCACCAGCCACAGTTACGGTATAATCGGCGTTAGAAGCACTGTAGGCTTGAGCCCATGCGCTTGCAACCGGATATACAGTACTGCTTCCAGCGATATTAATCGTTTTTTCTTCACTATCATCATCTCCACCAATACATCCTGCTAGTCCTGCGCTTAGTATTGTTAAAGTCATCATCAAAGTTATTCCATATTTCTTAATCATTCAGGTTCACCTGTTGGCCTGCCGTATACAAACCGTTCAATAGTAAATTTCAATAGATAATATGACATGATATATATCTCTATATAGATATATTGAATATATTGTCATCTTCTATGTATTGTTCATATATTTGGGAATATATAGAGGGAAGCCCGTTGAGTGAATATAGTAACGAGTTTAGAAAACTGCAAGTTACTGGTGGCTCGACTGTAATTGTTTCATTGCCTAAAAATTGGATAAAAGAGAACCAGTTGAAAAAAGGAGATTTGGTAAATATAGAGGAATTATCTTCAGGCGACTTACGCCTTTCATCCAATCAATCCAGGGCAACAAAAAAAATCGCAAACATCGATTGTTGTGAACATAAGGAAGGCCTCAAAGACCTAATGATCGGGGCTTATCTCTCAGGAGCAGATATAATTAGAGTATTTTGCAATGATAAAATATCGAGAAAAACCCGATCTGATATACGAGAATTTTTGCGAGACACAAGAGGTATGGAAATTGAGATAGATGGTGAAAACGAAGTAAGGATAATTTCAATTCTTAACCCTGCAGAGCTAAGACTTCAAGTTTCGGTAAATCGGATGTATATATTGATATCAAGTTTGGTTAATGATTCTCTAGATGTTCTTTTAGGAGAACCAATTGATTTATTGAGCGATATTGAGGAAAGAGAACGACAAATTGATGCAAGGAGATTATTGCTTGAAAGACAAGTCGCTGCTTCACTTCAATTTCCTTCAGTTGAAAGGAAATTGGAAGTCGACCGCTTTACAGCTATGGAGCACGCAAACATTGCTAGGATCTTAGAAAGAATGGGCGATCATGCTACAAGGTTAGCAAATTTGGTCAATGACAATTTGAAATCTATCAAAATAAAGCCAAATGAAATGCCATTGTCATCAATACCTATGTGGGCCAAAGAACTAAAGATTATTGTCCATAACATGTACACTAAAGATCTAAAAATAATTCATAGCGCCAAGATTAGACTAGTAGAATTAAGAAAGAATATTGAAGATGAAGAAGATGAGTTGTGGACTGGTAAAGGTTCAGCAGAACGATTACTATCTGAATTTAGAATATCTGAATCAATAAGACGTCTATGTGCATACAGTATCAACTTTGCAGAAATTCTTCTAAACATGCTAATGCACAAACAACTTGACAATGTTTGAGGCGATAAAATGTCATATTTCGATTATCTCAAACACAACCGAGCAAGAGTGATTCTGTTTGTAATGAGTTTGTCGGTAATTTTAATCACTCTTGGAATTATTCAGACATTGTTATTCGAGACAATTACCTTTCTATCAGAGATTGCAGACGCTCGAGGCTGGTTCACGTTTGATTGGGACTTTAGCGGAATTTTTTCTGGACCAGGGGCAGCATCAGGAGTATTTATGCTAGCATATTTAGTTGAAAAGGCCACAACGAAGTATGTATCGACAAAAGAAACACCATTTGATTCTATTTTGTTTCCCAAACAATTTGTAATTTACTTGGCATTCATAGGAATCGTAATACAACTGTTGTTTATTAATTCGTTACTGCTTGGAATTTCATTTCTGTTCGCCTTCATCACTTGGCGCAGATTAGCTGCAGCAATAAACAAGCAGCGCTATGGTATGAAGGTGAGTGAAAGCACATTGTGGCAAAACATTACTCTCGGATTATTTTTGATTGCGCTTGCAAAATCCATAACGATGAATTATGGTGGCGCGTTAGGAGAATTTTTCTTAACTACTCAATGGACTCCAACCGGGGCCTGTAGTGATCGAAGAGCACTTTGTGAAAATATGTCATTTGGGGTAAACAGCCTGCTACTGACAACACTTCAAGTCGCGTTTGGAGCATTGATTATTGCCGTGCCACTAGGAGTAGGTTGCGCTATTTACCTTTCAGAATATGCTCCGCCAAGACTAGTGGCAATTGTAAAACCAACTCTTGAATTACTAGCTGGTATTCCTTCAGTAGTTTATGGCTTCTTTGCCTTTATTTACATCGGACCATTGGTGGTTGAATTAGGCGACTACTTCTATGCTAATGGATGGATTGACCAGCCACCCAATGTACTCAATCCAATAAACGGGGCGATAGTTGTTGGAATCATGATTTTACCACTTATCGCTTCTATGTCAGAGGATGCTTTGAGAGCAGTACCAAATGAACTTAGAGAAGGCTCATTAGCGCTAGGAGCAACTAAGATTGAGACGACCTTCAAAGTGATGATTCAAGCATCTCTTTCTGGAATAATTGCTAGCATAATTTTAGCCTTGAGCAGAGCCGTTGGTGAAACTATGGCAGTAACCCTTGCTGTGGGGACAGTTGCGGTATTTACCTCCAACATGTTCCTTCCAGCACAAACGATGACCGCTTACATTGCTCAGAGAGTTGGCGGTGATTTGCCCTTTGGAGAAATTGGATACTTGACAATTTTCGCCGTTGGTTTGTATTTGTTTATTATCACTTTAACTCTAAACCTAATCGGTAATCGAGTACTTGCAGCGTATCGGGAGGCTTATTGATGAAAGATATCGACCTGCTGCAAAAGAAAAACCGCAAATTAAGAGACTTTGCCGAAACCATGGGCTCTTCAGGCTTGGCCTTTACTGGTCTAATAGGGTTATTTTTCTTATCAATATTAGTTTGGCAGATTGCTGCTCCAACCTTCATTGATGGTGAAAACGGCGAAATACCACCGGCTAATGAATTCATTACAGAAAGCGATTATGAGCTTGAATGGGATTATCCAAATATTGATTCTAATGGAGAACTCACAACCGATCCTATTGTTTTAGAGATTTCCTGGGATGACGGGGATGAAGTTCACGAACTACAAATAAATGTAATATCGCAAAGAGACGTGTATGAAGATATTTATCTCAATGAATCTGGTTTGAGCACTGAGATTGTTGAAGTCGGCCGAAAAACTAAATTTCACATCTACTCTACTTTACCGCAAAGTGTTGAAGTTAAACAAAAATCCGGTCCTGTGCCATCTGCAGATGAGACGGGAAAACCCCTTGTGTCTACATTTGTAATTGAGTATGATGTTGCCGTATTATATGATGAAGGGATCGTTTTTGAGCCATTAGAAATTCTTGGATATGGCACTCTTATTTTCTTAGTATTTACATTTAGATTTCCCAAACCTAGCATGCTTCGATTTATACAGAAGTTTACCGGAAAGGAACGCCAATTGAAGGGACTATTCTATGCATTAGCGCTGGTCACTATTATTGCAGGCAATTATTCTCTTGCATCAATTCTTGCAGCACTGTGTTGGATTTTATCCGCTACAATGAGCACTTCGCTAACCAAAGGCATTGAGAGATTACTACACTCGGGGCGAGAACTTTCGGAAACATCTCGATTGAAACATTCGATAAGTAATCGCGACGGACTACTCATGTGGAGTAATATGCTACTGGTAATTTCGACACTATTTATCCCACTTGAGATTTACATTCCATTCCTTACCGAAAGATATCAAGATATATTCTCACCATATTCTTCTGGAATAAGAGCAGCATTTTATGGAACTATATGGGTTATGTTAATCGCCATGATTTCCGCAATTCCAATTTCTGTCGGCGCAGCGATATATCTTGAAGAGTACGCTAATCCCACAAAAACAACTAAGCTAATCCAAGCTCTTGTAACCAATTTAGCAGGGGTCCCCTCTATCGTATTTGGTATGTTTGGGCTGGCAATTTTCGTTAAACAAGGTGGCATTGGGTGGGGCCTTGGGCCATCTATCCTCGCAGCAGGATTGACTATGGGAGTAATGGCTATGCCAATTATAGTTCTTGCCAGTCAAGAAGCTCTTAGAAGCGTTCCAAGGAGTATAAGAGAATCAGCTTATGGCGTTGGATGTACACAATGGCAAGTAACAAAAGATCACGTATTGCCTTCAGCAATGCCTGGAATTATGACAGGTAGTATTCTTGCAATGTCTAGAATTATGGGAGAGGCGGCACCTTTGGTTGTCGTGGGCGCTACAGCAATGATTGTATTCGACCCAGAGCCATTGGCAGGACTTGTTGGAGGCAATGTAAATTTCACAGTGATACCAATTCAAATTTATTTCTGGACATCTGAACCAGACCCTGCTTGGCACTCTATGGCTGCCGCAGCAAGTATTTCTTTGATTGCATTACTAGTTGCTATGAACAGTATAGCGATTGTATTGAGACAGCACTTTAGAAGGAGGCTAAACTAATGAATAACGAAGCACAGACTGAAGAGATACCAGACTCAACTAGAGATTTAGACATCGAACATGATAGAAAACTAATGATTGAAGATTTAGATCTATGGTATGGGGATAAGCAAGCCTTGTATGGCGTATCTTTACCTATTGCAAAAAATAGCGTGACCGCCTTGATAGGGCCTTCTGGTTGTGGGAAAAGTACATTATTGCGCATGATGAATCGAATGAATGATTTAATACCAATATGCCATTATGATGGTAAAATCACCATGGACGATGTCGAGATAACTGGCAAAGATGCAGATTTGGTCGAAATTAGGAAGAAAGTAGGCATGGTTTTCCAACGACCAAATCCATTTCCCAAATCAATTTATGATAACGTAGGATATGGAGTAAAATTACACTTTAAACCGACTCGAGAGGAACTCGATAAAATAGTTGAAAAAAGTTTGAAGCGGGCTGCAATATGGAAAGAGGTCTCAGACCGCCAACACGAATTAGGAACCGCTCTTTCTGGCGGTCAACAACAAAGATTGTGTATCGCTAGAACCATAGCAATAGAGCCCGATGTTATTCT
>CAXGZX010000074.1:0-7075 GCA_964014545.1 uncultured Candidatus Poseidoniales archaeon | reverse complement strand
CTCAAGGAACAGTCTTACATCTGATTAACCAAGAGTGCCAACTCCCAGACCCTCCATCTAGTACTGTGTCATTCACTGTAACTCAACTAGCTGGCGCAGAATTGGGTATTTCATATACAGCAACTGGTCAATTAACTGGTGAGACTGTAAGAATCACCGTATGTGCGACTCAAGTAGATTGTGAGACTCCAGAAGTCGTTTACGACCGTGTTGAAACAGACAATCCAGGCGTGACTTTCAAAGGAATGCACGGTGTAGAATACCATGTTTCAGCGCAAATGTGTAATCAATTCGCCTGCGGAGATGCCACAACCATCGCTAAGGTTGCTGACGGAGAAGTAGCAGCAGTTACTGCAACAGATGTGCAACTTGCAAACTCTGGAGATACATGGGTTGTAACCTGGAAAGAATCATCTGTCGATGCAGATGTTGCTGGATGGTATGTTTGCTACAACAAAGGCGAGTTCTCTGCAACCCAAATGGAGTTGATGATGGATAGTTCTTGTGCTATGGTCGCTCAAGCAACTTCTGATAGTACTGGTATGATTCAGACAACTATCAATCAATACACGACTGTAGAAACTACACAAGTTCATTTTGCTGTAGTGCCTTATGACGTTGTAGGAAACGTTGCTTACGGGTCTTCAACAGACAGTATACTTTACGACAGACAAGTTGACAATACCGATACTGGTGATGGCACTATTACAACCGATGATGAAACATCCTCGGGTGTCCCAGTGTGGACATGGGGAGTTATTGGCGCAGTAGTTGTCGTAGCCTTCGTTGTTGGTGCATTTATCCTATCTCGTGGAGATAGCGAAGATGATGACGACAAAGAATGGGATTACTGATCTTTGACTGTAAAACGAGTGAAATAATTGCACGCTAAATCTTAACCGATTTTGCATAATGCCGGGGGGGTCGTTTAGGCGGCCTTTCCGGCTTTTTTTTATCATTTTTTAAATATCATATTTAACCTGAAACACCTCTCATGGAGGTTGTTTCAAAGATTATGCACCCCAATGCTCATAAGGGGAATAAATCGTGGCTAGCATTACATGCGGTGCCGCATGGGGGAATGACATATGAATAATATAAGAAATAGAAATGTAAGAACCATATTTGGTGGAATTGGAATAGCAATGCTATTGTGCGTTTTGATGTTGTTGATGTCCTGGTCAGCTGTTGTCCAGAGCTCAGACATAAACGCTATTGAAAACCAATCTACTGAAGATGAAAAAGTGAATGTTGATGACACAAGTAAATTTGACATCGACGACACACAAACGGCCTTTAATCCACAAGATTTAGGCTTTGAAGATGACCAAGAAATGCTTGGAATGAGGACAGAGACCTCTAAAACCTATCTGACCGATGAAGGATTAGAAATGGTTGTAGGTATGAACCCCATTCACTTTGAAAACACTGCAGGACAACTTGTTGAAATAGACACAACACTAATCTCTACATACGACGGCTATGAAGTGACACAGTCTCCGACAAAAGTTACTTTCGGCCATGATGTTGAAAATGGTTTCAGTATGGAACTTGCAGAAGGCATTGACATTGTTTCAGGTCTAAACCCTAGAATCACTGCAATCAGTGAAGGATCAGTTTCTGAAACCAATGAGATGTTCGTAAACCCACGTTCAGAACCAATCTTTTTGGAACTTGAAGATGAGTTCGAAGCGAACACCCCCCAAATCGGTGGCAGTTCGATAAACTACGGGCTAAGCCAATACACTAATCTTCAGTACCACACTTCAGCGGATACCGTCAAACAAGAATTAAGAATTGACATGATTAGCCCAGAGATGAAAGATTCAATGGACCATCTTCAATCCTTAACTGATTCTCCTCTACATCTTGGTCTAACAGAAGACATAGTACTCCCAGAAGGTACTGGATTGTTTGCTTATGGTATGCAAATCATCGATACTAACGGACGGATTGCTCTCACCAGCGGAATGGACATAGTCGATCTAGAAACCGGTAAACTCTTCGGCCAAATCGCCGCACCAATTTCCTTTGACTCGGCAGATTTAGAGGTTGAAGATAATCAAAACTACGGCCGAACTGTTTACTTTGTCATGGTTGACGAAGCCGGTACAGGCATAGAAATAACCACTGCTGTAGAATACGATTGGCTAATTGATGAAAATACGAACTTCCCCGTCGTAATTGACCCGTCAATATCCAACACCTACAATACAGATACAACTTCCTCAGCTTCATCACGAGCATACATGACTTGCGAAGTGAGATATGTCGATTGTTTCTCTACGGTTACCTCCTACCCAATGGGTACAATGTACTTCTCATCATACTCTGGCCAAAGATACTTCCCACTCTTTGACTTTACCTTCCCATCAAATACATTTACTGTAAAGAATATCAACGCTTACCTTGACTACACCCGTGCATCTTCTGGATACGGCGGCATAGTGGTTATGGAAGATTGTGGTGGTTCAGAACCGCCTGCAAATGCTCAAACATCTCTCAACAACTACGCAAATCCAAACGGATGTACCGGTAATCCACTCCCTGAGTACGTGGCGCCTCCTACTGGAGGTGCAATCACCTATACATTCAACCCTGCCAACTCTGGAACAAGCAATTCAGTTACCGTTGGTGTCTCTCCTACATGTACTGTAGACTGTTCTACTGATAGCGGCGCTTTCGATGCCGGTGGATATGACATTGACTGGAAAGACTCTTGGGGTGACGGGCCAAACGGTGGAATTCTCAAAGTCTACCTAAGAGCAGCAGGTGCTACAGGTTCGCTTGGGGCTTTGTACACTCAATATTCTGGTAATTGGTACGGTAGCTCTCAAGTTTACTCTATGAGTGTTCCAACAGGCCAAGAAATGATTGTTGTGTATACTTGTGGAAGTTACTGTGGCGAATCAAGTCTGACAGTAACACCAGCTGCAGTTGGACCTAACCTGCCGCCATTGCCTACAACGGCAGCAGCTGCATGTTCGCCTAACTGTGCACCAACCGGTTCAGAAACCCCCACAACAAGTCTAAGTCTTGCTAACGGGAAAGAAGCCTACATGGAATGGACAACATCTTCAGGCCCTGGTGCAGATGAGAATTTGATTTACTATCGTACATCAGGTACTACCGGATGGTCAACTGCATGGGACGTTTGTACTGGTACCGGATGTACTTCAGGAACCACATACGACTCATACACTGATGGCATAATTTTCCAAACTCCTGGAACTTATGAATTCCTAGTTTGGGATACCAATGGTGATGGAACAGGAACCGGATCTGGCGGTTCAATCGTTATCGCTGACCTTGGTACAACCACAGGAACTTCACCTATCTCTGCATCTGGTGCAAGATTAGTATCCATGGTAAGCACTGAACAACTCGCTAATTTCAGATTTTGGTCATATGACTCAAGCCCACAAACAATCAATCTATGTTCCTCAGTTACATCATGTAACGATCAAACAAGTACTGTTTCCATGATTTCGGATGCAGTTAACGCAGGAACCTACATCGAACTGAGTATGAACAACCCTCAATCTGCTAACTATGCTGGAAGTTCCGATAGCTTTGGTTACCTCTACGCAAACAACTTCTGGTTGGTTGTTGAATTGGAAGACAACACTCCAGATTCAACCCCGCCAACACTAGCAAACGCTCAATATCAAGGAAATTCCTATGTTGAAGGTGCTCGAACACTTTATCTAGATGTTCTAGACTCAGAAAATTCAATCGATACTACAACTGCTACTGGGCCTAAAATGCATTACTCAACCGATGGCGGAAATACCTACACCCAAGTAAGTGCAACTACAATTGGAAGTTGCTTTGGAAGTAACACAGTATGTTCATTCTCTGCAACTACTGGAGCAGTTAACTCTGGTACAACAGTCGACTATTATTGGACTTACTCAGACTCTGCTGCTGTTGATAACAACAAAGTTCCTCCACAGTCTCCTAACTCCGGACGAAGTCCAGCAACTGGAGATTATTCATTTACAGTGCTTGATATTAATTCAGCACCTACCGATGGTACAGACATGAAACTCGTAACCAAGGTCGACAATGCAAGGGCTTCTTATGACAGTTACGGCAAGAGTTTAGCTAGCGATATCGATCGACAAATGACTTACTACGCAAGCACAGGAGAATTCTTGTTTGAATTTGGACTAGAAAATTGTGGCTACAACTTCGACCCAATCTTCCCTTCTACTTGGGACCAATGTTTCTCTGTAGAAGGTGGAGACTTTGGAGACTGGGGTCTGCAATGGGAAGGAACAGCAAATGACTGTTATCCTGGAAAGGCTGCATGTGCTTCATCACCTACTAACTCAATGGATTTGAACTCCGGTGTTACAATGGAAACTGGACTAGGTAATCTAGTATTCAGTTATGATTCAGTTGCTGGCGACTGGGCTATGACAACCTTGGATTACACAGGCATTTCTGATGAACTGACCTCGGCTGCACCTAATGTCCAAACAACAGCACACGCAGCGCTTGTCAACCCAGCAAACGTTGAAACGAGATTAATCGACCCATTCAGCTCTTACTCATGGTCATCAAGCAATTGCCCTGGAACAATAGTTTCCGGTGACTGTATGACTAATTGGGCAAGTTTCACAGTACCTGCAGGTTCTGAGGCTAGACTTTCGTTCTATGCTTCTTCATACGCTACTGAAAACGGAATCTTGGTTAGAGATGCAACAACTCAAACAGTACTAGGGCAATGGGGAGATATCCCATCTGGTACTTATGCTGCATCTACCTGTACTTCGTATACATGTGACTTCTCAAGCAATGGACAATTTTATTCTAACGTTCCTGCTACAAGTACTCACAATACATTCCCTAACGGCGGAGTATTCGGCCCAGGTACCTATGAAGCGCAATTAATCGAGCAATATGGCGACGGTACTAACGGAGCATATTTGGATGTCCAGATTCAATCCGCAGGAGGCTCTTGGACCTTTGGCGATGCAAATCTAGCTACTTACAGTTACACTTCATCGGTTTGGGAAAGCACAGTATTCCCATTGGATCTCTCCGCAACAGGAACACCTTCATTAGGTACTAATGATGGATTTGGCGGAGTTTCATTTGGAACTGCAACAGGCGAATTTAATATGATCTGCGTTGCATCCAACGGACTGGTTATGTTCAAAGAATCAACCAATCAAGAATGTACACCTGATGTCACCTCAGCCATTACAGGCGGACAATGGCAAGGATTCGCCATGGGTGCTACCAAGCAAGGTGAACAAGCCGGCGGAGAAGGCATGCTTTGGACAATTAGGAATGCTCAACCAGATCCTGATATCCAATCCCCAGTGATTGAACACGGTGCCTTGGGTGACTCACACTCACTAGACCGTGCTATGTCCTTTACCATCTCTGATATTGGTTATGCGCAAGAAGGTTTAGATTCTAGCGGTGTTCCAGGACAAGGTCCTACATTGTACTACGAAATAGTACCAGAAGGAAGTTCTCCTACTGGTGTATACCAAACCATGGCTTTGACTCCTCCAACAGTCGCTGGAATGACAAACTCTCAAGTTAGAACAGATTGTTCTACCTCAGAGTGTGTATGGACTGCTGAATTGACTTCATTGACAAGAGGTTCATCAGTTGTATACTATGCAACAGCGCAAGACGTTGCATCAAACGGAGCTAACACTCAACAAACTGCTACTACTACCTTTACCGTGGCAAACCCAACAAATACCTTGGTTATGGAATGGATTGAATATGCTTACAGCACTGGTACCACTTACTCACCATGTTCTATGCAAGTAATCATGTATGACGTAACTAATGAGTTTGAATTCCATTACGATGATGACTGTTACGTAGTAAGTTACGAAATTGATGGTCTTGTCGGACACCGACAAGACTCTAGTAATTACCAACAAGTCAAGAATATTCTAGGTGGTACAAGCGGTAACCCTCATGATGCTAACCTAAGATTTACTCTGACAGATTCTGGCACCTACTCAATGGAAACATTCGATCTTGGAATTGCCAATACCCTACCTTTGGCTTCATCTACACAAGTAATCTATCCTGATTCAACAACATTTGCTGTTGATAATGATTGCTACGACTATTTCTACAGTTTCAACTACCACTCTGACCACTGTGCTGGATTATTTGACATGCCTGATGATTTCACCTTTGATTTCTGGGGAACTACATGGGATGGAGCAACTCCTAACAATCAAATACACGCATCTGCAAGTGGAATGTTGTACTTTACTAACGACCCAGCAGCTACTTTGACTTCCCATCAAGGAAGTTCATCACTACCTTGTTGGAGTTACTCAGGAATTATGTGTGACTTAGATTCAACCGACTCATACTTCCCAACCGAGCCTATGATGGCTCCTTGGTGGTCCAGAGAAGCCAATGACTATTGTTACACCTCAGGCGGAAGAACTTGTGGTGGTGTCTATTACAGAACTTTGCCGTTTGACGGTCAAGGTAAGACTGTTACCTCAGACATCACTTCTGATGAAACTTGGTATCTAATCGACAGCCCGATCAAGGTTAACCCTTCATCTGCTGATGGCTATCTGTCAATCAATGCTGATTTGACCATTGAGCCTGGAGTAGAAATAATTGTCGCAGAAGGCAGAGGTATATCCTTTGATGGCGGTGCAGGAGATGCTAACGACGGCACATGTGCCCAGTTCACCGCAGATACAGATTCAGCTAACAGAATCACTTTTGATGTGGACCGCTCGGTTAACCCTAACGCTCTATGGCATGGACTTGCATTTACTGATGATTGTAATGGTGCTGGATTAGAAGATAGGCACGTATTCGATAACGTTGATTTTTCCAACACAGAATATGCTGCAATTACTGCCGGCAGCCGACCAGCACCTAAGTTGGACGGCACTGCACAAGATGCAGCATTATCATGTGGTGATGCAGCAAACGATTGTGACGCAGGAGAATTCATCATGACTGCAGTTACCTTTACTAACGTAGATTCTGCGTTCGCACACGGAAGTGGACAAGGAACTACTGTCAACATGGACAACTTCGCAGTAACTGATGCTAGAAGTGC
>CAXGZX010000073.1:0-7078 GCA_964014545.1 uncultured Candidatus Poseidoniales archaeon | reverse complement strand
AAAGCTGGCGAAGTATTCTCACAATTGCTTTGGACGAGGTAGAGATTCCGGGTGACGATGAGGATAGCAGCACTTCTCGCTCAAGCAGGATGATGCGCCGCAGAGGGCGTGGTTCGTCAGCAGGTAAATCATCGTTAGACTGGTTGCCTAGTAGTGAAGAAATAACTTCAGACAGTTCAGAAACAGCAGCCTACAGACTGGCAGTTTTATTAATTAATAAACAATTAAAGCGAGGGGAGTGGACTGACGATTTGTCCGCAGCCGAAAACGCCATACGCGAAACCTGTCTTACTAACGGAGTAGACAAGGTGTGGCACCAAATAGGTGAAAAAACTCCCTTACTTGCCCAGTTTATTGGTTTCCCCGTGGCTAAAAAGAAAGCTAAGACGAAAAAGAAAGTATCACTATCTGTCGCCAAAGTTGACGTTTTTGACAATGAACAACTTGGTCAAGCAATATCTCAGTTATCTTTGCTTTGTGGTGATGCAGCCCAACAAATTGCGATTCAAAAAATACAATCCCAAATTTCCTCCAGAAGAAGTATTGAGGCGGGGGAAAGCCTGCTATCCCTTACCGGTGACGCGTCAGTAATATCTGTAATACTTGCAATTGCTAGCGGCTTAGACTCACAAAAAGCGCTGAAAGAATTAGCTAAGAGGGATAAGGAATTAGCCGACCAATTCAGTGATCTTGTAGATTTAGTCAACGGTAAAGTAAATGATTGGAATAAGAGCATTAATGGCGGTGATGACGGGTTATCAAAAGCAAGAAGGAGATTTGCGTGGCTTAATTTTACCGACGAGGTTGAAAAATTATCACCTGCTGAAATTTTAGCCGGAATTGAACTGTTAGAGACAATTCCTAACTCACAATTGCAAGTTCAAAATTTGAAATGGATTCATTTATCTGCCTTAGCGGCAAGTGGAAAAAGCGAGGCTGCAGCAGATGCTTTAGTCACTTACAGCCTTGATAATGCAATAGATATTGACAACTTATACCAATTAGTATCTCAATTAAATTCTCCAGCAGTAGAAGATTGGCTTAAGAGCCAGCTAAACGTTCTTGATGAAGGTGCATTAGTGTATATAACTCAACATGAAACCTCATCACTAGATTTGAAAAACGAATGCTTCAAGATGCTTCAAGACGGTGGTGGAGAAGCATGGGAAGAATCAAGCATAGCAGCAATAGCAGTATTTGCCCAAAAACTCGAATTAAGAAGATTGAGTAAAATTTTGACAAATAACGACTTAGCACCTATGTCACATCCGCATGAAACCCTGTTATCGTACCACTTACTTGCTACCAATCAAGAGCATAACTTGTGGGAAAAGTCAACTCAGATGAGAAAACTTGCCCTAAACTCAATTCACAGTACCGCTTCGCCAGAATATTTGTCTCCAATGTCACAGAGTTTAATCATGCTAATGGAAGGCAACAAAATAGATGATGAACACTTTACCGTACTTGGTAAGAAAGGCTACCAAGCACTTAGGCAAGCTAGAAATGCATTGAAGCAAGGTGGTACAGGGATTACATCAAGAACTCACATCAATCATCTAACTAATAGTGTGGAAAAGGCAGACTTAACCACCTTAGAATCTAATCTTTTGATGGCCTTAATTTCAACATTGAAATTAAATCAGGCAACCATTTCACTACAACATGGTGATGCAGATGAAGAAATATTTGCCACCCTAAACAGTTTAGTTATTGGGTCTGAAATTCCTACTAGATTTATTCGTGCGATTCGTCAATTAGTCTTCAATCATGATATTGGCTTAGAACAACTGGTCACCTGGTATCAACAAAACGACCCATTATCTCCTTGGCATACTTTGTCTAGAGCAGCGTTATTTGCGCAAAACAATGAGGAGCTGAATGCCGCAAGAGAGTACCGCAGAGCCGCAGAAAGTGAAGAATACGACTATGAACATTCAATGATTCTTTACCGCAAATCAATAATTCATCTTGCTCATGCCGAGCAATGGAAAGAAGCCGTCGAACTATTAGATACCAAACCTGCGTTGCGTACTGCAATAACCAAACGCTTCCAACTTTATCTCAAAGTCTCATTTACTGCAAGCAATCAAAAAACCAATGAAGCAACACAGTTATTGAAAGACTTTGTTCGCTATTCAAAAGAAGTCGAGGAAGAAAATCTTGACGGAGAAATGGAAACAAAAACCATCACATTCTTTGCCGAAGATGAACTAGACACGTTGAGAAATTATCCGTTTGAACATTCAAGAGAATTGCCCGGCGATCCGTTTTTGGGGCGCGTTACTGCAGCACTAAATGCGATTCAACGCAACAAGCGACGTAATCGACATAGTTTTGATAACAGATTCCGCAATGAAATGCAGCAAACCCCGCCTACGATAATGGCGATTTATGATATCGCTCGGGACGCTGCTGAAAAGATACCTATTGAAGGTCTAACCTATCTTGAGAGGGCGCAGAATTCTGGTAAATTCAAGCCATCGGAAATGAAGACATTATTTGACGCGGAAAGAGCACTATTTGCCACACATAAGCTACAAATTCCTAATTCGTCAAGACGTTATCTTAAGAATTTAGCATTGCCTCCGTTGGTAGTTGTAGATACTAACATCCTAGTGGATGCATTGGTGGATAAAATTGCCCACAATCTTGAGTTGGCTAGTGAAACAAGTCTAGACCTGTTTGAGCATGATAACTTCCACAAAGTGCTCAAAAGCCGTGCAGATGCAGGGAGAATCAATCTCTGGCTACCTTCCATAGTGAAACAAGAGCTTACTGAACTAAGTAAACGCCACGGCAAATTAAAGGCTAAATTTAGTTCTTCTTTAGTTAAGCCAGAAGTGCTTGAGTCAGTGCTTGATGACGCTAAAATTGCTAAATTAGTTGATGAAATAATTTCAGAGTATAGCCGCTGGAAACCACTTGATATTCATACAGAGAGAGACGCCATAGACGAACAATCAGATCAGGAAATCAGCCACTTCTTAGCCGAATTTTCGGAAATATATGATGAATTAACCGATATGAAATTAAGAAGAGATCCTAAACAAAACCGTACAGAAATTAACGGCAAGGCAATCTTCCCAGAACCAGCAGATCGTGAAATTATGGCAATATGCCGAAACTTAGCGTCTCAGTCTTTAGAAGGATTAGGTAGTATTTTGGTAGCCACTAGAGATGGAGATTTTACTTTGACTGCAAGAGCCTTTGAAGAAAGGTTTGGCTATGGAATAATCAAGAATAGTAAGATGCTAAACTCTTGGTTAAACTAAACCGAGTTTCTCCATGCTCCATAATATCTTGTAACGTCTATCGATTCTTGGTAGGAAAATTGAGTAAAGCCGTGCAGTTTTAGACTGCGAAATGAGTCTTTTAACCAAACTTCTTTCAGCGGCCAAGGGGGTGTTTGTATCATTTGTCCACCGTTATCTAAGCGTCCAATGCACAATAGAAACCCGTCTTTATCGAGTAATTTTGGTAAATTTTTAGCCGCAAGTTCTCTTATTCCGCCATCTGGTATTGCTTGCAAAATATGAATTTCAACAACCAGGTCAAATTGTTCAAGCCATTGCTGTGGAGGCTCGAGGATATCAGCAACTTGCCAATCTACTGAGGACTGAGGAAACCTTTCTCTACACCAATCAATGCATTGCTGTGAAATATCAAAAGCGGTTACTTGGAAGCCAAGCTCTTCTAAACCTACGGCATCATCACCAAGCCCACAACCAACAATTAACGCTTTACTACCAGTGTTATTTCCTTTTACCCAATCCATCATTATCGGGTTAGGTGACATTCTTGCCCAAGGAATCATTGACGAATCTCTGTTAGCCAAATCATATAATTCATCAAACCAACCAATAGGATCATCATTTATTGCGGCCTTTGCCGTAGAAATTAATTCTTCACGCTCGATTTCGGTCATATCACTCATAATCATCACATGTATGAGATGATTGCATCACCAAATTCGCTACACTTCAGCAACTTTGCATCGTCCATTAATCTTTCAAAGTCATAGGTAACTGTCTTAGCCGAAATTGCGCCTTCCATTCCTTTGACAATTAGGTCCGCAGCTGCAGCCCAGCCCATGTGTCTTAGCATCATTTCAGCGCTCAATATTACGCTTCCAGGATTTACTTTATCTTGTCCTGCATATTTTGGTGCAGTTCCGTGAGTTGCTTCAAAAATAGCAATTCCTGTATCATAATTGATGTTAGCACCAGGCGCAATACCAATTCCACCAACTTGAGCAGCTAATGCGTCGGAAATGTAATCGCCGTTAAGATTCATTGTAGCCAGTACAGAATACTCTGCTGGTCTTAGGATAATCTGTTGTAACATTGCATCAGCAATAACATCTTTAATGATGATTTCATTGCCAGTATGTGGATTTTTCATTGTACACCAAGGACCGCCATCCAGTTCAGTAGCGCCAAATTCTTGCTTGGCTAGTTCATAGCCCCAATCTCTAAATCCACCTTCAGTGAATTTCATGATATTTCCTTTGTGCACTAGAGTTACCGTGTCCTTATCGTTGTCAACAGCATATTTTAGCGCTGCCCGGACGATTCTTGCAGTTCCTTCTTGGGAAATCGGTTTGATTCCTATCCCTGAGGTATTGGGGAATCTAATCTTATCAACGCCCATCTCATTTTGCAAGAAATCAATGACCTTAGCAACTCCTTCAGTGCCTGCCTCCCATTCAATTCCAGCATAAACATCTTCACTGTTTTCACGGAAAATAATCATGTCAACATCTTGTGGGGCCTTAACTGGAGAAGGAGTGCCGTCATACCATCTAACGGGTCTTACGCAAGCGAATAAGTCCAACTTTTGTCGCAACGCAACGTTGAGTGAACGGATTCCTCCGCCAACAGGTGTTGTCAGTGGTCCCTTGATAGAGACCAATCCTGACCTCATAGCGTCTAGTGTTTCTTCAGGTAACCACTGACCAGTTTGATTGAATGCCTTTTCTCCGGCAAGCACCTCACTCCAGTGAATTTGCTTTTCACCAGAATATGCTTTACTGACCGCAGCATCGACGACTTTCATCATCACTGGACTGATATCAACACCAATTCCATCACCTTCAATAAAGTGTATAGTAGGATTATCAGGCACATTTAGCAAGCCGTTGTTAAGGGTAATAGTCTCTCCAGTCATTCCAATCAATACATCCGAGAGGCATTTCCTTCAAGAATGAACCGCCCATAGGCGTGTCATGTTCGGCCGCGTTGAGTGGAAAGGTGAGAGTAAAGTTGATTGTTTTAATGAAGCGGGAGATTGTATAGAAATCGACTGGGATAATGGTCCTACACCAGTGCAAATAGTGTTGCAGATGATCGGTGCATGTTCCTTAGCGGATATTCAAACCGGATTGAAAGAACGCGATATATCACGAATTTATATTGAACTATCAGGGCAAAGAAAAACCGAAGCGCCGAAAGTGTTCACCGCAATCGAAATGAATTATTTCATTGAGGGCGATGCGCCAAAGAGGCTTGCTAGAAAATTGGTTGAAAAGAGCCATGAGAAATACTGTACAGTATCAAATATGTTCAAATCGACGGTAGATATTTCTTCAAACGTTTTTGTTAATGGTGAAACTTGTTGAGGAAAGTGCCTGCATTGCTTTTGCTAACATATCACGCAGTGCCTCATATAGCGGGATCCAACTGCTTGGGATAGTTTTAGGCGCTGGCTCTATCATTAGTGAGTTATTTTCACTGCGGACCTTAGCGAATGGTCTTAGTGGCCCTGATCCATCAACTTCGATTATTACAGACAATTCATACTCCTCATCGCTCTTACTCACTTTGGCGGTTTCTAAATTGAATTTGGCCTTGGTAGGGATTTTACTGATTATAGAATCTTGGTCTAGTGAGTGCAGCTCTTTCTTCACTAGGACTTCTAATAATTCGGTGATTGTTTCATCTGAAATGGTAGTCATTTGGGTTTCGATTACTGTCTCATTTTGTGCGGTATTGATTTGCTGGACATCCTCTTGAGGCTCTGATTCATCGTCTTCTGCCAGCAATATTGCTAAGTTTTCATTTTGGAAATCTTGGCTCGATTTTACGGCAGCAGGGCGGTTGTTGACAACGCCTAGTTCAGCAAATATATCGATGTCGTCTTCCTCAAATGAGTTGGGCAAAACAAAGGCTTCTTCTTGGAACATTAATTAGCATTGTGATTTCATTATACTTAACATAATGTTCCTCACTGTCGCGTTTTGCATCACGATACTTTAATCTGGTAAGAATATGATAAGTGTCAAAGGTGGTGACATTTTGGGCAAAGCGTGGGTACTAGATTGCCAAGGGTAATTGCGATACTTATCTTGTTCGCAGTATTAATTCTACTACCAGTCCACAACGTGGATGGGTTTCCCAATGGAGTTGGAGATATTGGCGAGCAAGGATGTCTTTGTCACGGGGCTGAAAATGACTTGACCTCTGTGGAAATTGTAGGCTTACCAGATAAGTTTGAATCAAACACAACCTATTTTCTGCAATTAATTGTTGATAATCCTGAAATCGATGTTAATACAAGTTCGGCCCATGGCGGCTTTAGACTCGTTGTATCCTCCGGGGACATTTCGTTTAATGAGACAAATAAGAGCCAAATAATCGGTGACGGCTGGACGCACACAGAGCTTGGTAACCAGCAAAGAGTTTGGAATCTTACTTGGCAATCACCGGCAGATAATACCTCATTAACTGCTCTGACACTATACGGCAATGCCGTTAACGGTAATGGGGAATTTACCGGAGATGGTTGGAACAAAATAAAAATATACGTTTCGGGGGTTGAAAATTACAATACATTTGAGCAACCTAATGCTAATCACGAACTTGATGTATTTGACAAAGTAATGTTGGGACTAGGGTTACTAGTCTTGCTTTACATATTGGTTAAGGTAGTCAAGGATTAGTTAACAAATTCAATACTTTTGTTTCTAAGGGCTCTTAGTTGACGGTTTTCGCTTGATCCATGTATTTGTTCGCTCTTCACTCCAGTTAGAACAAGCATTACTCTAATTTCATCACCTAGGTCTTGGTCAACAGCCGCC
>CAXGZX010000072.1:0-7135 GCA_964014545.1 uncultured Candidatus Poseidoniales archaeon | reverse complement strand
GTTTTCCAATTATAGTTTAGTTTACCACGTAAATCTAGATGGTTGTAGATTTCACCGTTAGCAATGAGTGTGGTATTTGAGTTGCCAATTATAGGTTGTTGACTGCCGTTAATATCAACAATCGACAGGCGATTATGCCCCAAACTTATGGTTTCATCCGACCAAATACCAGATCCGTCTGGTCCACGATGTTTGAGAATTTTGACCATTTGACTAACTACAGAATTATCGGGAGATGAAAACATCCCTGAGATTCCGCACATAAATTTTGATTAGCGATTACTTATATGAAGAGTCGCTTTTTATTTGGATATTTACCAAAGAGGGTAAGCAAACATTGCAACACCGAGCAGAATCATCGATAGAATGTATACAAAGTAATAGGCGCCTTGTGGCGGGTCGGAATATTTGTTATCTCCTTCATCCATGCTGCTCATGCCTCCCTACACTAATCCACATTTTAACATATTGAAAGATATCATAGTAATCCAAGGAATGGTTCAAGGATTAAAATTCCGGCAAGTGGAATAAGCAGCATTGTAGCATTGTCGTCAATGTAACGCAGTCTTGGCATTTCCGAAAATACACACAGCGGTGCAAAGATGAATGCTAACCACCATGGAGTAGCAAATAGATACCAACAAGTTAACCACAAAGCAATAAGGAAAATTGTTGAGAAAATAACCACTTCCTTAGTCTGAAACCCTTTACGGCGCAACTCACCCATGAACGGATCTCCAAACGACAATGAAAAGATCAACGGATACGCATATTCCTTTGTTGGAGCCAATAATAATACCATTCCAACAGCAAATCCACCCCATGCTAATGCAGAAACTTGGTTTGCTTCATATTCTCGCTGGCCAAATACAGTAAGACCAAATTTTAATCTCAGCGCTTCGCCAAAAATGGCCACTATGATGACTAGTGATACAACCTCTGGCAAAGTGTAGCCAATTCTTTCAGCTACTTCATTACCAAATTCAAAGTAGATATACGGAATTATGAACATCGAAATATGAAAGATACGACGGAATATATGGCCACTCATACCACCAACCGACAAATCAACTGGATTAGTTAGTTCTACTTGTTCACTCATTTTTTTGTCCCCCTAATATATCGAGGGCTTCAATTATAGAAATTGAACCTGTCGCCAACAAAACAAGTGTTTCTTCCAGTTTATCAGATTCTAAGATTCTCCGTTCATGTTGGGCAAGTAGCCTCTCACGCCAGCGTGCTCTGTTGGAACGTCCTGAATCTTTTATGCCGAGTAGGGTACTAGCTGCTGCAGCAATACCGTCACCGTTAATGGCCGAAGTTAGTAACACTGGAGGTGCCTCACCAAGACCAAGATGAAATGATTCAGTTAATTCTTCAGCATGTTTCTCTGCACCATCTAAGTCTGATTTGTTGACAATTACTGCATCTGCCAATTCTAGTAATCCGGCTTTTTCTGCTTGTACTCCATCACCTCTTGCTGGCCCTTCAACTACCACAATACGGTCTGCTATAGCAGCACAGCGCACCTCTGCTTGTCCAGAACCAACCGTTTCAATAATCACCCTGTCCCATCCTGCCAATATCAGGAACTCAATCATATCTGAGACAATTAACGGGACACTGCCTGAAGATTTTCTTGTAGCAATGGACCTGACATAGATATTCTCTTTGATGTCTACTAAATCAATCGCCGTAATTCTTACTCGGTCGCCAAGCAGAGCGCCCCCCGTACGTGGTGAAGAAGGATCAATGGCCAATAAAGCAATTTTTAATCCACTTCCAGCCCAAGTTGCTAGTAACTTATCTATCAAACAAGATTTGCCAACTCCAGGAGCACCTGTTATGGCAATTGAGCGCCAGTGTTCAGTACCTTTTGACAACATACTTATGTCTGCAATCTGTTTTATTTGACCTAACGTAATCTGCCCGTTTTCCAAACCAGTCAGAGTTCTAGCAATCGATCTCCTATTACCGCTTATGGCTGCTTCAATCAGTTGGTCACTCAAAAAATCACCTCAAGCCGAAGATTCCCAATACCAATCATTGGAATCTCCAACCCCGATATTAGGCATATTTGCCGAGGTGTCAATAAATTCTAATATTTCCGCTGTTGGAGTACCAGGGCCAAATATTGCTCTGATTTTGCAACTGAACAAACCACTTCGGTCGTCATGAGGAATTATTCCGCCGGCAAAGACAATGACATCATTCAATCCCTCTGCAACCAATAGTTCGCAGACTTTTGGAAATAGATGATTATGCGCCCCTGACAGAGAAGATAGCCCCAAAAATCTAGCGTCTTCATCTCTGACAGTCTCGACAATCTGCTGTGCTGTTCTGCGCAATCCTGTATAAATTACTTCATGACCGGCATCACGCAATGTTCGAGCAACTACTTTTGCACCTCGGTCATGACCATCAAGACCGGGTTTGGCAACGACGATTCGCAACGGTTGGCCCATGATTAGTCGAAGAAATGCTCACCTATCAAGACAACCCTTGAAATCATCCTCGGAACGTGCTTTTACCTCTAATGCCATGGTTTCACCGGTCAAAAACACGGTAAGCAATAAAGGCGGCCTTTTGATACACTCACTAGGTGACACCAATGCCTACGACTGAAGAAAGACTGCGAGACCTGCGCAATAGGAAGGCGCAAAGTGAAGCAGGTGGCGGTCAAGCAAGAGTTGACGCACAGCACAATCGCGGCAAATTAACTGCACGAGAGCGTATAGAAATTTTACTTGATGATGGTAGTTTTCAAGAAATAGACGCGTTAGTTGAACATCGATGCCGAGACTTTGACATGGACAAAAATGTCATTCCTGGTGACGGAGTAGTTACCGGACATGGCATGATAAACGGCCGGGAAGTATTTGCTTTCGCCCAAGATTTCACCGTTTATGGTGGCTCACTTGGAGAAATGCACGGACTCAAAATTTGCAAAGTGCTAGACATGGCACTTAAGACAGGAAAACCTGTCATCGGCTTGAATGATTCTGGTGGCGCTAGAATCCAAGAAGGTGTTGCATCATTGGGTAGTTATGCTGAAATTTTCTTCCGTAATGTCAGAGCATCCGGAGTAGTGCCACAAATTTCGGTGATAATGGGGCCATGCGCTGGAGGTGCAGTTTATTCTCCTGCAATTACTGATTTTGTCATTATGGTCGACCAAACTGCTCATATGTTTATCACTGGACCGGAGGTAATCAAAACGGTAACCAATGAAGTGGTTTCATTTGAAGAACTAGGTGGGGCAATGACCCATGGAAGTAGATCTGGAGTATCCCATTTCACTGCTGAGGATGACGAAGCGGCCATTCAATTGGCAAGAGACCTATGCGACTTATTACCGGCAAATAACATGGAAAAACCACCTGTTAAGAAAACCTCAGACCCAATTAGTCGAAGTTGTGACAAACTCGATGATATAATTCCAGAGGAATCTAACAAACCATACGATGTTGTTGATGTCATATCTGAAGTATTAGACGACCATGGTTTCCTTGAAGTGCAAGCTGATTGGGCCCAAAATATCGTCATCGGATTTGGCCACCTAAGCGGACAGACAGTTGGTGTAGTCGCCAATCAACCAAAAATTCTTGCCGGTTGCTTAGATATTGATGCTAGTGATAAGGCTGCTAGATTTGTGCGTTTTTGTGATGCTTTTAACGTACCAATAATAACTTTTGAAGACGTACCAGGATTCCTGCCTGGAACCAACCAAGAATGGGGTGGAATTATCAGACATGGTGCTAAATTGCTGTATGCATTTGCCGAAGCAACTGTTCCAAAATTAACCGTTATTATGAGAAAAGCCTATGGCGGCGCTTATGATGTTATGTCTTCAAAGCATATTCGTGGAGATTACAATGTAGCATGGCCTTCAGCCGAACTAGCAGTTATGGGCGCTGATGGCGCAGTTGAGATTATTCACCGTAGAAGATTGAAGAGTGCCCGAAATAGTGAGGAAGAGCGTGTGCGTTTAACTGAAGACTTTAATGATAAATTTGCTAATCCATACAAAGCAGCTGCACTTGGTTACATAGATGATGTAATCGAACCAAATCAGACTCGTTCAAAGTTAGCCAGAGCGCTAGAAATGTTGCTTGACAAAGAGGAATTAAGACCAGCAAGAAAACATGGAAATATTCCGCTATGAGGTTTTGAAATGACTGATGAAGCAATACTTAGAATCGCAGCAATAAGTGCTGTATTATCCATTATTGAATCACAAGGTGATGATGGAGCAAATATTGGCAGAAATGCTGGTAACGCTTGGTCACAAGACCACATAAGAATTAATATGGGGCTAAATTCCTTGATGAATTCAAGATCTAGTAGGTCACCATGGAGATGATTAGATGACTGAAAAAAGGAAAGTAATCGTTGATGGACAAGAGTTTGATGTCGAAGTAGAAGTAGAAAACGGCAAATGGCTAGCCACTGTAGAAGGTCGAACCTTTGCAATCGAAATTCCTGATTCTGGTCCTGTGGTCAAAAAACGACGTGCAGGTGGTGGCAAGAAAAAGAAATCTGGCACCGTGTCTGCTAATATCCCCGGCAAGATTGTCACAATTGAGGTTTCTGAAGGACAAGAAGTAACTGAAGGACAAGTAATTTTAATTTTAGAAGCCATGAAAATGCAAAATGAAATTCAAGCACCTGTCAACGGCAAGGTAGTTTCTGTCAATTGCGAAGAAGGTCAATCAATTGAAGCAAATGTGCCGTTGGTAGTAATCGAGCCAAAAGAAGAATAATTGCTATAAAATCGCAGATAAAATGCGATGGTTAAAGTGGAGATAACACTAGGTCGGTACATGAGCGCACCTGCAGTTTGTGATTTTCCGGGCTGTGGCGCAGTTGGAGAAATAGTCTCAAGGCTCTCACCTGAAGGTTTTTTAGTCGCTACTGGAAAGAAAGCTTATTCATTTAGAGAAGCATATCGAAGATTCCATTATTGTCAGAATTGCCACGACCAGTTAATGGGTGGCGTTTGGTCTCGTGTTAGGAAACCTGACGACAAAAAAGATGGCCATGTTGCTCCTACGGCGATATAATATTGCAAATAGCAACATTCTATTACTATCGTCACTGATAGAGAATCATGCAAGGAAAGAATGCGAGTGTTTTTAATTTTCGATTCCGCAGCTTATGTTTGGTAGCCATGATGGTTTTAACATCATTATCAATAGCAATTACTCCTGTTTCAGCAGTAGGTCAAAATCAAAATGACATTGGTACGTCTGGTGGAGATTTGCCAGACAATTTAACTTCTCCAACCATGATACCTAACCTAGTTTTTTCTAACTCCATATCAGGAACTGGAGAGCTTGTTAGCGGCACTGATACTTACGACTACTTACGTGTATCACTCGCGTCAAATGAAGGTATAGCAGTTGAATTATCTTTTGATTCGGCAGATGACTTTGACCTAGGTTTGTATGATTCAGCGCAATCTATGATTGATGATTCTTGGATTAGTAACCCAGAAACCGTCACCACAAACGGCTCGTCAACCGGAGGAATGGTTTACATTGAAATCTACGCTTATTCATTTGGACCAACATCAACTGGCGCCTATAACATCACTATCTGGAAATTTACCACTGGCTCTGGTACTAACGGAACAACAACCCAAAACGACATTGGAATTACCAATTATGATTTACCAGATTCAACTACTTTGCTTCAAGCAGATCCATATTGGCCGGTTAATTTCGTTGGGGCTGCACCAATTTATTCTGGAGTAGATAATGCAGAATTAGATCTCAATGGCGACAATGAAGACTGGTTATCATTTACTCTCGATGTAAATGATGGCTTTGCTTTCGAGATATCATACAGTTCTTTCTCATTTAACAATGGCTCTTTGGTGACCAATGACTTCGAATTAGCAATTTATGACTCAAACATGAACATGCTAGACTTATCTGCTGGTAATAACCCTGAATATGTCACAACCAATAATACTGCCACTATACCCGGAGGCAGTGTCCATGGCGGTACAATTTATGTCCAAATTAATAGATATTCAGGGTATGGAGTATATGACTTAGAGTTCTGGGTGTGGAGTACAACATCAACTGGTGGAGGCACAGGCAGCAATGGAACTGCGACCCCATCGCCATGCGTTGGCAACAATGCAGTCCCAGATATTCTTGAGCCTAATGACGATGCGGCAACTGCTACGTTAGCATCTATTCTCCCAATTTACTGTACTGGGCTATCAGTAGATATTGATGCTGCAGGGAATGCCAATGAAGATTATTACGAAATCCAAATGATTACAGGTGTGACCTACTACTTCAACTTGACATTCTCACACTCTGGAGGGGATATTGATGCTCGCCTAGAAGACTCATCTAGTTCAACCATATCATTCAATAATTTTGGCTCTATGGGTTCATCTTCGGATAACGAGGCAGCCGAATATACCGCAAACTCCAATTTCACTGCTTATTTTGTAGTCTATCATTTCTCAAGTTTCGGGTCGACAGGTGCCATTTCAAATAACTATGATGTTGAGCTTTCTACAGATAACCCCGGAGGAGGTCAAACTTTCCAAGAAATCGATGTAGTGATGAATAACTTAACCAACGTCACACTCGAGATGTCAGGACTGATAATTGGCGACTCATATACTTATGAATATGTCCAATCTTTTGAGAATGGCATCAATGCAACAGTTACCAACCAATCAACACAAGGCCCTTACACATTTGTTGCGACATCTACCACTGAAACAGTAAACTACACTATCACAACAGGTATTATAGAAGGAGCATATTCAGTTACTGCAAACCTCTATGATAGCCAATCTATAGCCCTTACATCAGGTGAAGATTTCATTTATCTTGAAAGATTAGTAGTTGCAACTACCTCATCAACTACTGGAGAGATATTTGCTAGTAATATGACAATTGGGGATCAGTATACCATACACTGGATCACCATTGACATCGACATGTTCGAGGACTTAATTATAGCTGGACAAACTATTACTGATGCTTTTAATTCATCATTGGTTGATGAAAATTTCACTAACTTCACGGCTACATCAAACACTGATTCATGGCAAGTAAATTGGTCAAACCCTACCACAGCAAATAACCACACCTTCTATGCAGCT
>CAXGZX010000071.1:0-7398 GCA_964014545.1 uncultured Candidatus Poseidoniales archaeon | reverse complement strand
GCCCTTTAGTACGAGAGGAACGAGGGCTCGGGGCCACTAGTTTACCAGTTGTCTGACAAGGCAATGCTGGGTAGCCACGCCCTGAAGGATAAGAGCTGAAAGCATCTAAGCTCGAAGCCACCCCATAGACGAGACACCTCAGAACGCTCGTAAAAGACGAGATGATAGACTGCGGATGTAAGTACGAAGCTTCGGCGACGTATTCAGTCCAGCAGCACTAATGTTCGAGCATCTTTATTTTCGTATGTATCCGCACCGCGAGTGCTCTTCGTCTTATAATTCATGCCAATTCGCTGCGACAATAGTCGCATCCATATCCGATTCGAGAGAAGATGGGTGCACGGTCATAGCGTTGGTGTTTACCTGGTCTCATTCCGAACCCAGAAGTCAAGCCCATCTGCGTCTATCCCATTACTGTGGTACGAGAGTCCACGGGAAAGGAAGTCACTGTGCCCCTCTTCTTTCATTCGAATTCCTCTACATTAAATCGGCCGGTACCATTTTGGTGCCGGCCTTTTTTTTATTTTTTTTTCGCAATCTCCAGAGGTCTTCCTTTTATGAGTTCATGATTTGGCGTGGTTGATTGCGATGACTGTAGACTCCGCCGATATCTTTGGCAGTGACCAAGTTGGGATTCATTTGGCAGCTGTAGGCAACTATGTTTTCCATCCTCCGGAGTTGACTGAACCAATAAAAGAAAAGATCGACAACGTACTTGGATTAGAATCCATTGAATTAAACATCGGTGGTTCAAACCTCATCGGAGCATTGCTTTGTGGCAACTCTAAAGGTATGGCTGTAGCAGATATTGCAACCGAAGCAGATATAGATTTACTCACATCATACGGTGACGTAGTTGTTATGGAAGGTGGGGTTAATACCGCCGGGAATCTTTTACTGGCTAACGAAACAGGTGTTGTTGCTTCTCCAAGTATCCCTGAAGAGGGACTAGAAATAATCGCTCAAGTCATGCAAGTAGACGTAGTAGCAACTACAATTGCAGGACAAGATGTTGTTGGAAGCCTCGGTGTGACCAATGACCAAGGAATACTCCTCCATCCTGATGTTACTCCAGAGGAAGTTATCCTAATTCAAGAAGTAATGAAAGTGCCTCCCATGGTTGGTACAGCTTGTTTTGGTTCACCATATGTTGGCGCTGGGATATGTGCGTCAAATGATGGAGCAATAGCAGGTACCGAAACTACGGGACCTGAAATGAATCGTATCGAAGACGCTCTTGGTTACCTCTGATATCTTGTGAAATGTTCAAAGGCCTATTTGCCTCAAAGGTAATCATGGGCGAGATGCTATACCAAGGGAAAGTAAAACAAGTTTGGTCGACCGATGATCCAGATATTCTAGAATTTAGATTCACTAATCAAATTTCCGTATTTGATCAAATCATTCCGTCATTGATTCCTCGTAAAGGTGAATCACTGAACAGAACCACTGCCCACTGGTTTAAGCTAATTGAACAAGAAGGTATTTGCGGCACTCACTTAGTTGAGGTTAATGCGGCGGATAGGTGCCTAGTAAGGAAAGTAGAGGTTATCAAAGAGCCAGGTGCGATACCCAGAGATATGGAATGGGTATTCGTCCCGCTAGAGATAATTTGCCGACACTATTTATCCGGCTCTGCATGGCGCCGATTCCAACGTGGTGAATTAACGCCTGAGCAACTTGGTGTCCCTGCTGATTGCGAATATGGAGCTAAACTTTCAAAGCCATTTTTGGAAGTAACCACAAAATTCGAAAAATTCGATAGAAACATTACCAATGAAGAGGCGTTAGAGATCTCTAATATTACTCCAGATGAATTGAATGAAATCTTTGATGTGGTGCTTAAAGTGGACGCTATGATTGAGCGAGAAGCAGCAAAGAATGGTCTGATTCATGTTGATGGAAAGAAAGAGTTTGCTCTAGGTCCAAACCGGAAAGTTGTGCTGGTAGACACATTTGGAACACTAGATGAAGATCGATGGTGGGATGCAGAAGCGTATGCAAACGGAGAGTGCATTGAATTATCCAAGGAATTTGTTAGAACCCATTACATTGGAACTGGTCACCAAGCGGAATTAAAGCAAGCAAGAGACACAGGTGCAATCGATCCACCTATTCCGGAGCTACCGCAAAGTGTTATTGACGAAACTGCACAATTGTATGCTTCAATGTATGAGAGGCTTACATCCCTTGATTTCTGATTAAGAATGCGCTCTATGCATAACTCCAGAATCTCTGCGTTCTGCTGCTTTCACCATTGCTAGTAGATGTTTTATTGCATCTCTTATTCCACCGTCTAATGGTTCATCTGAAGCCACCGACCAATTACGTCCACTGAGTAATTTTCTTAGTTCCACGACCTCTTCAAAACTCAAAAAGCCAAGGATATTCATGCCACCTCTTCCACCGTTATACCGAGGCGTGTCATAATTTTCTAGAGTATTAAACGAGTTTAACTTGTTTAGTAAGTTTAAGGTCCTAGAAAATGCTTCATTGGAATTTTTAACTCTGCTGTTGGGTCGTAAATATTCCAGTACGTATTCTATTAACGAACCATTACCAAATGGAAATCTACCAAAACGCTCTCTAGTTAAGTTTTCTCCAACTGTCATCGGTTTACCTTCTTCATCCAAATGGATAGCACAGGTAAACAATAACATAGAATCATCCCAAGTCAATTCTTGTAGTATTAATGGCTCGGTTAGCCCCTGCTGAATTAATCTAGAACGTATAGAGGTGCGGTTCTCTAATAATCGCTGCCAATTAGATTCTTTTGCTGGTGAATCATCAGATAAAATAGCAGCTAATTCCCCTGCAATGTCGCCATCACAAGAATGTAAAGTATAGAATGCTGTTGTGGAGCCATTGGCTTGGTCTAGGTCCATGGCTTGCGGATTGCGCCGACTAAATTAATACCTTGCAATTAATCATTAAAGAAATCAGCCATTCTGTCCCCTAATGGTCTGGTATCTTTTGGTTTGTCATCAACCGACATTTCATCTCTGAGTGATGCAAGTCTACCTGATGCAGTATGATCATCCTCGGCAACAGGAATAGGCTCACTAGGTGGCGCCTCATCAATATCAATTGGCTCAGAACTATCTATCTCATTCTCAAGTTCTAGGCTGAAATCATCAATATCAGTGGTAATGTCCTCTTCCTCAATTTCTGGTACCACTTCATCTATGGTACTTGATGATATTTTTTCTTGCCTGGTTTGGGTTGGTTTAGTCGGCTTTTTGTTACTCAATAATCCAACAAAATAGGCCAATGATATCACTACAACTGCAGTTAAAACTCCAGTAAGAAGGTCTGAATCTTTTAATGGATTAGTTTCCGTGGGTTTGAAAAACGTTTGAGCAGTATCATCATCTGGATTGTCATCGATATCGTAAGGAATAATGCAACTCAAATCTGCCTTGACCACGTCATCTTTGTCTAAAACACCGGGGTCATCTATCTTGATAATTGGTGCATAATCTATACCACCAAGATCAATAATTTGGGTTTCACCTTCCCAATTACTGCCTGGTGATTCGACAGTAAGTAAACAAGTTACCCCAACTAGACGTTGGTATGACTCTCTAGCAATTGACACTCGTATGTCGCCATTTGCACTAAGTTCAGCGATACCAATATTCCATCCACTACTCCTAGCAATTACCTCTTTAGTAGTAGTTTCAATTTGTCTGCCATATGAATCGATAATCAATAAAGTTAGGGTAATTTCACCAGCATCCGGTTGCCAATTACTGGAATTAACTGAGAAAGATTCAGATGTGTTAGCCGGTATTGAAAACTGTGCTTCTTCTAAAGATACATATTCACCCATGCTGGTAATTAGTAAAACCGACCCGCTAAATCGTTCATTTTGAGTTGCTGCTAAGCTACATGACGCAACTTTAGCAGATAATGCGGTCATACCTAACTGTTCCATTGAATTTGTGTCAAACGTACATGAAGCGGAAAATAGTGGTAACTGGTAGCCAGCAGAATGAATGTAGTATTCTTGTCCACTATTATCGTTGATTATTGATATGTTTTGTAATTCATTAGATAGTGTGACTACTAAATTTTCGCTTAAAATTGTTATCTGCGAATTTTGAGAAACATTGGTATTTGATACATCAATCAACCTTGTATCGCCACTCACGCCAGATATTACTGGTGTTGATTCAAAGACGAAGCTGGATTCCTCGACAGAAAGTGTCATGGTCTGAAGGCCAATTATTGGATGAACAATCTCTATGGTTGCTGTAATAGGCGATTTATCCCAATTACTATCTGGTGCTAAACTGATTGGTATACCTATGACTTGCCCCGGTGAGATGACCATATTTTGGGGAGAGTTAATCGTCCAGCCATTTGGAATTCCCGACACAGATATGTCAACTACGGCAATGTCGTTTCCTGAATTGACAGCCCAAGCAGTGGGCATTCCATCATTTGATTGATTAACTGCCCAAAATCCCTTTGAATGTAATTCAATATTTGGTGATGTACCTACTCTTACTGGTATTTCTTGTATGGTTTGACCTGAACCATCACCATCTGAAACCCTTAACCTCAGCACACCTACTTCACCCGCTCCTGCATTTTCTGGCGGATTGACAAAGATAGTAACAGTTGAGGCGCTATAGGGGTCAACCTCAACCCCATTTTGTGGAACTGTGATGTTCCAACCATCGCCAGCTTTGGTATACCATGGTTGCCTAGCAAGGTTACCTAAATGTTCAACATTCAAAGTAAGGTTTTGTCCTTCAGGATCTATTACTAAGTTGGTATCAGTTAGGTTCAACTTCCAACCCGAGACTTGAATGACATTGAACGTTAGTGAGATGTTGTCGACCAATAAATCATCAGAAAACAATTGTAATGTTAGTTCAGCAGTTGTTCCAGCCCAAGCATTGTGTGGAGTGGTGAATTGGAGTTGCATATTTACGCTCTCATTTACTCCGATTTGTGAATAATTCATTTCCTCGGCATGCCACACACTGTCGTCCTGTCCAAAATATGTGACCTCAAAGTTCGGTTTAACAATCAAGTCATCTATTGCATTGCCTGTGTTAATCACTTGGTAATCTAGGTTAACTAATTCTGTGGGGGTTACCTGATGGGTAACTCCCTGGCTGAACGAAGCATCCCAGTTATGGTCTGGTTCAGCCTCAATCAACAAATCAACTATTGTAGAAACTGTCTCATCACCAAGCGAATTCCACGTGAAACGAAGCGTAAATGGTTCTTGTGCTGGTGTGTCTTCAGAGAGTATAACATCAACAGTAGCAATTGTAGTTGCTAATGGCCCGAGTATTCTTTGCGGGTTATATGTGGTAAATTCTACAATTGGAGGGCTACTCATTTCGCTACTTTCTACTACTTCTGCGGTTAACAAGAATTCATCTTCTCCATTGCCAGGGTTTTCTAATCTCAGTAGGATTTGGTTAGTTAATTCTACAAACAATGCTACAGGCTCTCCAACTTGGTTGGGGATTGGTTGCAATATTGTTGCATCGCTTCTAAACACCTGCAGAACTTGCAAAGTGAAATCCAAGTTATGATTTGGGTCATTGAGTGAACTAGTTTGGAAATAATGCCTCTGAGGTATAGCGTTAACAGGTAGTTCAAGATATATATTCCCACTAAACGGTGCATCGACAGCACCACTGACTTCGATATTGCTACCATTGATATTCAAATCGCCGTCAGTATTCCACACCCAGTTTGTATGAATCATATTTGCTGAAGCAGTATTCCATGAAATTTCTCCATCACTTGGGATTGTTCCCTCAACCTGCCAAGTTAATGTTTGATTAGGTAGAGTTCTTTGATGGGTGGGTTGAATAGTCACAGCAACTGCAGTAAGATTGACAAATAATTCTTCACATAATGTATCAGCACCACTACCGATACACATGGTCATAGTGGACGTAGTTACCGAACTCAACTGTATATTCTGCGGTGTATTGAGGTGGACGAACAATTCTTTTTGCTCACCTGGTGCTAAATTTAGTGAGAAAATCTCCGTGCCGGATTGATCATGTAACGTTGGAGTTCCACCCCATGAGGGAGCAGTCCAATCTATTGATGTGGTTGATTCATAGGCATTACCAAGGTTTTCGACCATCATCCAAGCAGTGGCTATATCTCCAGGCCTACCATACCCTGAGGTGCTATCAAGGCCACTAGGTCCAACGATTGTTAATCCTCGCGTTCTGAGTACTTCTAGTGGTAAGATTGTATCAAATGTGATGTTCTGGTCAAGGTCTAAGGTCAATGTCATTATGACATATGAATTGTCATCACCTAGAGCTGATTGCGGAATTGATACAACAAAGTCAACATCATTTCCAATCCCTGGCACTAATGTTGGATTTAGATTCTGATTAATATCAGGATTAATAGACCAGCCATCAGGAAGATTTGAATCATCCCAAGTTAGAGTCCAGTCCACTGTACGAGAACCTGTTGATAGCATCGATATACTGACGATTTCACTGGTTCCAGGGTTGATGCGAGGAATATTATTTGGAATATCAACTTGAGCAGCATATGGTTCAACCACTAACAGTTCGATAGTTGCGTTGTTGTTGTCTTTTCGTGATTCAGATAAATTAGAATTGATATCAATGATTAGTTCAAATGTGTGAATTCCTAACTGTGCTACAATGTCTACACTGAATGTATATGGCCCACCATTACCAGAAGGTGCTACTGGTTCAACATCGCTAAATCTCTGTCGTGATATTTCATTGCCATTTTGCAAGATGGCGACATCCAAGTCATCTTGGTTATCCAAAGTTCCTGTGTTACTAAATTGCCCAGTAACCGTTACTAAATCTCCTGGGTCGGGTTGACTTGGATTGAAACTTATTCCTCGATTGTCACTTAGCGGCGCAAAATCAGCTATGTGTTGAGATACTAGCGTATCACCAATCAAAATATCTAGTGTTCCATCATTATCCATATCTGCTACAGCAGGAGCAGACCAAACTCGATGAGGCATGCTAAGAGGTGATGACCAACCGTCAGATACTTCTGAAGAGGTACCATCCACTCCATCAAATGCCCATAGACGCTTGCCAAATGGTACAATTATGTCAGGCATTGAGTCATCATTTATGTCCATCCAAATTGGTGGGGCAACTGCAATTTCATCATTATCGTTACCGCTACCTCTTTGCATATCCTTGGACCATTCTCTTATCGGTGGGTCTTCGGAAATATCATGGCATCCTGCCATTCCTTTTCGATTGAAATTGATACTAGACTCTGAATACCATGTTACCCAGCAGAGACGGTCATGAATTCCGTCATTATCTGTGTCAATTGGTAACGGTTGAGCATCAGCATATCCATTTGGTGTGCGGAATTCAAATATTTCATCGGTAGAAGTCATTT
>CAXGZX010000070.1:0-7440 GCA_964014545.1 uncultured Candidatus Poseidoniales archaeon | reverse complement strand
CTGTCAATGTATATCCTGATAGTCCAACCTTGGCTGAAATTGCCATACAAACTGCAAAGATCGCTCGAAGGTTTGGTATCAGGCCAAAGGTTGCCATGTTATCATTTTCTAATTTTGGCAGCACTAAAGCTCAACGATCAACAAGGATAGAAGAGGCTGTGGCAATGGCTAAAGAGATTGATCCGACTTTGATAATAGATGGGCCAATGCAGGCTGATACTGCGTTGAATAGAAGCGTCCAGGAAGATTATCCATTCATGGACTTTGAAGGGCCGGCAAATGTCTTGGTACTGCCAAACCTTGCGGCAGCTAATATTGCTTACAAATTACTTGAGGAACTTGGTGGTGCTGAAATGACGGGGCCAATTTTGGAAGGAATGGACAAACCAGTTCAGTTGGTAGCCCGCACAGATGGGGTACGGCACATCGTCAATATGGCCACAATATGTGCTGCAGACGCAATTAGACAGGACTCTTACTGGGAGACATTAGCAGCGGCTGAAAACAATAATCAAGATTGAGGCTGTTCTCCATCTTCATACATAATGATTGGTCGTCTTGGTCGCCAAAAAGCACCTGTGACAAATCCTGCACATAACCCGCCAAACAGTAAATTCACCCAGCCAGAATACACATAATCCCCCATCCCTCTAAGCCAAGGGATAGCAAATGAAGGAACAACGCCCAGTAAAACTGTCCAAATTAGTTCTGATTTTATGTTACCTGCCAAATCAGCTTTCCTAGGAACAGTAACCGGACTGCCTTTTCTGATTGGTGTTAGCACAAGCCTTAGTGATAAACCCTTATTTTCTCGGTCCATAGGAGCGCTTGACAAGGCAATTATATCCTTATTTGAAGGGTGGATTTCCATGGTTGCAGTATGCCATTGCATTGGGCCATGGCCCTCAAATCCTCGAGGGCGACCGTCCATCATGGCACCCCGATAATTTCCAGTAACCGCATCAGCTAAAATCTCCTTAGCTTTACAATTAATTTCAATGGCCTGTTGTTCTTTAGCATGCAGCCATTCTCCTTGGGTTGGGCAACGTATTTCCCAATCGTTAAAATCGCCAGTTAATGTCTCAAGACTTTCCTGTAGCGAATCATTTACCAGCGCAACAATAACCGACAATCTTTCAGCATTCCACACATTTTCATCACCCGATGCGATGTTGCTGTCTATCAGGTTTGACAATTGTTGGTTAGTTAACGTATTTTCCATGATGTAAAATTCAGGACATCTGACTTCATGACAAGGCCTCTGGCCAGCATATATCCAACCACCCTTTGACTCTCCAACAAAAACGGAGCCACGCTTGACTTTGGAAAATTTAAGCCCGTTAATTTCCAAGGATGACATGCTAATCCCTAGTTTAGTAAACCGCTCATTCGATTATACCAAGCGATTCCGTTTTTGTGATCCTCTAGCATAGCAAATTGCGGGAATGGAGATATTGACCGCATATAGCCGAATACCGAGAAGTCCACAATGCTTGGCCCACTGCCGCCAAAGAAATCTTTTCCTTGATGCTCATCAGTAAATTCGGTAAGTAAATCATGCCAAAGTTGCTTAGGCTTTCGCCCATCCTTTTTGACACGCTTTTTAGCAATAATTCCCCACATTATGGGGAATCCTGCCCAAGCATACAGGCGCTTAGAGATGAAACCAAATTCTTCTAATTTTGAGATTCGGGTTGTTGTTTTGAAGGCTGACCCTAAGGTGCCATATAGTATTGGAACGGTAGCCTTAGACATCTTTTGGTCAGACCAATCTAGCCACTTTGTTGTGCGTTCCTGTTCTGATACATTTAGTAATTTATTTCCGTTATATTGTTCATCAATATACTTCATAATTGGAGTTGAATCGACATGGTGAACTCCATTTTCGTCGGTAAAAACAGGCACTTTGCCCCAGTCATCAGTAAACGAAACCGCCTTTTTGATTTTCAATCCGTTAACTGCAATAAGATCTACATCTAAATCTAAATATTCGATGAGTCCCCTTACTTTCCAACAGAATGGACAAGTGTGCAACATGTGCAGTGTTGCTTTTGACATATCCTAGCCTGTAATCGAACACTATTCAATCCTTGTCTGCTGAATCGGATACAGGTTTCCAACCAGTTTTCCAAAATTCAAGGTCGTCAAGCCATCTTAGCCATTCTTGATCTGTGCATGACAACAGCCTAAACGCTCTGCTTTCTAGGGCGTCTTTGTTTACTTTAGACAGTGAACCGTTATCAAAACATTCTTGCCATTCTACTTGCATTTGCCTAATTCTTCGTTTTGCTTCTTCGGGATTATCAAAATTACGTTCACACATATCTCTAAGCTCTAGTAGCCAAGTTCGGCCATCTTTCATTATTGGCTCAATCGCTCTGCGGGCCGACTTAGGTTTTGAAAATGGCCACCAGCCCATGCTACACCCTATTGGTCGTAGTTATTGAATATGGTTCAAATTATGAAATTACCTTATTGCTAACCAATACATTTCAAGTGACTGGGGAAGGTGAGCCAATTATGGGGCGCATAACATTACATCTCCATGGGCAAGCAAGAGAACGCTCATACCGCGAGATGTTAGAGACATATTCACACCGACTAAGTGTTAAAAACATCAAAATAATCTCTCATTCAAGCAAAAAATCTGTGCAACAATACTATGATGAAATTAATAACAACGCAACATTGTTTATTCTAGATGAAGATGGAGAGCAGTATACTTCACGCCAATTTGCCGAATTGGTAAAAACATGGACTATTGCCACAGAAGACATTAATTTGGCAATAGGGCCAGTTGACGGCTGGCAGAAAATTACTCATTCTATAAAACGCACAATCTCGCTTTCCAATATGACTCTGCCACACGAGCTTGCAGGAGTCATTTTAGCCGAGCAAGTTTATCGTGCAACAGAAATAATCAAGGGGACAAAATACCATAGGGATTGAGCAAATACTCAAAGCCGAGGGGTATATGCATTGGATTGAGAGAGCATGATATTAGAAGATTCTACAGTAGTTTGGTTACTGATTGGATTTGAATTAGTGATTTCGATAATTTTAATTTTAGGCTCTAAAAGCCAACCTTTCCCGACACCTGCAAGGCGGTTTGGCTGGTTTATACTAATGGTTGGCGGATTGTTGTTGCTAGGCCAGTCAGCACCAAACCCAACCAGTCTTGAAGCCCATCTGACCATACTATCGGTATTTGGAGCGTTTGGCCTGGTTAGCGGAATAAATTTGATGCTAAGAACCAGACGAGAAGTGCTGGTTGCCCCAATGTCTGGTTTTATGTTCTGCGTAGGAGTTACTGGCCTGATTACTCAAACTTGGGATGAACTAAACAAATTTGAACATTGGGCCGGATTTTTAGCACTTGTTGTATTAGCTGGAGGGCAAACTTGGCTAGTGTTCAGAGGCTTGCTGATCGGCAGATTACCATTAGCGTGGAGCCAAGCAGGAATGGTTGCCTTGCATAGAGGTCAGTTACGCGGCCCTCATGGCGCAATAGAATGTTTTGAGAAGGCATGGGATGCGGAGGAAGAACATCTTAATCCAATGGCCTATTCTGCGTTAAGTAAAATATTTCAAGCACTAGAGGAGACCGATAGAGCAACCCATTGGAACGAATTATTTCTTGAATCCGGGGGCAGTGAATCAGTGGCCATTGAATGGCTTTCGGCAATAGATGATTGCTTGAGTAGTATGGGTTTTACAACATTCTCTAGCGAGAGCGAGTAATGCCGTTTTAGGGAATTTATTGGTAGTTTTACGCCGAAATTCAGCATTTAGCCGATTGTTTTATGTATTTTAAAGTCGATATATAACCATGGGAAACAACAATACGCAGCAGAATAAAAAACAGATCTCCCCAATACTTGGAGCAATTTTAGCAATTTGGTTTGTAGCAAACCTAACCTCTCAACTCGTGTTCATTTCAATTCATGGTAGCCCGTATGACGGACTTGCGATGCTAATGTCGCTTGGACCAATCTATATGGCCATTTTAATTGCCGAAGCAATACTTTGGGTGTGGGTGCTATTTTACGTTGTATACAAGACCTATAACCACATATTATCTTCAGACTCACCTGAGATTACTGGCACTGGACAAATGGCGACAAAATCAACATAGTTCATTCAATAGTATCGATGTATTCAAGACCCTTCTCGTCAAAAGACACATGTGTCTGATACCTCCGAAGTACCAATATATTCTGGTAGGCCTATGTCTATCACAGATTTGCTTAACCATGAAACAGCTATTGATCAAATCCCAAGCGGGGCAAAAATAGTAACCATTGAAGAAGCGAGAATCGGCTTGAGAGAAGCCTCTCGATGTTTAGTAGAACTTCAATCAATTAGCGATATATCGGGAGATTTAACGGAGGAATTGGATATTATTTTGGAAAGCTATGACTCGAAACATGACCATGTTACTGAGATTGCTGATTATTTGGCGACAATGATACAATCGTGGCACAGCGTAGTGAAGAGGCTGGAATCAACGGGCGCTCGAATGGCTTGCTTAGAGCTTGGTAGACTTGAATGGTACGGAGTTGTCGATGAGAAAGTGGTCCAATATTCTTGGTGCATTGGTGAGGAAGATATCGAATGGTATCATGAATTAAACTCAAGCTTCCTCTCCCGCAAACCACTCATAGAAGCATAACCTCGGATGGTTAGGTCGGGTGTGTTATGGTTCGAATTAATCGCGTTTATACTGGAACTGGAGATGACGGTTCCTCCTCATTTGTTGATGGCTCAAGACACCGAAAATCTCACCTAAGATTTGTTGCAGTTGGTACATGTGACGAGTTAAATTCAATTGTCGGCTTGATAAGAAGAGAGTGCAAAGTGCTACCAAGTCACGCTGATGGTGGCTCCAGTGCAGCTATTAATCGAATCCAGAATATTGCTGAGTCCGCACTAGATCGGCTACAAAATGAATTATTCGACCTTGGTGCTGAACTAGCCTGTGAACCTGACAAATTGCCTGAATATATGCAATTAATTGATTTGGTACAATGCGATAGCCTAACTGGCGAAATGGATGCATGGCTAGAACAACTCGACCCATTAACCAGTTTCATTTTGCCAACAGGAGCGGGGCCAGAACCAATAATCCATTTGGCTAGAACCGTAACTAGGCGCTTGGAAAGAAGCCTTGTTGCAATAGAAGATGAAGAAGGTAGTAAAGCAGTTAGAGAAGTCGCTAAAGTTTATGTCAACCGACTATCGGATTGGTTCTTTGTATTTGCTAGATGGGTGACAAAAAATATGGGTGAACAAGAAACTCTTTGGACACCTCTAGGGAAACGCGGAGAGTCATCAAATGTCGCCAATATGATTAGGAAGATTGGTTCAAATGACGCCGACTATGACGACTTAGACTAAGCCAATTCTGTCAGCATGAGTCTTAGCTTTGGTTAGAGTGCCCTTTGTCTCGTCATGAGTCGCCATATCAATTGCCAAATCCCAATCAAGCCACATGTAGCGATGGTGTTCCTTGGACAATTTTACGGTTATTTTTTCAGTAGTAGCTAAAAACCAAAAAACCTGTTTTTCGGTTAATCTTCCCTTTTGCTTGAAACTATACGTTGTCTTTTCTTCAAATCCATCGATAAATTCTATTGCCGAAATACCAGTCTCTTCGATTAATTCTCTAGCTGCAGTAGCTTTTCGGTCACTATCAAAGTCTTCGACGTGACCCTTTGGTAGATCCCAGTGCCCTTGTGGATATTGCAGTAATAACACCGTTCCATAATTTACTAGGACGATGCCACAAGAGGTTTCCATACTAACCCCAACACATAGTTAGTCAAGTTATTTGCGTAAGTTACTGCAAAAATACTTCAATCTAGTTGCTTGAGTTGAACATATGGGTGCCAAAGAGATTCCACAGTTTACAAAAATTGTGGCAGACTCTGATTTTGATGGGTTAATTGGGGCAGCAATTCTAAAAGCTTACAATCCTGCTGCAGAAGTGAAGTTTTCACATGCAGCATTGGTAAGAAATGGCAACATGGACGAGGAAATAAACGCCTCTACAGTAATCGTCGATTTACCATTTCATCAAAACTGCGGGTGGTATTTAGACCACCACCAAACCAACAAACCAACTAAGCAAGAATCGCTAGATTTTGAAAAAAAGGGCGGAGTTACTGATTGGCAGGCAACTCCATCAGCAGCAAGATTGGTCTATGACCTAATTCATTCCCATTGTGATTTAGCTAATTTTGTTGAAGTAATGCCGTTTGTTGATGCCCTTGATTCGGGGGGAATCACGATTGAACAGTTTCGCGAAGACGGTGAATTAATGCGCTTCAGTCGAACTCTAAAGGTTACCGAAAGCGATTACATGAATGATATTGTTACCCATTTATCGCAAGGTAAAACCATCTTCCAAATTCTACAATTACCAGAGGTGAAATCACGATTATTGGTCCAACAAGAACAACGATTAGCAATAGAACATGTGGTCCAAGCCAATACCGTGATAATAAACCGACTCGCAGTATGCCATTTACAGGATACAGGACATTTTTCTAATGGATACCTAGTGACTGCTTGGGCTGGTGATAAGGCAGATGCTTGTTGCATAATCCATGGGTTTACTGACGGTGATATCAACGACGCGAAAAGACCACCACTGTCGGCAAGTTTCTATGCAAACTCGTTTATCCAGGGCGGGCAAGGCAAGTATGATCTTTCTCGACTTGCGACAAAATTCGATCCAAGTGGCGGAGGACACATGAACGCTTGTGGTTGCCGAATTCAGCCTCCTGGGCTTGATGATAACTTAGCAAAATGGCTTCAAATGTGGGCCGAGAGAGATACCGTTTTAGCGGTTAATCACAATACTGCGAATATGTAAAGGAACCCCAAAAAAGCATGAATGAATATTAACGCCATAATAAAATCTGCCGCCCTTCCATGCTTTAATTTTTCATCAGCGAACTTTTCACCAGCCAACCGTTTGCGCTTGACTGACTTTCCAAAGTTGGTCATTATTAGTAATAGAGCGAGTCCAAGCGGGCCAATAAAGCCATGAAGGCTAGTTGGCCAAATTTCCGCAAAAATATCGCGACTAGAACGCCAGCCTGCAATCATACGTCCGATAAAAGCAACCACTACGACAATAATTCCCGACCATAAGATAAATTCGCCATTTTTTTCATGTTTTTCAAGAGCATCTTTTCGCAATTGACCTTTCATTCCCTTACTTGTCTTGCGCCATGAATATTGCTGCCAAATCCAGTAAATCAGCGCACAGGCTAATACTGGGTGGGCCAGTAATGCAATGGCTCTGATGAAATCCATGGTCTCAATCAAACCCCGCTAAAGCCTCTTCATTGATGAACACTAGTGATAAAAACCATTTTCCGGGTAGTTTTACCGATAATTGTTGCCGGTTAGTTGAATAGCGACTTAACTAGC
>CAXGZX010000069.1:0-7517 GCA_964014545.1 uncultured Candidatus Poseidoniales archaeon | reverse complement strand
GGGTTTTCTGCTAAGTCTGCCAAGTCTTCCTCAGAGTGAACTCCTGGAATCATGGTAAGTTTGCCGGGATTCTTATCTTTATCAGCTTGAACCAATAGTCTGGTTGCTTGTTCTAATTTATCTTTAACTTCAGCACCAGTCATGTTCTTTTGCTTCAGGTTAGACTTGTTAAGCTTCAAAACCAATCTCCTTTGAGCAACGTCGGTTTCTAGGGTCGCGATGTTAACAGTCGTGGTTACTTCGATGGAAGCCGCTAATTTTTGTGCTTCTTCTGCAGAAGTTCTCTTGTCACCGGCTAACCTAATGGTCATCGTTGGTGTTTGAGGTACTTTTCTAGCATCAACAATTTCAATAATTCTAGGAAGACCTTGTGTTACGTTAACAGTTGCAACACCAGCGTAGTGGAAAGTACGCATTGTCATCTGAGTTCCTGGTTCCCCAATAGATTGAGCAGTAATGATTCCTGCTGCTTCATATGGGTCAATACTGGCTCTCTTCAACGCAAAAATAGCTTCTTGCACTACTTTTTTCGCTTGTGGCTTGGTGATTTTGTTCTTGCCTCTTGCGTGAATTGCCACGGTCAAGTCATGGAAGATTCTGTTAGTAAACCTGCGAGAACCAGAATCCTCAACGGCAGACACCAAAGATTTGTACACTGGGTCTTCACATAGCGGATCCTCTAATCCATTCAATTTTGCTTCAGAATTGTAAGTATCAATCTCAGCAGTTGATTTGACTCTCGACCTTGCTCTGGATTTTCGACCAGTTCGACTTAGTCTGACCGAAGTTACCGGGCCGATTGCTTCATTGTTGGCTAGCTTATTTTTTTGGTTTGCACCATCAATAATTCCTTTGATTTTACCGGCGGTTTCTGAATCGGTTTCACAGATTTGAGCAATGTTTTCTGCTGGCAATATCTTGACATCGTCCCACTTGCGGTCATCTGCAAGAATATGAGCAAAATTCTCATCGATTCCTAGGTCCATTAGTTTCTTCTTGGTTGCACTCTTTACTACCATCAGTTCTCGCCTCCTTCTGCTTCAGCCTCAAATTCCCAAGCACCCATGTCCTCTTCTTTCTCGTCTCGCTCTCGTGATTTTCTTTCTACAACTGTTGCACCTTCGGTTCCTAGTGCTTCATCAACTATTACATCAATGTTGAATGGAGAACCATGTACACCTCTAGATGGATCAATTCCGTCTTCACCGTAGCTAAACTGAATAATTCTGTTAGCAGTATTGCGTACTGATAACATCTCATCGTCGTAAACTTTCAAGTCATCCATAGCATTGATCAGTCTTCTTTGCATATATCCTGATTTTGCAGTACGAACCGCTGTATCGACTAAAGATTCTCTTCCTGAAACTGACAACATAAAGAACTCGGTTGGCTCAAGACCACGCTTGAATGAATTAGAGATAAATCCTCTATCCAAAGCTCCACGTCCGCCACGCTTGAAGTGGGCTAGAACTCTGTCATTGTAACCTCTTTCTAGTCGCTTTCCACGAACCTTTGCTTGACCAATTGAACCAGCCATCATAGTCAAGTTGTCCATAGAACCTCTTGCACCAGATATAGCCATATTCACCGCAGCATTTGTCGAACCAGATTGATTCAACTCATCCTTAGCAATGTCACCAGCCTTTTGCTTTCCTTCGTCTAGCATTACCATGATATTCTCTTCTAGAGTCTCTCTTGGAGTTCTACCCGGTCTTGTTTCGTAGCCTTTACCGTCTTTACCAAATGCAGCAAGTTCCTCTTCAACAAGGGTTCTTGCATCAGCATTCGCTTTTTCAATTGCAGCAAGGGATTCTGGAGATAAATCTTCATCGTCAATACCAGTAGTAAATCCAAGTGCAGTACATGCAGCAATGGATAGTTGAGTAAATTCATCCAAGAATTTAGCACCTTTTTCAGGTCCATTGGTTTGAACAATTGCGTCCAGCAATCTTCCATCTTCAGCGCCAATCGCTCTCTTATCTAGAGTTCCTTCGACACTTCCCTCTCTGACTACAACATCATCATTAGAACGACTTCTAAATCTCAAGTGGATATTATCTGGGATAATCAAAGAAATGATATCTTGTCCACGGAAACTATCTTTGCCGTTTTCATCCTTGACGATTTCTGGTAGTTTACCAGTCCACCCGATGTTACCGAGCATTTCCAGGCCATATTCAACACGAATTAGCGTTCCAGGTCTTGATAGCAGATAAGCACCAGAAATGTGGTCGTGGATACCGCCAATAACTGCACCACCATATCTTGGGGTTAGTATATGTTCTTGGACACGCATCAGTATTTTTGCTTCAGCTCTTGCTTCTTCAGATTGAATAACGTGGAGATTCATTTCATCACCGTCAAAATCAGCGTTATATGGTGTACAAACTGCCAGATTAAATCTGAAAGTATGACCTTGCATAACTCTTACTTCGTGAACCATCATTGACATTCTGTGTAGAGACGGTTGTCGATTGAAAATTGCTACATCGCCATCAATCAAGTGACGCTCAACGAGCATACCTGGTTTTGGATTGCCATCACGGTCATAAGTTGAAAGTCTATCTTCAATACCAGTTCTCTCACCATAGATTGGGTCTTCTGGACTGCCACAATGCGGACATGTAACATCCAAATGTTCAGGTAGTGGTTCAGGATTGACTTTGTCTAGTTGTTCTAATTCCCACATCCATCTATAGTGTAATGCTGCTCTTGGATCATCCTTCTCTAATGGATTGCCATGAATGTCTTCACCACGAAGGTTAGCAATAGTTGCGTCATCATCCACGACATAGTTGGTAACCTCGATACTTGGGTCAACAACAGACCTGCTGATTTCTTTCTTTATCACTAGACCTGGCAAAAAGTTGGGCGCAGGTAGTACTTCGTGAATATCAGGGCGCATGGTGGTTTCTTCCATACATTCTGGATTGTGACATCTAAATCCTGCATTGATTAGACGACTTCTTGCATTAATTCTTACTCTCCTCTTGTCTCCTCTGATGATATAGTTTACACCAGGGTGAACATCGGGACCTCTTAGAATCATTTGACGCATCTGCTCTCTGTTCCTCATAGTGACCCTAATCGGGACAGTTAGTTCACGAGCAATCTTTTCTGGAACACCTACTTCATTGACTCCAAGGTATGGGTCAGGGGAAATAACTGAACGGGCACAGAAGTTGACACGCTTACCAGATAAGTTACTACGGAATCGTCCTTCTTTTCCTTTCAGCCTTTGTGTTAGTGTTTTCAGTGTTCTTCCTGAACGGTGTCTTGCTGGAGGAATTCCTGAAGTTTGGTTGTCAAAGTAAGTGGTAACGTGGTATTGTAATAGTTCCCAAAGATCTTCAACAATTAGTTGAGGAGCTCCAGAATCTCTGTTCTCTCGCAACCGCTGGTTGATACGTAGTACGTCAACTAATTTGTGTGTCAAATCGTCTTCCGAGCGGTCTCCACTGTCAAGGGTAATCGATGGCCTAACGGTAATTGGTGGAACAGGCAGAACCTTCAAGACAGTCCATTCAGGTCTGTTTTGGGTATCCATCCCAATGAAGATTAGATGTTCAACAGGGATACTGCTCAACCATTCTCTAACGTCTCTAGGATTGAGTTTACGCTCAGTTTCTTTTCCGCTACCTTGAGTTTCAAGTTTTTCTTTGAAAGTGGTTGGCTTATCTAGGGTAATCTTACCTTGAGCGGCTCCACAATGCATACAGACCTTACGCTTGGCTCCTGAAGTAACCTTCTCGATTTCTTTGATAATCTTAGAAAATTCTGTTGAGCCTACACCGTGCTTGAGTTGGATATCTCTAACTCTGCTGCGGTAGAAGTCTTGCTCACTTAGTTCTGGATTAGAAGGGTGAGTATTTGCTTCATCGTGCAATAGAATCTTGCTGCAAGAGTTGCATGTAGCCTTTAATGCTGTTTTTATCAGACCAACGAAACCGATGTGTATCACTGGTAATTCCATTTGTATGTGACCAAAATGCCCTGGGCTTTCGTCATACTTGCAGTTATCAGTTGGACATACCAATCCTGGCTCAATAACACCCATGTGCGGGTCCATCAAACCTTGACGGTAAGCGTGTCCATCGTCTTTGTAAGTATCAGCGGTTTTAACCTCAACTGCTGACATTTTTCTAATTTCACTAGGGTCCATTAAACCGAAACGGATACTAGCAATTCTTTTTGGGATAAGGGTGGTAATTCTGCTCATCTTCTGTCCTCCAGTTCTAATCTCATGGCCACACCTAAACTCTTCATTTCGTCTAGTAGCAGCTTGAAAGCGTATGATGTTTGTACCTTGTATACTTCAGCACCATCTCCATGTATTGGACTGACGTAGGTTCTTCTTTTGGGATCGTACCATGCCAAGTGTCCTGACTGAGCACAAACATACATGTCAATACCGTCAGATTCATCCAATAGTCTATCTTTGATAACCATGGATGCACCGTGGGCAATTAGACAATCACGTTCCATCTCACCAAATCTCAGTCCACCTTGTCGGGCACGACCTTCAGTTGGTTGACGGGTCAAGATTTGCACACGTCCTCTTGAACGGGCGTGAATCTTGGAACTTACCAAGTGATGTAGTCTCTGATAGTAGATACAACCTACGAAAATTTCAGCAGGATAAGCCTGTCCAGTTTCGCCGTTGATCATGGTTTCACGACCTGAGTGAGCAAATCCGTTACGGATTAGGCCATCTCTAAGGCTTCCTTCTTTCTCTCCTCTAAAGGCAGTACCGTCGATACGTCGTCCCTCAAGAGACCCGACTTTTCCACCAATCATTTCCAAAACGTGAGCAACTGTCATTCTAGATGGAATTGCGTGTGGATTGATAATGAGGTCAGGCACTACACCGTCAGCGGTAAAAGGCATATCTTCTGGATTAACCAATCTTCCAATAACCCCTTTCTGTCCGTGTCTTGAGGCAAATTTGTCTCCAACTTCAGGGACCTTGTGACTGCGGACCATCACTCTAACCAAGCGACCAGAGTCAAGAGATTCGGTGACATATACGTTGTCTATCCAGCCTTTTTCTCCATGGCGGATTAGCATAGATGATTCTCTACGCTCTTGAGCCATTAAGAAAGCACCACCAGATGATTCTTCAAGGAACCTTGGAGGGCTTGTCTTACCGACAAGTACATCTCCACCTTCTAGATATTTTTCTGGTAGAGGTAGACCATCTGCTTCAAGATGGATATAAGCCTCATCGGGCTTCAGTCCTTTCACTTCTTGAAGAGAAGAACCTGGTTTCTCGATTTCTTCTACTTGACCTCCAGGGAATCTTCTTCTCTCTGCATTGTAAGTACGCATGAATGTTGAGCGTGCTAGACCTAGATCGATTGAACCACGATTCATGATTACTGCGTCTTGCATATTGTATCCGTGGAGTGACATAATTGCCACAATGAAGTTTTGCCCACCAGGTCTGCTATCGAAGTTTGTAGTTTCCATAGCTCTAGTTTTGGTAATCGAGCGTTGCGGGTAGTGTAGAATGTGAGCTCTAGTATCAGGTCGTAGTCTGTAGTTTGATGAAGGCAAACCAAGAGATTGCTTTACCATTGCAGTTCCACCAGTAACACGTGGTGTGGAGTTGTGTTCTGGGTAAGGAATTAGTGAAGCACAGACACCCAAAACAAGTTGCGGGTCTATCTCACAGTGGGTATGCTCTGTCGAGTATTCTAGGTCCACTGAGAAACTTGCAATTTGCCAGTCATTGTTAGGCATTCTAATCTTAGCCTTGAGTTTTGCAGAAGTTGCGCCAGGCTCACCAAGATTGGTCCATTCAACATTCTCGTTAGTCAAAGGCCTGCCAGCGAATTTACCGCCTGGAACTGTTGCAGGGAGTACGAATGGTTTTGGTGCAATGTAAAGGTCTTCTTCTTCCTCTGCATCTACCCACTCGACGATTCCTTCGTTAACTAAATTCTTGAAAGTCATTTCACCATTGGTTAACGCTTCTAAATGTTGAGATGTCAAACGAGGTGCACCGTCGTACAAAATTAACAAAGGACGTAGAATTCTTCCCTTGTCTGTGTTAATGAATATGTCACGGTTTTCGCTGTCATATCTAATAGATACCTCAGCAGGTATAGTTCCTCTTCTACGGGCAGACTTGAAGTGTCGAACTAGGTTTGTTCCACGCTTGTGGATACCATAAATGTCACCGTTGACGTGAACTCTGTCGCCATCGCTCCAGTCATCTGGCTGGTAAACATCTAGTTCGTCAAGTTGGTTTCTAACATCTTGTTCGCTGATATACTCTGAAACGTCAATCATCTGGGCTGCGTTCTTAACTAGTCCACAATTTTGACCTTCTGGAGTTTCGTTCGGGCACAATCTTCCCCAATGTGTTGGGTGCAAGTCACGAGCTTCGAAATGAGGTTGGCTTCTCACCAACGGTGAAGTCACTCTTCTCATGTGAGATAGGGCAGCAAGATATGTTGTTCTGTCAAGTAATTGACTGACACCTGAACGGCCACCGACCCAGTTTCCTGTAGCAAGTGCGTGCATTATCTTTGAAGTAAGTACATCTGGTCTTAGACATGATGTTATCCTTAATTCACGCTTTCTGTTGTGGTGCCTTTCAAGTTGGTACTTCAAATCTCTTGCGAGTTGGTTTGAAGAAACACGGAATAAGTCTTCAATTAAATCTCCAGCAAGTCTCACACGCTTGTTGGCATAGTGGTCTTTGTCATTAGGTTCTTTGGAGTGCATTGCCATTTCTAGTACTTGTCTGACAATTCTGCCTAGGAAAACCGCTTTCTTCTTGCGGTCTGTTCCTTGGTCGCCCAAGTGAGGAAGTAATTCTCTGTCTAGCAGTTGATCTACTCTTGCCTCACGGTAATCCTTTTGCTGACCAGCAGCAAATTTCTTTTGGAGCCACTCATGAGCCTCTAGCATATTCTGCACTGCATACTCTTCGTTATCATTGACTTCGTTGATGTTTGCGACAATATACTTGAAAGTCTCTGTTGGTCCTGCAATAGCGGTAAAGATTTCTTGGTCATTATCAATACCAAGAGCTCTCATCAACAGAACGACAGGAATTGGCGTGGTACCAGCTGTGCTAATCTTAACCATCAGCATTCCATCTCTTCGCTTCTCAACGGTTAGGGGTTTCCTCATACCGTCTTTTTGTGAGAAGATTTTAGCAACTTCTGTTCGCTTAGCATATCTTTTGTTGATTTCTACAGTTACTCTGTTTGGTGCCAAATCTTCTGTTGAGATTAGTACTCTTTCAGTACCGTTGATGATAAAGTAGCCACCAGGGTCTAGCGGATCTTCGCCTTTCTTTTTCAGCATCTCTTTCCAAGAATCTGAATCCTCTGCAGAGGTTGTTGGATACAATTGACGGTCGCCAGCAATGTGAGCTGGATGTAGATTACATCTCTTTGAACGGACCATAATAGGCATACTTCCAACTTGAACACCTTCTTCTTTGGGAGAAGGAATGCCATTTCTCACAATTTGGAAGTCGATAGTGACAGGAGACATGTAGG
>CAXGZX010000068.1:0-7545 GCA_964014545.1 uncultured Candidatus Poseidoniales archaeon | reverse complement strand
ACTGCAGACAATTTACGGTATGGCGACGATATGAATTATATCATCGAAGATGGCGATTTTATGGCAAGTGAAGGTTTTCTCGACTTGGTATTAGACCAGATTGAAACTGACGATGATATCTGTAAACTTAGGCTGATATTCGCTGGCACAGGAGGTGTCGCTATTACCGATGGAGATAGTTCACAACTCGTCTCTCAAACATCCTTGGACCGAATGGGTGCGGTTAGCGCCAAGGGCGGACAAGGTATGGATTGGTTGACTGTTGAAGCAGTTTCTAGTTACGATCTTGATTCATTTACTCTCCAGCGTCATCTACGTTCTAGTATACCCGGATCAAATGCATGTTCGGACTTCCCTGCTAGTGTTGGCGGCACTGCTGAATTGACTTCTACCAAATGGACAGAAATTAGGGACCGGGCAACCATTGGCACCGCAGTAGATTGGAATCTCAATATTGAAGACACCTACCAAGGTAATTTGATGACTTTTGGAGTAGGTGGACTATTTGGTGAACTTGAAACAATTTCTCCAGGTCTTTCCATGTTAGTACAGCCAGTTGAATTGCAGGAATTACTGGCCAACAGCTACATCGATGATGGCTCCTCTGGGTCTAGTCAAGGGTGGGATTGGCGAGTATTAGGCACTGAGACTAGAGGCAGTACTGAAATGTGGAAAATAGTCGCAACCAATCAAGATATCCAAGAATTATGTCTCGGCTCTGCCAGTATGACTTTGTTAGTAGAAGAAAATAATCCATGGGCTACCGAACAAACCGTCAACGTGGTAATCTCTGGTAGTGATAGTAACCGACAAGGTTGTTCTACAACTTCAAAATTACTTGGCGACTATGTGTTACCTGATGGAGAACTTACTATGAGCCATAAGTTTGTCAAAACCTCACTCAGTCGTGGTTCCAAAACCTTAGAATTAGGTCTGTCATATGATGCTAGGCCACAAGCAAATGAATTGTCGCCCAGTGATGATGAATTGACTAATTGGGGTCCAAATGGTCAACATATGCCCGATGATTCAGTGCTACGAAATCACAACCTAGAGGCAGCAATCCAATGCTTTGATTATTTCCAAACCTCTGCAAGCGGTGCAGCAGCGGCGCTTGATGATAATGGATATGTCTGGCGTGCAGTCGACCAAAAATATGATCAAAGCACTCAATGGAATATCTCTTGGATTGCCAGTGATGATGCAGCAGGCTGGGTAACTTTCAATATGACCGGCACTCCAACCCAAGAAAATTGTCAGTTTGACAAAAAGGGCACTTATGATGAGACAGTATCTTACAATCGTGATTTAATTCCACAAGTTTTGAACCTAAGTATGATTGAAACTTCTTTACTAGACGCAGACCGGTTTCCAAGTCTTTCCAGTAATGATGGCGTATTTACTACCTCAGGGGCTTATCATCAAGAAACTAGGATCGGATATTTGGTTGTAGTTCCAGGTTCAGGAATCAACTCCATACTCTCAAACATTGGTGATGCAACAGATGGTGCTACAACAGTAGATATTTCCAGAGATTGGACTGATGATGGTTGGAATAAACAATTCAATTTAGTGGCTGATGCAACAGACGGCCGGGTTATCGGCTGGAATTTTGTCATGAATACCTGATTACTTCCATTTACTATCTAGGATTGTTAAATCAGGTGCAGCCGGCACTTCGCCATACTTTGGTTGTGCTTGCTGATATTGATACTGTGGCATTTGTTGACCAAATGATTGAGGTGGCGGCGGGGAACTGGGCAAGGATTGAGATTTACTCTGTTTCATTCTAACAGCAAGTAGAATCACAATTAATCCAATAAGGGTCGCAATTACTACAGTCATCAAATTAGCCGATAATGCGTCAACAAATTGTGATACAGTTGATTGTTCCGCAGCAGGTTCAATGATTGGTGGATGGTAAACAAAATAGTTTATTTCCCATGCTTGTTCAATGGTTTCAAGTTCATCAGAGATTACTACTTTGATTGTGTATGGCCCAATAGTGCCATTGCCCGCACACAAGATTCCTCCAAATCCAAACTCAGTAGTTGTACAATTGAATGGTCCTTCTTCAAAGGTTAGATTTTGTGTAAGCAAGGTGCCATTACGATACCAATATACTGCGATACCAGCGGCATCATATTCTTCCTCTGTCAAATCAACTCCAACACTTAATGATAACATATCTTGAGTTGCGTTGATGGTATTATTGGTTAGTGATGAGAAAGTTAAGTATTGGTATCTGTTGACTTCATCATCGATTAAATCATTACAATTGTCATCAATACCATTCCATTGTTCAACAGCATTAGGATTGATCGAACTATCATCATCATTACATTCTTCAAACCATCTAAAGCCATCACCGTCTTCATCAAGGTCTGGAATTCGTGGATTGGTTAATGTTTGATAGACTTCTACTCCATCGCTTAGTCCATCATCATCGGTATCAAAATCAGTTGGCTCGCTACCAATTGTTAGAATTTCATAACCATCTTCTAAGCCATCTCCGTCAGTGTCATTGTTCAATGGGTCAGTATTCATCGTGTAATATTCGACTAAATCTGGCAGCTGATCGTTATCACGATCCAGTCCAATGAAGTCTTCATCTACTTGTTCATCACAATCATTGTCAATCCCGTCAAGTAATTCAGGCATGTCTGGATTGATTTGATCATCAGCGTCATCACAGTCTTGGAACCAGTAAAAACCATCAAGGTCGGAATCATTATCATAAACTAGAGGATTTGATTGAAATTCTAATATTTCTTCACCATCTTCTAACATGTCTCCATCAGTATCCTGCAGGGTGTAATCTGTGCCGTAAATATGGTATTCTGCGTAATCGCTTAGCTCATCAGCATCGCTGTCAGTTTGGTTAAACCCTTCATCCCACAAACCATCACAGTTGTCATCAATTGAGTTCAAAATCTCGATAGCACCTGGATAAATCGCAGCATTGGTATCGTTACAGTCTTGGAACCAATAGAACGTATCAGCGTCTTGGTCTTGGTCTGGAACAAGTGGGTTGGTATTGTGGATATTTACCTCTGCACCGTCAGTTAAACCATCATCGTCAGTATCACTATCAAGCGGATCTGTGCCATTTACCAGTATTTCTAAGCCATCATCCAGGCCATCATTATCAGAATCATCACTCAGTGGATTGGTTCCGTAAATGTTAATCTCATCACCATCGTTGATTTGGTCGTCATCTGTATCGATATCATCAGGATCAGTTCCGTGAATGTTATCCTCGTCAGCATTTGTCAGCCCGTCACCATCTCTATCAGTGTTTATTTCGGTGCCATAAATATTTAATTCCCAATCGTAAAATGTCCCTGTGTCGCCATTTCCTTGATCTTCAACCGACAATGTCCACGTTCCATAACTGTCCTCATCCCAATGATGAACCGAGGTAAACATCCAGTCATTCAAATTGTTATTGCTATCTTCATGTTTCTCAGACAGTAGGCTTTGTGTACCCATCGGGCTGGTTAGGGTGATTGCTAAGTCTCCACGATAAGAGTGATCAATGTCAACAATAACCTCCACGTGTTCTACTTTGATAGAATCTGTAACTTGTATAGTGTCAATTACTCCCGGAGCAGAATTATCAGGAATTGGGGTATCTTGAATGTCAATAAGGCCAGATTGGAAATTAATTTCTTCTTCAACATTATTCCAATTTTCAGCCAAAGCAACCGCAGCACTGGCATCGATTACTCCAAAGCCATATTTGTGACTAACATCATGTCCAGCACCGTTAGTTCCCCACGAGTTATCGTTAGCATCATTTTGCCTAGAACTGTGGGCAATAATGTGTTCAATATCACGATAAGTTAGATTTGGATTGGCTTCTAAAATCAAGGCTATGACTCCTGATACTAGCGGAGTTGCTGATGAAGTCCCACCGAAATTATCATTGTAATCACCGTTGTTGTATCCACCACCACCTGCGTTATCAGTCGTGGTGATTCCTTCTCCATCTCCATCAGAAGGCGCCGCAACTAGGATGTTAGCTCCTGGCTCAGCATACCATGATTGCTCACCGTAGTGAGTTACCGCAGTAACCGCAATGGTGTGGCGACTGTTAGCATACCCGTCAAAGTTTGAATTATCATCGTCATCAAGTCCATTACCGGCTGCCCAAGTTATGATGTTACCTAAATTCCCTCTGCCCTGAGATACATCGTTTTCAAAGGCCGCTAGCATTAGCGGTCCAGGAGCTTCAACAGTTCTGCCGTTGTCACTTGGTCCCCAAGAATTTGAGTAAATATCGATGTCCTGACGATTGTGTGATAGAGCATTGCTTTCCCTGGTATCAGTGGTGCTGCAAGCAATCAGCAGTAGGCCAGCCAAACTTGCTTTTGGTGCCGCCCCGCTTACTCCGATGGTATTGTTGCCAGCAGCAGCAGCAACTCCAGCAGCCGAAGTGCCGTGCCCATCGTAATAACTCGGACTTGGATCGTTATCATTATCACAGAAATCATAGTCTAACGTTTCTTCATAATAATTGTCTAAATCGGGGTGCTGCCAATCTAGGCCGTCATCAACAATCCCAATTACAATCCCGTCGCCACGATAATTATCCCATGCTGTGGTGATGTTCGCATCTTCGCCAGCATTTCCACCGGTCTGTCCGGTGTTTTGTAGGTGCCATTGATCGTTAAATTTAGCATCATCAGGTGTCCACTTGGGCGCATATGTTTTGCTAACCAGCGGATAGGCAACTTCGATTTGTGTCTGATATTGTAGCTCTGCTACTAGACTTGCACCATTGTCGAAGTTGGCATCAATGATGTAGGCATTGGCTAAGTTAGGAGCATAATCACCGATTTTTTCTTTACTAACTACCACCCATTGAGATACGGTTTGTTGTTGTTCATTGTCATATTGTGATAAGTCACTGGAACGAGCAAAAGCCGCTCTAACTGCTGGGGAATAACTGTAGGTAAGCGGAGCATCTTCGGGGTTGTCTGATAATTCAGCGCCGAATCCGTAATCAATCGCCTCGCTTGATTGAGCAGTCACCATCGGCAATAGCATCGTCATCATTAGAAGAATGACAATACTTCTTGCAGCCATAAATAATCCTCAGTTTGGGTATGTATTATCAGTATTGGTTGACTGATTCAACGCTAAATCGATAAAAATAGGTATAAACAGTTGTTTGAAAATTACAAATCAATATCAGCTGAAAAAGAGATTTTCCCGGCATCTTTGAGCGCAATCAAGGCGGATATGCTGTGTTTTGTTTGCAGGCTTTCGGGAGGGGTTACCACCTTTACTTGGGTTCCTTCAATGGTAATATTTTGCCCAGAAGAAGCATTAAACTCTCCTTCAGGCAACCAAAATCCAACAACCCCTAATTCGCTGTGTTGGCCGATAATCAAGGTTCTGCCGTCATCATCTACTTCTCTTCGCAGCACCGTAAACTTGTCAGTAGGGGGTAGTATTTCGCTAACTGGAGCCCACTGTTCAATGGCTGACTCAAGAGGTTTAGACATCGCTTCAGCTTGTTGTTCTATCTCAGTAATTTTCTCTTCAAACTCCTTCGATTTGCCTAACTCAATCGAATTGATATCGTCTAAATATTTTCGAAGGCCTTGGTATTGTTGTGTGTCACTTTCAGTCAGTGCATTATTTGCTAACACCAGATATTCGGCTAAGTGCTCTGCAAGTTCATCATCCTTAGACTCCATCGCACACTCCATTGCTTCATCCAGCACCTCGATTGCTAGACCTGCTTCATCCATCGCCAGCATATTTTTTCCAAGTTCAAACAGGTCTTTTGCGGCTTGTACTGAATCATTGGCCACAATTGTTTGTGCTGCGCTAAGGTGTTTCATAGCCGTCTTTTCCTCATTGTTGAGGAACCTGGCCATTCCAGCACAAACCAAATATGTCAATCTTTGATTGTTAATTGTCTGGGCTTGCCGGTCAGCCGTTTCAAACAAGACTGCTGCTCTGTCCCACTTTTTTCTGACCAATGCTAGCATTCCCAGTTGGTTAGTTGCTAACATCTCGGCATTTCTATCATCAATCAATGTCGCACTTTGTAGCGCTCTGGACAAGTGCAATCTAGACCTCATGACATTGCCAGTCATGTTAGCCAGCATTGCGAGACAAGATTCCATTCGGTACATATGGCCAGCCATTGCTCGGTGTGCTATTTCTGCCATCTCTTCATCCAGTGGCGCTAAACCAAGACCAACCCTTTCCAATACGGAACTCATTTTTTCAATTCCATGCTCATATTTTTCATCGACAATTACTGAGTTACTGGCAGAAATCTCGTCAAGATAATCATCCAGTTCGCTAACAGGTTGGCATATGCTTGGTAACTCTCCCAGTGCATTCATGTGAGATTGTTTCGGTTTACCACCAAGCAAATGCTTTCGCAAAGCTCTGATTAGTTTTTGATCTGAACTTTTTTCGGGTGCTGAATCTTGTTGCTTAACTTGCGGTTTACCATCGATTAGAGAATCAACCATCCAGGTTAATTTTGCTTGAATATCATATTCGTTGACTCGACTAATGGCGTAACGCATTTCTGCGGCTCTGGTTCTTCTTGACAGACTGCGAAACCGTGACTTACAGGCATTGGGACCAGTCTCAGCCAATCTTTGAAGGAAAGTAGACGGTGGGCAAGTAGTAAATCCGAGATTGACTTTTTGGCTGGTAGTGGTCATTTTGAAATCATCGGTAACTAAGGTGACTTCTCGGCCTTCTCGAGATAACTTACTGGCTAGAACCATTAACGATAAATCAACATCTTGGGGTGCAGCACGTTCACCTATCTGTTCTGCTAGACCTCTAATTTGTCCATCATCCACGGCAATTGTGGTTAATATTGGTTTTAGTTTATCCAGCAAATTTGGTTTATTTTTCCACCGTTGAAATCTAACAGTTCTAACTTCTTTATGAACTCCAGGTGTGACATAGAGGCCTTGAGGGGTACTCTTTTTCAAATCCTCTAACAGGTTATCTTGCGCCATTGAACCTAGATGAATAAAACAATTTGAATCTACGACCCAAGTGGTGGACATGGTTCTTCCATGACGATTCATTGATTGAGGTTTGCGCCAATCATAGTTTAATTTCTCAATCCGCCGGTATATCCAAAAGACCACCCGCAGTGGTTAAGTCGGGTGGAACATTGTCGTCAAAGCCAACGAAATCACGTGATTTTGACCACCTAATCGAACAAAACTCGACCGAATTAGATTTTTTGTCCGCCTATGGTGGGCTTACCAGCGATTCAACAGATGTTGCAGGAATATTCTCCGCTATCAAGCGTTTTCTCAAGGCCGGGGGAGTTGAATTTACCGAATCAAATAGTAAATTAACCCTTGATTTCGGTTATATTAAGCAAGTAGAGAATGGTTGTAAAATTTATTTCAAAGGCAGAAGTTTGCCAATAGTTGCTAGTGATTTAACTCAAGCAGGCTTTACTGACGGCAAGTTGCCTGTAAGACGCGGCTCTTGTACAGTTACTTTGCAAGATTGGGACCTTGAACAACGCCGCTTCATCGAGCG
>CAXGZX010000067.1:0-7695 GCA_964014545.1 uncultured Candidatus Poseidoniales archaeon | reverse complement strand
TGTCACACTCGAGGTAAATGGTGTCGAACTAAATTCCCAATCAATGGAACTTAGTGGCGGAGCAGACCGTGAATTAGTTTGGTCGTGGACTCCGCAAACCTCTGGTGAGAATCAAGTCTCCTTCATCATCGATAAAGATGAGCTGGTTGTTGAAACACTTGAGACTAATAATCGTCTTGACGTCATTGTTAATGTTTCGGAACCGGGAGTTGCCATCACTTCTGCGCAACAAAACTCAGTTTTACAAGACGCCAAACAGACATCAACTACTTGGCAGGTTAGTTTGCAAAATACCGGTTTACTGCCAACCAATGCCTCAATTGCCTATTCAACTATTTTATCCGTAAATAATGGCACCGAGATGGATTGGTATGTGGGGCTATCTGGAAGCGATTATTCACTTGAAGGAAGGGAGTCAACAGACCTAACTGTAACTGTATTACATCAGGAGGCTCCGTTGCCTGGAACATATCAAATTATTCTAATCGGACAGGATTTGGATAATGGCATCTCTACCCAATATTATGTTGAATTGTCCGTGGGTGAAATACCTGATATTGAGGTGATCACAGATTATGATATTGTCCCAGTCCACCCAATTGAGCCAACCTCTGTGCCAATTTATTTGTTCAATACTGGTAATACTGAGATTGCTTATGATCTCCAAGTACAATCGCCTAACGGCTGGGATGCCAACTTTATTCAAGACTTTACGCCCAGCCAATTTGCCACTTCCCCACTTGTCGATGCTAATGATTTTGCCACTTTGGAAATGGTAATTGAACCTCCCTCGGTAGTGCCAAATTCAGGTTATCAAACATTGGTTACCCTAAGTGTCACTTCTAAAACAAGCCCAGCAGTAAATTGGCTAATTGAATTGCCTATCGAGGTTGATGCAGTCAAATCAGTCCAAGTTAGAAGTGATACACCGGTGATTAACCTACAGCCTAATTCTCAGTTAGTCATGGTTTTCGCCGTTGAAAATAAGGGTAATTTACCTGTCAAATTATCACCAACATTTATTCTTCCTCAAGGTGTACAGGTGATCAGTTCAACAGGCATCATAGATTTAGCAGTGGGCGAATCAGAAATTTATCTTACCACGCTGCAATTATCAAGCAGTGCAAAATCAGGCCAAGCGCAAGTACATTTTGACAACGGCTCTGATCGATTTACTTGGAGTGATTATCTTGAGGTGCAAATCTATCCAAAACCAAGTCTATCCTTTGAAAAGGTAATTTATCCTGATGGCCAAGAGTATTCTGCTACATTCTTTGGTTCGGGTTCTCACCCTGCTGGTGCAGAATTACAATTTATCTGGACGTTAACTAACGATGCAGATGTTCAATGGCAACCTGTAGTTAGTACAGTTAGCGATCCTAAACTTTCCGTTGCTTGCGGTTCACCTGAATCGATAGGTTATCAAGAATCAACTCAGTTGACGTGCAATGTGTTGACAAGTTCAGAAAGTTTACCATTTAGTGAGCCTAGTTTCACTCTAGAATTTGCTGGTGCTGGGACTGATTATTCAGAACAATTTTCACTTTATATAGGAGGCTATGAACAGGTATCTTGGTCAGAATTATCATCAAATAATTTCACTGAAGGAGAGGTACAAGAAGTCCAAATTTTAGTTACCAATACCGGTACTTTGCCGTTTAATTATGTCGCTAGTTTCGACTCAAATAAGGATTGGAAAGTCGAGGTTATCGGCGATGGAATAGTTGATCTTGAAGTTGGCGAGTCAAGAACCTTAAAATTCACAGTCAAACCCACAAGTTCTGGTCTCAGTGACCTTACCATTCAATTTACTGGAATGGAAAACTCAGCAGAAAACAACTACCGCTTTACTGCCAATGCCCAGGATAGCCCCTCAGAAGGTGCCGCACTTGGCATTCCAGCAACTCAAATTGGGATAATTCTCGCCGTGATTTTATTGGTGGTAATAATTGGTCTAGTTATTCTTAAACCATCCAATAGGCAGCAAATTGCTCCGCCTATGATGCCATTTATTCAACCTCAGAATGTGATTGCTCAACCTAAACCACCAATCGTAAATTTATCAGTTCCACCAATACAACCAGCACCTTCCAGCCAAGTTGCTACGCCTGCACCAATCTGTTGGAATTGTCGCAAACCGGTTGAAGGGAAAGTCGTTGGTTGTCCTCAATGCGGCGCTCGATACCACGCCGAAAGCACCGATGACTGCGATATGGCTTCACTTAAGCACTGCTTAAGTTGTCAATCTCCATCATCGACTTTTGTTAGCGAATAAAAATGAGTGTGAATTAAACCAAACAACTCGCTTTTCACGGTTATTTTTTGGCACAATAAAGGATAGGCTTTTGATACTAAGTCGTTCACCGCTAATCATGCTCAACCGAGGGGAAAGTGTGTCTCGTGCTAATCGAGCAGCATTTTTCTTGGTTAGTCTGATGCTAGTCTCTCTACTACCAATGATCGCCACACCCGTTTCAGCGGCACCTAGTATCAGCCTGAATGTCTCTCCTAATTCATTAGAAGTTAATCCGGGTGATTCAGGCGAATATACTGTGAGAGTAACCAATACTGGCAGCGATCCGGTGACAGTAAATCTACAAGCCAGCAATGAACCAGGCGAAGATTGTAATGGTTTCACTTCAACAATTGGTCAAATCACTGGACAAATTGACGCAGGTGCAACCGAAGAGACCACAATGAACGTTACCGTTGCACAGACAGTAGAGCCAGATTCAGCATGTGATACCACTGTAACTGCAAGTATAACTGCAGTAATTGGTGCACCAGCAGCAGAAATTCCTGAACCCTCAACAGAAACAGTAACTACAACCACTGGTGATGGTTCTGGAGGCGGACTTTGGAGTGTTGATTTATACTTTGACGGAGTCAAAGATCGCAATGACAAGACCATTACCTACACCGGCTCTTCATCATTAATTGAATATATGATTACGGTTGAAAATACCGGTCAACAAAATTCGACTACAGTAAACTTGACTCTTGAAGAACGAGACGATAGTGGCTGCGGCAATGCAGGTGATTTAGAAGCAACATTAAGCGATAATACGGTGACTCTAGATTCAGAAGATGAGGATGATGATGATGCAAACAAACAAGTTGTATACGTCGAAGTCGAAGTTCCAGATGGCCAAGAAGCTGACGATTATTGTTGGGAGGTGACCGGCACTGTCACGACTCCAAACCCGACTGAAGAAGTAACCGATACGGTGAATTTAGAACTCGAAGTACCGGTCCTTAAAGAGTGTTCAATGTCCTTATCCAAGACCACATTAAACCTAAATCCAAATCAAGAAGGAAGTTTTTCAGCAACTCTGACTAACGATGGAAATAGTGATTGGTCAGTCAGTATGACTAGGTCTGGCGAGCGCGCTAGTTGGGTTAGCTCAGACGGACCTTCAAGCGGTGTCTTGCCCTACGATGACGGAAGTGGAACCAAAACATTTGATTTCAAAGTAACACCAGATGACTCTGAAAATGCCGGATCATCTAATTCCATTACAATCCAAGCCAAAGACGGTAATACCGTGAAATGCAGCAAGGTTATTTCAATAGTACTTGGTCAATCATTTGGTGCTGAACTAAGCCTAACCACATCATCATTAGGCCCAATCGAGCCAGGAGAAAACCGTACATCTTCTGTCACAGTTACCAATACCGGCAACGGCCAAGATAACCTTAGGATCTCAGTCTCCTCTGCACCATCAGGATGGGGGGTTCAGTTAGAACAATCCACTGTTACAGTCAATAGTCGTCATGGCGCCGGCAAATCAGTCATTGTACAGTATTCAGTTTCCGTGCCACTAAATGCCCTTGCTACCGAAAGTATTGAGCTAACATTCTCAGTCTTGCCTGCTGGCGGTGGTGCTGCTTATCAAAGTAAAATTTTGACAGTGACAGTAAGCGAAACTCACGGGATGTCCTCAAGTTCTGTAATACCAGCAGATAGCAATGGATATATTTCTCAAACCGGCGATTATAATGATGTATTAGTATTCCCAATAGAAATTGAAAACCTTGGTAATAATGATGATGTGTTTAGGTTTTACACCAAACAACAACGCCCCTCATCAGGAACAAACTGGGATATTTCATTTACTGATTCAGTTGGTGATACCAAGACTGAATTTAATGTTCTAGCAAGGCAAAGCCTAGTCATCAATGTTAACGTTCTTGTGCCCAATGTTGGAAATTACAATAACAATGACATAATTATTGAGATAACCAATTTAGAACATTCGACTAATGACGACGAGGATGGTGATGGCCTGCCAGATAATAAGGCACAATTTACCATTAGGGCAATAAAGAATAATATCACCTATTCTATGGAAACTAGATTTGGCGATGGAGATTATAATTCAGTAACCATCGATAATAAGGCCGCATCGGTAATTTTAGCTCCTGAGGGCACAATGACGTTTGAATTTTGGATTGAGAACGCCGGTACTCCTCAAGTTGGCCCTTCAGGTCTATTAAGGTCAGATTTAGCAGTAATCGACATCAATGGTCTTGAAGGAATTGCGACAAGACAGATCTTTGTTGATGGTGAATTGTATGATGGCAGTGTGCCAATAACAACTAAATTTGCGATTTTTAATCTAAGTTCGGAAACCTACCTCTTAGACGAAAACGGGCAACCATATTTGGCTGAATCAGAATTTGGCGCCAACTCAATTATGAGTAGCAATAATATCAGTACTTTTGGTAATGAAGTAAGGAAGTTCAAACAAAAAGTAATGGTAATTGTTGAGGTTAGTCCAAGTGCCCAAACAGGTGATGTAGGAATACTAGAAGTGGTAGTATTTAGTCAAGAAAATGCCGCTGATAGGACTTCAGGTAGACTTGTTTTAAATTTAGAAGTTCAAACTATCTATGACATTCAATTTGATGACAGTGTGAAACTTTACTATGAATTGGAATATCCAGACAGGAAGGAGATTCCAATCTCTATTGTTAACGATGGCAATACTCGTACCCAATTTATAATTTACACACCAGAGAGTTTCAGAGGCTGGTCAGTTGAACTTGACAGAGCAGACTCCAGTTGTTCAACTATTTCTGAAGGTCTGAAGTGTTGGGCAGATGTCGATGAGGTAATCGAAATTACTGCCCTTGTCAGGCCATCATATGATATGGAAATAAAAGATAACTACACATTTACTCTCTCTGTCGAGCCTGTGGAAATAGGTGTTGTTGGGCGTGAAAATATCGAAATTTCAGTCCTTGGTGAACCCGATGACGGACCCCTTGGATTGGGTCTTTCTCAAGGTCAAATTGAAAGCGGAGTTTACCTTATTGTAGCACTATTGTTTGCTGGAATAATGTATCGAGCAGGAAAGCCGACAATTGATCAAATGGTTGAATCAGGCAGAAACAGAAACCGTGCGAAGTATGCCGAAAAACTAATTGCGTCTAGAGAGCAAGGATTCAGCTCAGGCAGTGCATTTAGCGTTAATCCAGTACCATACCGTTCGGCGAAACTAGAGTGGTTTGTATTAGTGCCAATCACCCTTGGTTTGTATGGACTTTTGATAAATTATCGAATGGCAAATGAAATGAAAAAGCACGCAAATATTGGGCCAGGTGGCGTTAAACACCTGATATTCTCAATAATTCCACTGCTCAATATCTATCGTATGTTCAAATTTGTTGGTGAAATTAGACAACTAGAGGAACAAACCAAGCATTCGACCAAAATATCTACATCTTCGCCGATTATTTGGCTAATATTAGGTGTTACTTTGTTCCCAGTATTAGGCATTGGTGCCTTGATTGTTGGTGCATTGGCGTTGATACCAATCTTCTTGCTACTAGGTCAGTTAGGTGCCCAGATAATGGCTTATGCATTGTATTACGCAATCTTCTGGTGCCTTGCTGCATATCCGTTCTACAAGATTTGGCAAATGATGCAAGAATCACTCAATGCTTCGTGGGCAATATGGTTCGGCAAAGTTTGAGTTGAACCAGTACGCAGGCACACGGTTTTTTGATTTGTCTTTGATTCAAAATTTTTCAAACATTTGGCAACCCTTATTGGGGGGTAATTATTGGAATGCTTGCTAAGCGTATGCTTTGCACTGGGTGAGCGAATGTCCGGACTAGAATCAGTGCCAAGTGCGTACCTTTCTATCGGCTTCTTGACAGTTGTCGGAATACTAATGCCGCTAACCAATTTTATCATCACTTGGGTAGTTCGCCCAAGAGTAGATCCTGCCCGCCCACACATCACCAAATCATACCTTTTGGAAGGCTATGAAAGAGATCACAGTTTGTATCCAAGAAGGCTAACTACGTTCGAATGCGGCAGTGAACCTGTTGGTGATGCAATGATTCAATTTCACTTTCAATATTACTGGTATGCAATCATATTCCTAGTTTTTGATGTAGCATTCATGTTCTTGGTTTTGGGTGGAATGGTTGCCTCAGACGCAACAGCCCAAGATTTAGCAGATAGTGCTAGAAACGGCGCAGTAGATAGGGCAAAAGACGCCCTAGTGGTACTTTCAACCTACTTCGCAATCATGTCACTTGGCGTTTGGTACGTCTTTAGAAAAAGAGGTAGAATTTACATCTGAGGTGAAATTATGGCAGATACTGGAGAAAATTTTGCAGCATTCAACAGCCGTGCGCTGGTAGAAATGGTTGGTGGAGTAACTGATGAAGCGCTTAAGGCTACTAAAATTAAACAATTCTTGAGCGTTCTAGCAGGCCGATTTTTCAACTGGGCTGGCAGAAAATCATTGTTCACTCTCCACTTGGGAATTAAATGCTGCGCTATTGAAATGGCTGCTGCAGCGACTCCTAGATTTGATGGTGACCGTTTTGGTGTACTGTTTCGTTCATCTCCTAGACAATCAGATGTTTTGCTGGTTAACGGTCCAATTTCAAAGAAATTCGCTGACAAGATTGTTAGGCTTTGGGAGCAGATGCCAGAGCCAAAGTACTGCATAGCTATGGGTGAATGTGCTATTTCTGGCGGCCCGTATTTCCAATCCTACAACATCTTGGAAGGTGTTGACACAGTTATTCCAGTAGATGTTTACATCCCTGGATGCCCACCTAGGCCTGAAGCCCTAATCGACGGATTTGGCCTATTGCGAGAAAAAATAATCAGAATCGGCGGAGCACCAAGTTCCGGTCGCGACTCTGAAAAGCCGGTTATTGTAGGTGATGAGTAATGGGGATGTCAATTACTCTTGAGCAAAATGCCATAGCGGTCACCCAGTGCGCAGATGCAATAAACGACAAATTCGGCGGGACAGGTATCAACGCAGATATAGTTCAACATTCAAACGCCAAAAAGTACTCTTTCGTAAGAGTCGTTAGTCCACCACAACATTGGCAAGCACTTGCCAAGTGGATGAAATACGATATGGGCGTTAACTACTGCTCAATGATTACCGGCACACACTACCCTGAAGGACCAGACGAACGAGGATGGGGTCTAGTATACCATCTTCTTAGACAGCCAATCACCAATCAAAGACCAGATACTAGTACAGTTTATGTCGCTGAAAAGATGCTTGGTTCGCAAATTCCCGTTGAATTTGAGATTTTAATTAGCTTGCCAAATAATGACACTCCTTCAGTTCCGACCGTGCAAAATGTTTGGGTTGGTGCAGATTGGAATGAAAAAGAGACTTGGGATTTAGTTGGAATTCAGTTTGAAGGCCA
>CAXGZX010000066.1:0-7720 GCA_964014545.1 uncultured Candidatus Poseidoniales archaeon | reverse complement strand
CCACCACCTGGCTCATCTTCGCATATTTTTGCAATAGGTATCAATGGCTAACCATAGAATACCTTATTGGCAAACTTACTGTTAGGTAATCACTCAGATGCTGCAAGAGCCTCAGTGGCTTTCTTAGCACCCATCCATGCAACAATACCGAACCCGATCTTGTTGATGATGTCAGCAACGTTGTAAGCAACAGCCATGATTTCAGCTCCGTTGTCCATCTCAATTAGATCGACTTCAGGGCTGAATAGGTAACCAAGTGGGTATATTACCCAGCCGACAACGATGAACCAGCGTAGTGCGTTTGCGCTCCACATGAGTTCAGAGGCAATCTTACTGTTGTCAACACCAAGTCCAGAAGACCACGGTGTTCCAGTTGCTACGATAATCATAGCCCAACCCATTCCTCCTAGTAGGAGTGCAACGATTGGGTTCATTAGACCAGCTTCACCAGCGTATCCGAAACCAATCATGATTAGAGCACCAGTGAAACAGATTCCAGTGAATCCGAGTCCAGCGAACTTATTGTCAGTGATTGCGCCCTTGCCGACTAGTGAAGGGAACTTGAGTGCCATCAATGGGACTGTAATGATCCAATCCATGTATCGGTATTCTACTGAAACAGTACCGTAGTCAGCGTAAACTCCACGCATGTAGTAATAGTGGAATGCTGCAATACCTACAATCAATGCTGAGATTGTCATAGTGGTTCTGTATTGAGGTGCAACATTGTTTCTCTCACTCATGAAGAAAACAAAGGCAGCACCCATGGCGATGTATCCTACGAAGAATAGGAAGAAGGTCATAGTCTCTAGTGTGTTGCCATCGATGAACTCAGGCAGCCCGTTTGCCCCGACAGGGAGCGTATCAGCGGCGCTGACGGATCCCGCCAAGGCTAGGGCGAAAGTGGCGACTAAAAGCAGGCTAGTGGTTTTGGAGAATTTCTCTGTAATCATGTTTCTCAAACTGCGTTGCTTTTCTTTTTACATATAAAGGAGTGTTAAAATTCAACAAACATTTGCGTGATTTCACGACCTTTGACCAGTTTGCACAGCCCAAAGATTGCGGTAAATCCCACCTATTGCTATCAACTCATCATGATTTCCACTTTCAGCAATTTGACCATTATCCATTACTAGTATTGTATCAGCATTACGAATGGTTGATAATCGGTGGGCAATAATTACTGTAGTTCTATCCTTTGATACTAATTCAATCGATCTCTGTAGCGCCGCTTCCGTTTCGTTATCGACCGCTGAAGTGGCTTCATCCAAGATCAATAAAGGAGCATCTTTCAACACCGCTCTAGCTATTGCCAGCCGTTGCCGCTGTCCACCAGATAATCGGTAGCCACCTTCTCCGACCATTGTCCCCCATCCATCAGGAAGCGAATTGACAAATTCACTTACTTCAGCAGCATCAGCCGCGCGGAATACTTGCTCATCAGTTGCCGTTGCATCGCCATACCTTATGTTTTCAAGTATCGAGGTTGGAAACAATGTAATATGCTGCTCAACTAGGGCAATTGAAGATCTCAAATGCGCCAAAGACCACTCATCTATCGGTGCTCCACCCCATACAATACTGCCATTATTTGGTTGGGCAAACCGAAGCAATAGCCTTGTTAGAGTAGTCTTGCCTGCACCAGTAGACCCTACAATACCAGTGGTTTTACCAGCCATTATTTTTAATGACAATTTAGTGAATGTATTATCCCGGTTAGTATAGGCAAAATCTATGTTTTGAAACTCAATATCACTCTTGACAATTGCTTCTTTTTCCGGTTCAAAATCCCCTTGAGAAATTTCTATTTCCGAGGTTAAGACGTCCAAAACCCTAGTAGAAGAGGCCATTGCTCGTTGATATAAGTCAAAAGTCTCTCCTAGTCTAGTTAGTGGCCAAAGTAGCCTCTGAGTCATAAATACCAGTACAGAATATGCGCCAACAGCTAGAACTCCTTCTAGAGTGTACCATCCACCAAGCAGCAGTGTAGCGGTAAAACCACAGAGAATAGCCATGCGAATTAGCGGCGTAAATGCCGCAGACAATCGTATTGCCTTCTTATTGGCCTGCCGATATGCTTCGCTTAGAGCCCCAACTCTGGCAACTTCAATGTCCTCAGAAGTGAATGATTGAATCGTCGACATACCAGACAAATCATTTTCCAACAAGGCATTCATTTTACCAGCGGCATCTCTAACTTCTGCATACTTAGGCTCAAGACTACGTTGATACTTGAATGACCCCCAAACGATTAACGGGATTGGTAAAATTGCTAACATAGCAACTTCCCATGAGATAAATAAAAACACAGCACCAACTACTATTACAGTCGTAGAGACTTGAAGAAGATCATTTGCTCCTTTGTCTAAGAACCGTTCTAATTGGTTGATATCATCGTTCAAGATGGCTAAAATATCTCCTTTCTGTCGTTCATCAAACCATCCCATGCCTTGCTTTTGAACATGATTGAAAGTGTCTAGCCGCAATTCGTGCTGCACGGTTTGCGCTAAATTTCGCCACAATACTCCATAAAAATATTCGAATAAAGATTCAAGCCCCCAAATGACAAAGGTCAGTACAGAAAGCAAGATTAATTGATTCCAGGGGTCTTTAAAACCCATTCCTGCAAGAAAAGAATCCTCTTGTAAAACAACGACATCTACTGCCAAACCGATTAACAACGGCGGCGCCAAATCCCATATTTTATTGGTAACAGAACACAATGATGCGAGGCGAATGGTTTTTTTGTGGCCTTGCATATGGGAAAGCAAACGTCTGAATGGGCCAACTTCCGCCATGACCCTGCCAAACGGTTTTCATTGATAACACCGTGATTCCCCCCGTAGAGAACATATTCTCCGCAACTAATATGCGGTGGATGAGAAAGCAAGGCTCGAGTGCAATGAGGCGTGATGAAGAGTCAATCCTATCTTATGTTACTAAGAAGGTCGGTAAAACTCGACATGTTACCCTGATTGACCCAGACAAGCAAACACCAGAAATAGCTGCAGAAAGAGCATGTATTGCGGTTGAAGCAGGCTCAGAGATGATCTTTGTTGGCGGCTCCACAGATACTCCTGATGAAATTGTTCATGCAACTTGTCTAGCAATCCAAGAAGGTCTTGAATTACGGGCCTTTGCCGCCAGCCAGTCACCAGATAGCAATGAAGAGATGTGGAAAATACCAGTAGTTCTGTTCCCTGGCGGCTCACATGCATTATCTCCCGCAGCAGACGCAATAACTTTCATGATGTTGATGAATTCTACCAGCCGGCGTTTCTTAGTTGGAGAACAACTACGTGGTGCCCCATACATTGACAAATTTGGCATAGACGCGCTACCAACAGGCTATGTTGTGTGCCATCCTGGAGGAAAAGTTGGCGAAGTAGGTGATGCAGAATTGGTGATGCCCGATGACACCTCACTAGTCAAGGCATATTCGTTAACTGCTGCTATGTACGGCTTTAAACTCCTATATCTCGAAGCAGGTAGTGGGGCAGAAAATCAAGTTAACCCTGAACTAATTAAATCAGCTAAGACTACCGAGGGACTTACCATGTTGGTAGGCGGTGGAATTAGAACCCCCCAACAAGCACAAATAGCCGCCGAAGCAGGTGCCGATTGGATTGTTACGGGGACTCTTACAGAAGATGCGACAGACCTTGCGGATTTACGAGAAAAAATTAGCGCAATTACCAATATTCTAGCCTTAGTTAACTGGGAGCCAGATTAATCAGCAGTATTGAGATTAATTTATGTTCTAATTTCATACCCGGCAAATATGCCTAAATTAACAGTTGGCGACAATGCGCCAAATCTCAGCTTGCCAGCAATAGACGGAACAACATTCAAGATGTCAGATATGAAAGGCAAGCGCGTAATCCTTACCTTCTTCAGATTCTCTTCTTGCCCCTTCTGCAATATCCGCATTAATAGAATAGTCAAGCGCTGGAATGAGTTTGCTGATGACACAGTAATGGTTGGCGTTTTCAACGCTAAGGCAGGTGAGTTAACCAAACGCATGAAAAAACATAATGCACCATTTACCATTGTCGCAGATGAATCTTACGAACATTTTGAGAAGAATTCAGTAGTAAAATCCTTTGGGAAATTCTTGTGGGGCGCACTGCGTTCACCATTAACGTTCATGCAGGCAACATTGAAAGGTTACTTTCCGTTGACTTTATCCATCGCTAAACTCTCTATAATCCCAGTAGATATTCTCATTGATGCGGACGGTAAAGTGGCAAAAGCACATTATTGTAAAGATACAGCAGACCATCTCTCAATTGATGAATTAATTGCCTTCTCTAAAGGCCAATAACTTACCTGTTATACCCAAATAATCTAATCTTCATCATCGAAGATTACCGGATCGCCACTACCACCTGGTGCAGCAGGCCTATCGGTATCGACATCCATTCCAGGTTCAATAACCGTTTCTTCAACGTCTAGTTTGACTCTACCGCCTTCTGCTAGACTAGTCATATCATCGACACTAGGAGTAGCAATCTTTCTTTCAACGTCTGGGGAGTTAGCATATACTTCACGTTTCATTTCACGTTCATCATGTCCCCTAACTAGTGATAGCGAATCAGCAAATACTCTGCCAACAACTTCTCGAGTTCTTTCACCACGGCGTACGGAATCTAACTCATTTGCCATGGTTTCTCGCATACCTTCTAACTCTCTTAATTCAGCAGTTCTATCTTGAAGAGCCGCTTCTAAATCACTCATTGTTAGAGATATTTGTTGAATTCTCTCATCGCGCTCGAATACGTCACTGTGCAATCTTCGCTCTCTTCGCCTTAGCGATTCATACTCGCGATTCCTTTCGAGCAATCGGCGTTTTAATTCTTCGATTTGCTCTACTAGGTAATCGTGTTCAGCCGAAACTGAGCGCGGGCCCTGCATAACTCGTTCTAACTGCTCTTCTAGTTCGGTTAATCGACCATCTCTTGCATCAAGCAAACCCCTCAAGCGATCAGCAATATCACGCAATCTTTGGCGCTCTTCTTCTAATGCCTTATTGGCTGATTGTTCGACTTCATATTGCTTGGTCATCTGGTCAACTTGGGCTTTCAAACTTCGAACCTCGTCAGCGGTAACAGAAGTAAGCCCCGCGTCAGCAGCTCTTTCCAATGCATCTACCATTTGAGAGATACGCCCTTCCATTTCACCAATTACTTCATCTTGTTCAGTAGTTAGTACTTTCAATTTTTCAACTTCATCTTCAAGTCTTGCACGCTCTTCAGTTGATAGGGAGGATTGTTGAGCAGCTAAGTCTTGCCTAGCGTCAGAAAGTAATCTTTCAAGGTGGACCATTTGGCTTCTACGCTCTTCAAGTTCGTTTTCCAAGTCGTTCATTCTAGCAACTTCAGGAGCAACCATATCCTCTCTTTCGGCTAAATCAAGTTCCATGACTCGTAAACGTTGTTTGACAGAGACCATTTCTTCGTTTCTTTTAGCCAACTCATCCCAAGCGATTAACACCTCTTCAACGAGTTGCTCAACCGGGTATCCTTGTAACATTCCTTCGAGTGCCGCACGCTCTTCTGATGAAGTATCACCGACACGTTTTATTCCGCTTGGTGATGGAGAGCCGACTGTCATACGACGCCTATCGGTAATCAACCACTCTTGAACTTTCCCAATAATTATTGGTCAATTAGGCCGTATTTTCGACCTTATTTGAAAAACCAGCACCCAATCAGTTGATTGCTGTATACATATCGTCAGGCATCTCGCCAGCCAACTTTAGCGCACCGTTAGCTACACTGTTAATAGCATCCTCAACACACCAAACATTGACATCACCGATATCTGAAATCTCTTCAGCCATTCTTGCTGCGACGCCTTCGATTAGCGATCCGCCACCTGATAGGATGATGTTGTTTCTTAGTATAGGTTGATATTCTGGGTCAGCAGTTGCGACAATCTTCTTGACTGCATTAGCAACTAGTGGAACTATTGATTCACATGCTTCAACGATTAAGTCGCCAATATCGACAACTTGCTTTTTACCTTCAACTGAAAGTTCAACCATGACTTCTTTTGCGTCCATGCCCACGTATGAAGATGCTTCTTTCCATCTTCTAACCATGTCTTTAGTGACTTGAGCACCGGTGTACTTCTTTCTGACAAGTTCCATCAATTCAAGGTCTAACCAGTCGCCAGCCTCTTGGATTGTGATTTGGTCTTCATCGCTTGGGAAAGTACCGTGAATTCTTGCGATGTCAGTAGTTCCTGCACCGATATCGACGACAATCGAGCCAGCGATTTCTTCAATTCCATATGCAGTCGCAAAGGGTTCAGTTACCACCATAATAGCGTTTACCTGGCCTCTTAAAGTTGCAACAAGATTTGATTTATCAGTAAAAGAAACGTGGCTTGGTGAACAAATAACTCCAAACACTTCATCATATTCTTCTGGGTCTACAGTCTCTAGCAGATGTGATACGAATGCTTTAGCAGCAGCCAAATTTGCTTCATCGTCTTGAGCAACACCGGCAGCCATAGGGCGGTATAGATTACAAGCCAACTTGTTCTTTAGCGCATCATTTCCAAACAGGACATCTCGTCCCAGAAAATTTCTTGCTACAGGGTCTTTCGGTCTACCTACAATAGTTTCGATTGTGTGGCTTGCACCAGCACTCGAAGATATAGTAGATTGGTATGTTCCTAGGTCAATTCCAACGTATAGGCGGTCACTCATATTATTCACCATCCGCATGCGGATATCTAACCCAAAACGACATTGAACTTCAAGGTTCACCCTGTTGCCAAAGGACTAAAATCCAGTATAATTTATAAAAAAGAGCCCCAGTTGCCTGTTTATACAAAATATTTACTCACTAAACCACCGAATGTAGATTTTCCCCGCCTAGCACACAAATCACCATTAAAAAACCATAAATCAAGACAAAAACTTCAAAACTCAAATTTTTTTGCCAAACATTTGAAAGAAAATTTTTGATTAACCATCAAACATTTTGCTTTTCATCATTGCCAACGAAAGGTTCTCTGACTCCCTGAAGGCCTTCAGCGTCTTCGACTTCATCTTTCATCGAGTCCCACAATCGTTTGGCGATTAATGCAACACCCAGGATCGTGATTAGTCCCCACCCCATTGCTCTCATAGGATTTGCCGCCCCCGCTTCATCCTCATCTACTAGACCATCATCTACAACCCAATTATTGGCGCTGAAATAGATTTCTGAATCAACATATTGAATGTCAGTGTTGGCATTAGGTGAGGCATTTAGGCTTTGAGCAAAAATCTGCACATGCATATTCATCCCATTTATGTTAAAAATTGGCAAATCGTCTGGCGCCCGCCAAGAACAGGAATGCACCCCATCAATTAGTGCAACATCTTGAGCGAGGCACGATAGTATCGGGAAGTAAGATTGAGACCCGGTTTGATTAATCATGATTCTAGAGCCGGTAATGTATGGATCAAAATCAGAGTCTCCAATTACCCATGAAACATTGAGCAAACCATCCCAAATATTAGCTGTTAAACCATTGATATTGAGGTTGGAAATTACTATTAAATCATCCAAAGGGCGACATCCCGTTGAATTAACTGGGAAGGAATTGTCAACAGGCTCAGTAATACATACATCAACATCATCACCAATCCCATCATTGTCTGAATCATCCGTGCATCCATCAAGATTATTGTCATAAATCCCTGGGTTTATCTCTGGGCAAAAAT
>CAXGZX010000065.1:0-8138 GCA_964014545.1 uncultured Candidatus Poseidoniales archaeon | reverse complement strand
TGAGAGTTCAACATCCAAACATGGTTCACACCAATCAGCACCGTAGTACTCGATTAATTGCAATGGCCTCCATGCATGACATACCTGCTCTTCTAAGCATTCTGAATCGATTACCATGACGTCTATTGTTTCTCCCAAAACAGTTGCTTGATTAGAAGTTACTTGTTCTTGTCCTTGAACAGTTACCATGCTGTTTAAGCTACCTAGAACTATTATCAAAAGTACTACCGTAGACATAGATTTGTCACGACTTATTGGCTTAGTGAGTGCAAGGCATGTGTTCAAAAGGGGCACTCTACTCCAATGAATCATGGAACCCGCTTGGTGGCGACGCCCTTCAACCTTGCCGTTGATGATGTTGGTTTTTGCTATCTTGATAATTTCGTTTGGCGGGGCGATAAGAATCCATGATGCTGGAGAGTCTTGTCCTGACTGGCCTAAGTGCTTTGGAACCTACGGCTTTGATATTTCAGAAGAAGAGCAGGAAACTTATTGGGAAGAAAATCCTGATGAAATAGATTCAAGAGGTATAGAACATAGATATACTGTCTTTGAGATCTTCCTCGAATGGTTTCATAGATTCTTAGTGGGAGTTATTGCTATTCCTGTCTTGCTTAATCTATACGTCTCAAAAAAGGGTATAGAACGTTATGGGAAGAACAATTTTTATTCTTCTGTGTTTATCACTGTGATGTTATTCATACAGGCAATTGCTGGAGCAGTGACCGTTTTTTATGACAATGCGGACTGGTCAGTGGCACTACACCTTTCACTTGCTTCAATCTTTACTGCTGCCATATTATGGCAATATAAACTAACAAGAGTTGTTGAAGGAGTGGGTTGGTCGTTCACCAAAGCCTCGTCTAAGTTCGTGAATATTTACCGAAAAAAGTTTGATTTAATTGCCATATCTGTTTTGATTTTGTTGGTTTTAGGAGCTTGGGTATCATCAACTGCAGGTGGCCAATACAATCAGTCATGCTCTGTTGGTTTCCCAGATGCTTGGCCCCAATGTAACGGTGAAGTTCTCCCGTCTTTGGATAATTCAGGAATTTTAGTTCAAATGATTCATAGAATTGGCGCCCTATTGGTCGGTGTTATCTTGTTAATGTCATTACTAAAACTAAACCAACAAAAAGAAGATTACGATAATGCTGAGCCTTACTACAAAGCAATGCTATTTACCACGATATTTTGGTTCAGCAACTTACTAATTGGAGCATCTTATTTGATAAAGGCAGAAATTGGCGAATTCCCTGAATGGATATCTCTATTACATTTGCTTGGCGGCGTCACAACATTCCTCGTAGCTGCAAGTGGGCCAATGATGTTTAGGCTTACGCATTACCAGGACGTTAATTGTGATGAGTGATTAGATGGGAGATGACAAAAATTCCCCAAACCCTCATCCAGGATGGTTTACAGTTTTCATTCAGTTGATGAAGTTAAGAGTTATTGTTCTGTTACAAATCACCGCTATTTGTGCCATATTAGTGCATGATATGTTAGCAAGACACGGGCTAATTGACGTAGATAGGACTTGGTTTGACACCCTCTATGCTTGTGTAATTACGGTCGTTGGAGGTACACTCTCTGCTGGGGGGTCAAATTCGATTAATATGTGGTTTGATTCTGATATCGATCAACACATGCGTAGGACTCAAAAGAGACCTGTACCTCAAGGGCATATTTCCCCCAATGGAGCATTAATTTTCGGACTAATCATCGCAATAACTGGTTCATCAATATTTTTCTTGGTTAGTTGGAAAGCCGCTTTTTGGTCATTCTTTTCTGTTGCTTTCTATGTCTTAGTTTACACTATGTGGTTAAAGCGAAAAACACCACAAAATATTGTGATAGGCGGTATTGCAGGCTCCACTCCTCCCTTAATCGGGTGGGCAGTGGCGGCAGCAGATTATACCAACAACATGAATCCGTTAGACTTAGGATCACCCATTCCTTGGATGCTTTTTGCCTTGATTTTCTTATGGACTCCTCCTCACTTTTGGGCTTTAGCTCTCTATCGTTCAGGGGAATATGCTAAGGCAGAAGTTCCAATGATGAATGAAGTCAAAGGAGCAAAATATACCATTAAGCAGTCTAAAATTTATTGTATCTTGTTACTTATGTTAGGCTCTGTGCCTTGCTTTTGGCCAGAGTCTGGTTTGCCCTTGCTATGGGCTTTTGTTGCAGGTGGTCTAACTTTGTGGTATTCTATGTCAGTTTGGGCAATTGACCCAAATGAGCCGTTTGATGATAATGGTAGAATGCCCAAAGCAGCTAAATCATTTTTTAGATCCCTATACTATCTAGGTTGGATGTTTTTGTTACTAGTCATAATATGTGCAATTCCACCAGATTATCTGGGATATCTTGGTCCTTTGTCACAAAACTAGGCAATTTTAGTCAACCGTCATATTCATGACTAGTTCTAAATTGGGAAGGACAATTGCGGCAGTCGCATAGCCTGGCCATTGCGCTGGATTGCTAATCCAGTGGTGTCTCACCTCGGGAGTTCGAATCTCCCCTGCCGCGCCATCATTCGAAAAAGTCATCAAATTCATTTGCCATCGATTCAGCAGCCTGTCTTCTTTTCCGAGCGCTGATGACTTTTCTTAATCGCTTGAAGCGTTTAGAGATTAATGCAAGCATGATAATTCCTATACATAGCACAATTAGAGTTACTAATCCAGCCACTTTGAATGCATCTTCTTCCATATTATCGGAAAAATCGCCCAACCACTCGTTACCTAATGGTGGTTCAGGTTCAGGTTCGGGTTCAGGTATTAGATGCTGGTTAAACGCCCACCAATCATCTTCAATTAGCACTCTTTCAACAGTAGGTGAGGGATAGAAAGCGATAGTTCTTTCATTGCCGAATTTATCGACTGGAGCCAAAATGTAGTAGAACACTTTGCCAGGGCGTATCTCGGAATCATTGAGTCCGTCTTGGCTGAAAGAAAATTGTGAACCTTCTTCTGGTGATATGTTTTCCAGTATAGGTTCAATAAAGTATAAATCGATTGATTCTGGCTTTTGCTCAATTCTGTAAAGGTTCCAAGTTTCATTCTCTTCTCCAACAAGCCAATTCCACTGCAACTCGATTGTATAACACATGTTCCAGTTCTTTAAGATGTCATAACATGCTGAGTCGTTACTAAAGATAGATTGATGCGAGAAACCTCCAACAACTGATATTGGCGGTGTTGAATCTCCACATACAAAATTAGCATTGCCATCGGCGTCTGTGGTGACTGAAGATAGGTTGTAAAATATATTGCCAATTCGATCTACTGGTGTAATGGCATAGGATGAGCAGAACCCATCAGGAGTGACAGATTGGTCAAACCAACTTGAGTCATCTATGTCGATGAAATCAACCAAGTTATTGGCAGTGAGTGATTCCCATATGTTCTGGTCATATTCAGTATCAGTTGTGGGGAATACCGTTCCTCCAAATGAGGGTACGATTCTTTTGTAAACATTCCAACCAACAGTATAATCTGAATCATAATCTCCTGTCACAGTCCATTGTAAACTCATTTCTCCGTCAGCAGCAGGGGATGCAGAGAAGTTTTCAGCTTGGACTTCAGGGAACTCTAAAACGCCAATCAGTAATACTGTTGTAGGGTTGTAGATGTTTAATGTGATTTTATTATCATCGTAAGAGATGTTATTGTACTCGCTGAATAATTCCCAAGTATTGTCTGTTTTTGAGTCTAATTTTCGGACTTCGACGGTTTCATATGGGATATTTGTCGGCAATATTTGGTCGACATTCAGTACTATTTCTATACCATTTACGCCGTCAAAGACAGATTGATTTGTTTGCTGATTAACTAAATTGAAACTGTAGAGGAGTAATGGAGACTTTCCACCGCCAACGCCATACGAATCGCCGATTGTTGGTAGATTTGCTTCGTGGGTAATTTCGATATTTTCGATATTTGTTATAGCGGATGCGGTAAAGTACGGTGGTTCTGAAAAGTCTATTTGTTTGAGTATAGTAAATTGTACATATACGCTTTCTGAATTTCCAAAAAAGTCTCTTGCGGTAAGCTTGAATTGATGTGTACCTAGGCCATAATCACTTGTGTCAACCACCAATGAACTATCGTATCCAACATTGATTAATCCAGAGTATAGCCAAGTGAAATTTATTGGTCCAGGGGCTAATATATTAGTGAAACCATTAACTGTAATATTTTCATTATCGGTGTACCATGCTTTTTCATTTTCAACGATTAAATAAGCGCTTATTTGCGAAATTAAAATATTTGTAGTTTCGACAATTTCGTTGTTGATTGGATTGATATCCATTAGTTCGCCTAGTGAATTCGGGGCGGTTACTCTCAAGATTAGATTATTTCCTTGTGTCATTATGTCAAACAGACAGTTGATTGACTGACTTGGAGCTAATTGACCAATTAAGCAGGTGGACTCGTCTAATTGTTGATTCTGATTATTATTGACTGTCATGGTAATTGTCAAGTTGAAGAGAGTCTTGTTGCCTTGATTTGAAATCTCGGCGGTTAACATATTTTCTCCGTAGAGATAATTTGAATCGATAGGGTTGTGACTTGGATACATATTGTCGATTTTTATATCTAATTCAGTGTTTATTGTAATTACAATAGTGTTTACATTGTTGCTTTCAATTAAGTCCGAATAAGGATCCCCAGTTGAATTAAAAACTCCGTATTTAAGATTGTAAGTGCCGTCTGTATCAAAAGAGAACGTTGGCAAAATTTGTTGATAAGAGCGATAAAAACTAAACTTTGGGAACTCGGTTTCGTTAAGATATACTTCGCTGTGAAGCATTGAGTTGTTAAGATCCCATAATTGCCATCCAATGCTGGCGTTTAATTGACAACTAGCGCAGATGTTTGCGCTTCCGGTGTATTGTAAACTGTAATTAGTGTCCTTGTTGAGAATTGTGTTGCCTTGGTAGGTTGAAGTTTCATCCAATCCAGAGATAATATCTTCACCAGCCTCGACACTCAAATCAGTGAATTCTCTAGTAGAATTAATTTGTATTGAAAGGATGTCATTACCAGGGTTAAAGTCAAATTGGTCGAATTGAAACAGAACAGTCAAAGTAGAATTAAATCCGTTTGGATAGAATTCAGTCCCAGAGTAAAATGTATCATTTTCTCCCGGCAATAGCGGGTTTATGTCAATATATCCACTTTCAGTAGCGGTGTTAATACAAGTATTTGCAAGTTTGACGCCCTCGCAAACATACCAATTTACAATTCTAGGTGTTGATTGCAAAGAGTCTAAATTTTCAATATCTACAGAAAAAGTACTAGAGGTATATGCGGGTATTAAATCATCTGCTGCTGGACTTGAGCCAGTTATTGATAAATCTCCGTTAGATGATGCTTGGACTCCTACAATCAAGTTCGGCGAGAAAAATGCGACAAAAATCATAAAAAGTACGGTGTTAAGTGAGATTTTTTGTACAAAATTCTGTTTAGCAACTACCTCATCCATGTAACCTCCTCACAATTGACATTCAAAGACTCATCGCTTCAAGACGCTTGAAAATGTCTAAAATTAAGTATTTATCAAATTCCCATCCGGCAAACTCTTGAATCTGTTGCTGCTGGCATATACATGGTGTCAACCCCAAACTCATCAATTAGAAAAGATGATGCAGGTATGACGGCAGTAATTGAATTTCTTTCAGCATTCACCTTGTTTTTGATGATATTGACTGCTTTTTTGTCACTTGCGCAATTGGAAATGGGCTCCAATGACACCTCAGTAGACCGACTAGATCGTTCAGCAGCACAAGGAGTGGATCGCTTAACATCTGATGGGGGTTGGTATGTTCCTGTGTTTGAGGATGGATCGTATGATTATCAAAATTCAACATCTCAATGGCATCAAAAATCGCTTGAAGAATTAAATTCCGGGGTTGTAATGGCAGGTTTAATGACTGGCTATTCATTAGATTTTGATAGAATATCTGCTTTGCACAATGTCACAGAAGGCAGCCTTTTAGCTGGTTTGGGTTTGAGTGAATCATTTAGCATTTACTTAAGCATTAAAATTACTGAAAGTGATGTTCCCACAAGAGACGGGCTAGTATTGTTTTCTGGCGGCACGGAAAGAGGGACTGCGTCAGCATCTTCAACCGCATTCAAGGAATTACAAACAGGGTCAGAAAAGGTTTTGATAATCTTAGAGGTGCACAATGGGGGTAGAAGTACAAATGATTTGATACTCACAGAAATCAGCCCACGCTCAGTATCTGGGGCCCCTGAATGGCTTGAAATGTATAATCCAAATGACTTTGCCCTTGACCTTAAAGGTTGGAGTTTATCTCATATATCTCCAAATCTAAACAGCAATTTATTGTTGACTGAGGGCGTTGTTTCGGGATTATCTACGACAGTTATGACCGGTGACCCTAGTTCCCAAGATGTCGGTTTAGCAGACCATGTAATTGATTTAGGTGGGGAAGGTTTCCTAGGAGTCGGTCAATTGAATTTACTTGATGATGGCGGGGGAGTAGTAATCCTAAGTTATACTCAACTAAGCGAATTCCAACCATTTGAAGTAATGAGGGTCGAATGGGGTGGAGATTCTGGGTTTTTCCTCACCCCTAGCCAATCATTGGAATATACACCGCCAATCTTTCCACCCACGCAACTTGACTGGCAGATTTCATCATCACCAACCCCTGGAATTGTCAATTTGGTTTGATTTTATAGGCTACAATCCGATTGAATAATCGGATGCTTCATGAACCTCAGCGCGTTAGGAGTGTCGTTCCCCATGCAACCAGTTGGTATGTACTCCCGTGACCGATGTGTAACAGGAGTGCATGGGCTAGATGAGATTTTACGTGGTGGAATCCCTTACGGGTCTACAGTTCTGGCTGCCGGAACTTGCGGTTCAGGAAAAACAACTTTGGGAATGGAATTTCTTGTTCGTGGCGCCAATGCTGGTGAAGCATGTGCGCATTTCACCGCAACAGAGCCGTCAGTAAAGTTATTGGAAAACATACGACAATTCGGCTTTTTCGATATGAAAATGGTTGATACCGGATTGATCAACGTTTTTGACATGGATGTATTATATTCATGGCTTGGATTGGAAAAAGCATCATTTGACTTGGATGACGTTCACTCGCTAATCAAGTCTATCGTAGATATTGTCAACACTATCGGTGTAACAAGACTGGTAATTGATTCGGTCACTACACTGTGCTATAAAATCAAATCAGAACAGTTGATCAGAGATTTCTTGTTCACTCTTGGTAAGAAACTCGCAACACTTGGTTGCACAACAATCCTAATTGCTGAAATAACTTCTGCCACAGAAAACGCTCACTGGTCATCATTTGGTGTTGAAGAAGCAATATGTGATGGGATTATCGTTCTTGGCGATATTGAACGTATGGGTCACTTATTGAGATTTTTACAAGTGGTAAAAATGCGTGGAACCTCTCATAGCAGGGCAAAACATGCAATTGAACTAACGCCTTTGGGTGTTATGCTGACTCCAATGCTCAAATGGGGCGCAATAAGTGACAATTTGAATAGATGGGGTTCGTGAGATGTTTGAATTAGATCAAGGAATTGCCGATCAGTTGACTGAAGTATCCCTGAACAGTTCAGTTCAAGTAAGGTGCGGCAATTCAAATTCTTTTATGGTTACAGCAAGTACGCTAATACCTCTGTTACAAATGTTTGAGATGAAAGGCGTTTACATCTCTGCAAGCCGAGGTGCAGCTGAAGTAATCCAAGGTTTTGAGTCAGTTGGGATTGATGTTTCCCAAATTCAATTCATTGACTTAGTCTCTTCTGGGATCCTGGGTGGCACTAACATTCCTTACAATAACGTCCATTTTGTCGATAGCCCGATTATGCTCGAATCAATCCTTCTTAGGACCCTGTATATCCTAAAAACAAATCAGTCTGAACGAAATTTTGTCTTTATTGATAGCGTTAATGCCCTAGCTATTTACAACGAAGATAGAATGCTGGCGGAGTACCTTCATACCTTCATTAACACCTTTAGGCAACAAGATGTTCTTTCGGTGATATTGAATGTACCCGACCAGACACCTCCGCTGGTATTATCAAATCTAGATTTATATTGCACTGATTTAGTTGATAGAGGTC
>CAXGZX010000064.1:0-8170 GCA_964014545.1 uncultured Candidatus Poseidoniales archaeon | reverse complement strand
GCATGTTCGATACCACCACAGTAAAAGTCCACATTCATCCAATCGTTTGCAGCTTCTTTGGAAAAACATTCATCATTATTTGTTGCATCAGTATACCTCAAGAAGTACCAAGAAGAATCAACAAAGGTATCCATAGTATCGGTTTCTCTGCGCGCATCTTTGCCACATTTAGGACACTTCACCTGCATAAATTCCTCTGATGTCTCAAGGGGGTTGCCTTTACCGAACACAATGTCTCGTGGCAGTTCAACCGGCAAATCTTCCTCAGGTACGGGAACTGCACCACACTCATCACAGTGAATTATTGGTATTGGAGTACCCCAATACCTTTGTCTTGATATTAACCAAGGGCGAATTTTCCAATTTAGTTTTCTTTCCCCTTTACCATGCTTGACTAATTCATCAATTACCGCGGTAATAGCTGATTGGCCATGTAACCCGTCAAACTTCTTCGAGCCAGTATTTACCATCCAACCATATTCAGTTTCGGCTTTTGTAAGCTCAGCTGCTTCGTCGCCACCCTCGCTCATCACAAGTGCACGTTTGATGGGTATGGAGAATTTTTGGGCAAAATCGAAATCTCTCTCATCGTGTGCTGGAACAGCCATTACTGCACCTGTACCATAAGATGCAATGACAAAGTTTCCACTCCAAATTGGAATTTTTTCGCTAGTTAACGGATGGATTGCATACTTCCCAAGAGGTACGCCTTTCTTTTTGTTCATGTTTTTGATTCTGTCAAATTCAGTCATCACTGATACTTCATCATGTAAAGCCCGCCAATCCGTCTCAAATTCAGTTCCTGAGACTAATTGTTCGGCTAACGGATGTTCAGGTGCCAGAGTGATAAAAGTAACACCGTACAAGGTATCTGGCCTGGTGGTAAACACGGTAATAGTCTGTTCTGAGTCTTCGATTTCAAAGTTTATTTCCGCACCTTCCGAGCGACCAAGCCAATCACGTTGCATTGCCGCAACATTTTCAGGGAAATTGATGGTATCTAAGCCGTCAACCAGTTCCTGTGCATACTTTGGAATGTCCAAAAACCATTGACTCATTTCTTTTTGCTTAACTGGTCCATTACATCTCCAGCACCTTCCCGCCTTGACCTGTTCATTTGCAAGAACTGTGTTACAAGGATTACACCAGTTAACTGGAGCAAACTCTTGAAATGCCAGTCCGGTTTCAAAAAATTTGGTAAAAAACCACTGATTCCACTTGTAATAATTTGGATCGTGACTCTTGATCATTCTTCGCCAATCATAAGAAAATCCCATTCTCTTAATTTGCTTGGTTATTGAAGCCATGTTACGTTCGGTTATTTCATGAGGATGGCCCCCCTCTTTTATTGCCGCATTCTCCGCTGGCATGCCAAATGAGTCAAATCCCATTGGATACAATACATCATGACCTGTCATTCTCTTGTATCGGGCAACAGCATCGCCAATCGAGTAGTTTCTAACGTGACCCATATGCATTTTGCCAGAAGGATATGGGTACATTTCAAGACAATAAAACGTGGGTTTTCCATCATTTATCTTTGCATGAAAAATCTTTTCTTCATCCCAGCGCATTTGCCAATAATCTTCATTGACGCTTTGGATACTGTAATTCAAGGGGGCACCTCCATTCCGGAATATTACTCCCACCATAAGTTGCCATTTCAAACCCACTATTGAAGAACCAATTTGACCTAGGTTAGTCATGGGTCGCAGAATTGAGGTTCGAGTGCCGTCAAGAATCGATTTAGCGGGAGGTTGGACAGATGTCCCAGTATACTGCCAGAATAAAACTGGAGAAGTGGTCAACATCGCCATCAATCAATATGTTAGAAGTGAGATGATTATTGATGATGAGCGAAAAATATCATTGTCATATTCAACGGATATGCCAACAGGTTCGGGATTGGGCACAAGTGGTGCGATGAATGTGGGATTAATTTCAACCATCATGTCTAATCCAAAAGATTCTCTTGAATCTGCTGAAATTGCATACCAGTTTGAGGCTTTAATGGGCAATAGGGGTGGTAGGCAAGATCAGTGGGCTAGTGCACTAGGTGGGATAAACCATCTTACTTTTGTAAATGAAGAAGTCAAAGTAACCCCCCTTTCACCATCAACAGAATTTTGTAATTGGCTTGAGAATCATATTTTGTTGTTTAACAGTCATATTACTCATGTATCTGGTGAGTTACACCAGAGTGTTTGGACGCGCTACAATAATGGAGATGAGGAGATTTCTAGTGCTCTAGACATGATTAGGCAAGCCGGCCTAGATATGGCATCAGCAATTTCCAATGAGTCAAAAACAGCAGTAATATCCTCGATAAATCAAGTAATGATTGCAGTTGATATGCTTGGAAAAGAACTCCACCAACCATTTCGCCAAGTTCTTGCTGAATTAACCAAACAAAATTTAGTTTCGACATGGAAAGCCATGGGGGCAGGTGGTGGCGGAGTTGTTGGCATCGTCATTAATAATTTATCAGATCGAGAAAAAATAGTAACTTTACTCGAGGATAAGGGCTGGAGTCATATAGATTGGTCAATTGATTTTACCGGAGTTTATCGAACTGAAACTATTCTTTAAGTTTGACAAATTCTATGTCGGTTTCTAACAAGAAGATCGCTTCTTTAGTCAATTTATATCTATTTTTAATACCCATTTTACGCTTTTCAACTAAGCCATATTTCTGTAAGGTTCTTAGATGGTGAGAAATTAGTTGCTGACTCTTCTCTAATTTTTTTGCCAATTCAGATTGAGTAGGGAAATCACCATATTGGTGCTCATCATCAAGTAGTGTGAGTATCTTACCCTGCAAACTTTTCGGGTCGGGTGAGAGCAAAGGCACGGGTAAGTTTTCAGGATTCATACCAGGGTATAGTGAATTATTCAACGGATAATATCTAACAAATCTTCCATCATTGACTCGCCAAATTAATTCTTGATTCTCTAATAATCGTAAGTGGTGGGTAATTTGTCCATTACTCATACTTAATGCCGCCATCAATGCTCTAAAATGACATCCCGGATTGGCAGTTAGATAACCGATTAACCGGCCCCGTTGGAAACGCCCATCGGATGTCTCATGAGTCTTCCCGACTAATCCTAACAGCCACAGCCCCGCAGTAGTTGTTGGAATTCTAAGGCTTTCAGTATTGGACACAAACACCAGCATTCCTAGAATCAGTGAGGTGCTAGTTAAGCTGACAACAGCAATCTGTGTTATTGCCACTCCACCACTTTCTTCCTCTATTTGTTCATTGGAGTCCAGTAGTAAGGAATCTTGTTCTGAATATATTTTTTCTATCTCTATCAAGGGTAGATTAAATACTGAACAAAGGTCGTTATTTGAATCGATTTTATTTGCTAGGTAGCGTCCATTCCAGTTTTCTTCTGGCGCCCATGAATCAATAGAGCTCTGATAGGGCAAAAAGTAAACTTGATTTGGCGAGGAAAGCATCCAACAAGTTTGATTTTGGTAACTTACTTTACTCCATTTGCCTTCCACTATAATCGAGTTTTCCTCAATTGAATTAACGTCGCCGACTAATCGGTTCATTGTTTGGCTAGAATATAAAGTAATACCGAGATTTATTTTACTCTCAATATTAACCTGATTGGGATAATCATCTTGGAATGGATTAATTGCCAAGGTTGTATAATCATTAGATGGTGTCAAGAAACTACCAGGATTGTGTTGGCAACTTTCCTCTGATTCATGTATGAAATTATTGGATGACTCAAAGTAAATAACAATCAAACAATCGTTGTATATCCTTATTGGCTTACCATCGTGAGTAATTTTCACTTCGGTATTTATCATATCATCAATTAGGATACTTGAAACGGAAAAATCAGGAATTGTCTTGTAGCAGGCTGTTTTGGTATTTTTCACATCGTGGAAAAATTCTTCTGTTTGGTAAAATTCACCTTCTTCAAACACAATTGTATATTTTCCAAAATCAATATGGCACTCATCATCATCGATTAAACTCCATGAGTCTAAAAAGTAGGATTGACCATCGTTTTGACATTCAGCCAAATTACTATGAGATACCAACTCACCCAAATCAGAGTAGATTGAGATAGACACATCACAGACTATTATCTCCTCTACACTCTCTTGTCCTAGGGAGTCCTGATCGGGAAGTTTATAGAAATTGATTACGTTTTCTTGAGCATTATGCCTAGTCTGAAATACCGTTGAGGAAGCAGCAGATTTCTTGCTGTAGTTGACTGGATATTCTACAGAGTCCCCAACTGTGATGTAGGTTTTAGTTTCCATACCCAAGGCGTAAAGTTCGATATCTTGATATGTCGAAATATTATCTTCTAAATTTATGTAAAATCCACCGACATAGATGTTTTCATACGGTGAGATGTGTGTACTGTCGGTTAAGCATTGGTCAATGACTTGGAGATTATTGAGATGTTTTGATACTATTGTGCATCCAGATGAGGTTAGATTAATCACTTCTTGAGTCGGGTTGTAAGCCAAAACTTGTAGCAGATAATTTCCTGCAAAACCGTCTTTTGAAGGGATTTGATTTAGATTGTACTTCAGTTCCAAACTTTCGGGGAAATTACTATCCCCATAAAAGTAGAAATCGATGCGATCCTCAAAATTTTTGATGCTGTGTCTAACCAAAATCGTATATTCGCCATCTTCTAACGGTTGATTGTTGAATCCTGTAAAGTTCCATTCATGAGACATCATATTTACGATTCCCCCACCTTCAACAAAGAGACTTTGCACTTGATTGCGACAATTATTTTGGGAATCGTAAATTAAATTTTCACTGGTATCATAGACGGCAAAAATAACATCACATGAAGGGTTATTATGAATGGTCTCATCATTTCCATTATTCTGCAAATAGCTGTTGATTTCTATCGAACTGCCTTGAACATAATATTCATTTACACCCGTAGGGTCTATTTTCAACTCTATATCACTGGTATTAGATGACTCAGCATTTGATTGAGGGATTACGGTGATTAACAACAACCCGGCGAGCAAAGCAACTACTATTCGCGCCCCTCCCGCCATGGTACACAGTAGGACTCATCATTTGAAAGACCAGCGGTCATCGGGAACGCGAGGTTACATCGTGAAACTCCCCAATCTAATATTGAGTAATGATATAATCCAAGTTTACCAGAAGCAACTTGGGCAGTGGGATAATTTGAATCATTTGATTGTTTGCCGTAAGACAAAAAAAGCCTGTATTGTCGACCCTTTTGACGGCTCGTTCTGGGAAGATTTCTGTCAAGATAATAACTTTCAAATCGACCAAGTTTGGCTAACTCATAGCCATTGGGATCATATCAAAGGGGTTGAAGCATTGGTTAACAGTACGGTATTTTCGCCAGTAGTTAGGTGCCATGAATTAGAACAACAACGTGGCTATAATGCCGAGTATGTTCAATGGTGGAGACACAACGAACATTCTTTTGAAACATGTGTAATAGGAGAGTTAGAATTTTCCGTTCATTGCACGCCAGGCCATACTCCAGGGCATGTAGTGTTCATCGGTAACGGCATTGTAATTAGCGGAGACTGCCTATTTCTGAGGAGTTGTGGTAGAACTGATTTACTAGGCGGAGATGAGGGTAAACAGCGTGCATCGCTAAAATATTTACAAACAATTTTTACACACATATCAGGAACTAATCTAGTGGTGCCTGGTCATCAATATCAATTGCAGGATGGAACTACTCCAACTGTAATGGAATTATCGAAAGTGATTAATTCAAACGAGGCATTAATGGCTATTGAAGACGATGATAAATGGGCAAGTCTACCATTTCTTTCATTTGATGACGATCTTGCTGCTAAGGCTCGTCGACAAGAAGCACAGCGATCATAGAATGTCATCAAGATTAACCATGGTAGGAATCGCTTCATCTTGTTCTTGTTGCTGTTGAATTTCAAATTGTTTCCATTGAGGTAATTCTGCAGTACTCTGCTCTACCCACCCCAAAGCCTTGGCTTCATCTAATTGTCCGTTAGCAACGTAATAGTCAATCCAAGCAGTCCGTCGCTCTCCATCTTCAGAAAAGGCATCATTCACCATTATTTCTTCGAGTTTTTCCTTCTTAGATTTGCTTTTAGCTAAGGTTTTGGAGAACTGGGCAATAATAATTGCCGACAGGAGTACAACAATAGCGATTCCTAAGTAGATTAACACAGAACTCTGGTCATCATTATTTGAATCAGATTGGAGATTACTTTCTGAGTTCGGGTCCTCGGTAATTGAACATTTAACATTACCAATTCGCCCTTCAAAGATTTCAGGGTCCCATGGGCAAGGATCAGAAGTATCGCTCATGCCATCTAAATCGCTATCTAAGCAACCAAACACATCCCGATAGGACTGACCTGGCACCTTTTCGCAATCGTCAGGTTGGAATGCACCGCCAGTAAAATTATCTCCATAGCCATCGCCATCTTGGTCAATCCATTGAGTTACTTCAAGCGGGAATGCATCGCTAAAATTATCTCCGTAGCCATCGCCATCTTGGTCACTCCACTCACTTGAAAAGTCAGGAAAAGCGTCGCCATTTTGTTCTCTTAATTCAATAATCCTGTCAGGGTTATCTTGGTCTTCAATAAATGTCAATGTCCAAAGGTAATTATCTCCGTAACCATCACCATCAGTATCGACCCATTGCTGTCCATCTTGCGGGAATGTGTCATCTACATCGGCCCAACCGTCACCATCTGAGTCTAAACAGCCATATCGATTATTTTGATTTGATAATCCAAATACGTCAACACAATCATCTCCTCCTGGCCGATTTACCTCATCACCATAACCATCGCCATCTTGGTCAGACCACTGTAGTGGGTTTTCAGGAAACGCATCTTCAGGGTCAACAAAACCATCACCATCAGTATCAGGACAGCCTCGAGTTAGTGGATTTGGGGAATTACCGGCTCTAGTTGGGCAGATATCTCCGTTCACCGCTCCAGTTTGGTTATTATCCCCATAACCATCGCCGTCAAAGTCTGACCACTGAGTAGGGTCATTTTTGAATACATCTCCATTATTGCCTGCTGCGTTATCTCCATAACCATCACCATCGGTATCTTTGCATTGAGTAGGGTCATCGGGAAATACATCAGGGTTTAGACCGGTTTGGTTGTCACCGCCACAATCTAGTGAGTCTCCATCTCTATTTTCCCACTGTGAAGCATCGTTTGGAAATGGGTCTCCTTGGTCTGAGTAACCATCTCCATCGGTATCGATACAACCAATTCTGTCAATAAATGAATACCCCTTGTCATCTGGGCATTCATCAGGCGAATTGCCATCTGCATTATCGCCATAGCCATCGCCGTCTCGGTCACACCATTGTGTTGGATCTAGTGGAACACCGTCAGCCTGACAATATCCGCCTTGAGATATACTGCCCCAGTTAGCAGTTGGATCAGAATAAGTATCGCCGTCCGTATCTGGGCAACCATACCGGTCTGCTGTAGAATTACCAAATACATCGGGGCAGCCATCAGCATCATCCCCAAATTGGTTATCGCCGTACCAATCACCATCAGTATCTTCCCATTGGTTGTTATCAAGCGGGAATTTATCTACTTGTGTGGCATTAATTATCAATAGTCCTGGCCAAGCAGAGCCACGATTTACCTCCCAAGATTCATCGTTATAATTATCGCCCCACCCATCGCTATCACTGTCGTTCCATTGGGTAGGATTATTCGGAAAAGCGTCACCACGTTGGTTGGTATGAAATACTACATTGATTACATCATAATAATATTGGTCGCCATAACCATCACCATCACTATCAGCCCATTGTTCGGCATCATTTGGTGCCCAATCACCAGTATCAGACCATCCGTCTCCGTCGGCATCGGGGCAGCCAAAACGATCCTGCGTTGAAGTGCCAAATTGACTTATGCAAGCATCTGGATTGGTTGCGGGTGCGGGGTTATCTCCATAACCATCACCATCAGTATCATTCCATTGACTGCCATCAGTTGGAAAAGCGTCAACGACACCATCACCTTGGTCATAGGTATTGTATCCGTCCTGGTCTTCATCTAAATCAGCATACCAAAAGTAAACGCCTTCATCATTTCTGGTATGGGCGGTAACAATTTTACCGCCATCAGGATGCCACGACACACCATCGATTTGGCCAC
>CAXGZX010000063.1:0-8195 GCA_964014545.1 uncultured Candidatus Poseidoniales archaeon | reverse complement strand
AACTTCCACCATTGGCCTACTTGAACCACAAGCCGGACATAATTGGTCATCGCTGTCACCGTAATCGTACTTACAAGCAGGACAGACCTTTGCCAATTCTAATTTACCAATTGCGGCTATCTTTTCACCGGTTAAACTGAGATGGCCATTATCAATATCGCCGACCATATATTTACCCGGCCCGCCAATTCTAAGCAAAATATCAGGAGGCAATGTTACCGTACCAGTTTCATCAATAATCAATTCACGGTTCCTGCTCAGATCTTCAACATCCACACCAACGCCATGTTCAGCGACAAATCTTCCATCACGCAACTCTAGTGAACGGTCGGCGAATGAGGCTACTTCCTTCGAGTGAGTGACAAGGAGGAATGAAACTCCATCTTTTTCGTGCAACTCCTTGAATAATGCCAATACTTCTCTGCTGGTAATAGGGTCTAATGCGCCGGTTGGCTCATCTGCTAGAATCAGTCTAGGGTTGGTGATAAGCGCTCTAGCAATGGCTACTCTTTGCTGTTCTCCACCGCTTAATTTAGCAGGCAAGGCTTTTGCTCTAGGCAAAATACCCAAACGGTCTAACATCTCATCTGCAAGTTTTAGCGCCTTTCGAGAAGACATACCTTGGTGTCTAAGTGGTTGAGCAACGTTGTCTCGAGCGTTTAGATCGGGTAACAAATTGCCTTCTTGGAAAATAAACGATACCGTCTTTTGCCGTAGGTGAACTAGTTCTTTACCACTCAGCCTTGTCATGTTCTTACCTGCCATTACCACTGAACCTGAACTAGGCTTCATCAAACCACCAAGACACTTCATCAAAGTAGACTTACCAGACCCACTGGGCCCAACCACAGCAATCGCTTCACCGGCTTTAATATCGATATGAATGCCACGCAGTGCAACTACGTTACCATCCTCGGCTTTTGACTGATAGACGTGATATAATGAGGATGCTTCAAGAATACTATCAACCATTTTCATTCCCCCTTCAAGACCATGGCTAGGTCAGACTTTAGTGCCCTTCTGGTAGTCAGCAATAATGCCACAACCACCGCAGCAAATACCGTTAGTGATACCAAGGTTAGTTCAAACCATGGATAAACTAGTTCACGACTTATGTTGGTTGATGCACCACCAAATAATTGGAAAATGAAACCAAATACATCAAAGAATCCGTTGAATGAGAAGGCTAAACCGATACCCAAAACAAGCCCAAGTAGCATTGAAACCATGATGATTGATAAAATCTCAAACAGCACCAGTCGCAAAATTTGCGTAGGACTGGCACCGATAGCTTGCAAGACTGCTAATTCTTTCTTACGCTGATTCAACACTAATGAGAGGAATACGAAACTAGATGCTACAGCAGCAATACTGGCAACGACAAACTGCAGTGAAAGTAATCCAGGAGTGCCGAAAATCAGGCCCCCATTTCTCTCAACTGCTTCATGCTCGCTAGTCCAATCCTTGACTTCAGCGACTCGTGAATCTGCTTCGATTCTAGAACCTAATGCCTGCAGCGCATCACCACTCAGACCGTCTATTTGATAGATCCAATTGGTTGAATTATGTCTGTCTGCTGTATCGTTCCCGATGAAACTGCGCCATGTAGATTCACCAATAATAACTGAATCTGCTATTAATGGGGAAGAAAGTCCTGGAATGTATTCATGTAGCCCCATATACTCTATTGAAACGTTGAAAGGTGTGGTGATAAATTCTATTTGGGTACCAATCAGGAATAGTGGTTCCAGTAACGGAGTAGGGCTTGGATTATACTTGTAATGACATCCAGTAGCGTTGGCAGTAGTACCATCTGGACAAGTTGCATTATCCACATTTGCAACTGATAAATCAATATCACCAAAGATGCCACTTAAGTTTGCGTTTGATAAATCAGCACCTGCTAAACTTCCTTCACCAAATTCAAAGAAGAGAGCATTTGAGAGGTTAGCCCCAGATAAGTTTGCCCCGGATAAATCGACAGTCACCATTAATGATTCACTGAGGTTGGCTCCAATAAGATCAGCTTGTGATAAATCGGCACCAGAGAAGTCGGTTCTTCCAAAGTCACGGAAACTTATATCTTGGCTAGAGAAATCAACTTCTGACAAATCAATATCCATCATATCAGCATACATAATTTGCAGAAACAAAATCTGGTCCATATTTTCTGATAGTTGTGACATATCGGATAAATTTTCTAACGAAAATCCACCTTGTATCACTCGGTAGTCAATTTCCTCATAAGTCATAGTCACCGTCTTACTTCTTTCATCAGCTTCACTGATTAGGATATCGTCTAAATTGGAATCTTTACCTATTGAAGCACCGGCTAAGTCTAGAGTATAGGCTGAATCTTCTCCAGCCGTGAAACCACTACCAGCATAGCGGTCAAATGCTGCTGACAAATCCTCCCCAGGAATTGATTGTTCATTCCAATTCAACACTGCTGATGACTGGTCTAAAATCACATATGTCTGTATTAAATCATTATCTGGACCACGTAATATCAAACTGGGTATTGTGGTTGCTGTAACGGTTTTATCACCATCATAAAGTTCGTCAAAGATCGCTAAAGCCGTGGTTTCATTGAGTGAATCTTCAAAGGTAATTTGGAGATCTGAACCAACAGTTGCATCAACCGTTCTTTCATCGACTAAAGTACCGGTATAACCTTGCACTGCGGCAAGGGTTACGATGGACAAAGTCAGCAACATAATTACTGCAAGTCGATTGACTGATTCTGCTGAGCCTGAACCCTTTAATCCGCGCTTAACGTCTTTGAGCAACTTGGTTCGACCAAATATTAACTGCATAATTTGTGGACCTTTGGCGCCAACTCTTCCAAGGATAAGTGCACCGCCAATCCAGAATAAGAATGGCCCAAATAACCCTAGGAGACCTTCGAAAAAGAAGTTTTGAACCAGCCCGTACTCACTACCATTCATTTCCATCCAAGTATCGATTACTGAAATCAGTCCAATCAGGAAACAAGTCCAATGTAGCCAATATTTTGGCTCGACCTTCTCTAACGAGCCTTTGACTCCATCTTCAATCTCTAGTTCAATAAAATTCCTAGCACGCTTTCGACCAAATAACAATGCCAAACCAAGCGTGCTTAGTGCGGTGAACATGGTAGCCCCAAAGGACAGCGTTGGGTCTATACTATAATCACCGGTCTTAAACTCCATAAAGCCCACTGCAGAGAGGACAATCTCCACGGTAAACATTGCAAGCAGATAGCCTGCGAGCCATGCTACTGAGGCAAATACTGCTAATTCGAGTAATACCATGCCCTGTAATCCTTTACTGTCTCCACCAATAACCCGATGTATGCTGATTTCTTTACGCCTCTGTTCTAGTGACAATATCAAACCATAAATCAAAACTGCCAGAGACATTACGACAATAGGCACCATGACAATGTAGTCAAAAATCTGGATTAGAGCGAGGAAAATATTGAGGAAGGTTATGGTTCCACCAACGATATCGGTGTAGAATAATTCAATTTCGCTTGAAGTATAGTTCTCACTCATTATGTCGGCTTTTAGGTTGTCTAACCATTCTGTGGCATCTGCAGTAGAACTGGTTGGTAATTGGGAACGGTCTACTGCAATTCCTAGGTAGATGTGGTCTTTTTCCATCAGAACTCCAGCTTGTTCATCAGATAATACCGTCCAAGTAGTGAATATCGGATTTGGACCAAGGGTTGGGTTGCCTAAATCCCATGGCTGATAAATCCCAAGCACGGTCATATTGGTGATTGTCATTGGCATCCTACAGTAGATTTTGCCGTTTTCAGATGCAGAGGCTATACCTGGACAGTTCTCGACTAAATCCACTCCACCTGAATCAAAGAATTCGCTATCTATAACGTAAACAAAGGTAATCTCGTCGAGTACATCCCCGACTTCAGCCCGTGCTTGTGATGCAATATTTGACGGTAAGATGACGCCTCTTTGATCAGTCATATTCTCTGGTGATGGCCATTCTCCTTGTCCCTGAATGATATTAGCACCAAACCGTTTGGCAAATTCTCCGTCGAAGGCTTCTGGACCCATGAGCCGTATTGAACGGTAATCAGAAATTGGTGGACCGTCCTCACGTAATTCGGGATATTTCCAGGTCGTATTGAGCCAATACGGATTATCACTATCGGTTATTGAACGCATCTCTAGTGGTTGAGCGAATAGGAAATCCTCGTTAAAAAATCCACCACTATGAATTCCTTGGCGGCCAAAAATCACCGTACAGTCGGCTAATTCAGTGCTATATTCTAGCATCAATTCAGAACATACATCCTGCATCACACTGGTATTATTTGTCCAACCCGAAGTGCCGATAGCTGGTGCTTTCTTGAATTCCACTTTAGCATCTATAGGTTCACCGTCAAGCGATTCATCAAAAAATATCTGTGATAGCCCAATTCCGTAAGACAACACTGTGGTTATGACAAGTGATGCTAAAAATACCCCTGCCACGACAGCCAAGCCTCTTTCGCGACCTCGCCATGCACTTTGTGAGGCTAAACGTATGTTTTCTGGAGCGTCACGAATCCGTCTGCGCCATCGTTCAATTCTACCCACTTTAGGAACCACATAGGCTGCGAATGGGTCGAACTTATCTTCCTCTTCACTCATTCTTCTTCACCATCCAAGTCGTCAAGACCCCATGCTGTACGGATGTCAGAGGCTTCGGTTGTTCCATCCTTTAACAGCAACATACGGTCGGCGTTTAATGCCAATTCTGGATCGTGAGTGACCATTAATATTGAAATTGGGTCATCCTCATCATGACACAGATCTTTGAATAATTGCAATACTTCTTTGCCACTAGCAATATCTAAGTTTCCAGTAGGCTCATCTGCTAATAACAAGGGGCGATTACCAGCAATTGCTCTAGCTATTGCCACTCTTTGTTGCTGACCACCGGATAATTGGTCTGGAATATGATGCATCCTGTCGCTTAAGCCAACTTTGGTTAGTGCCTCGATCGCTCTTTCCTCCGATTGTGAAGCACTAACCCCTGACAACTCTAACGCCATAGCAACGTTATCTAGTGCGGTTAAATTGTTCAACAAATGAAAGTCTTGAAAAATCCAGCCGACTAATTCTCTGCGCACATCGACAACACTCGAAGGGCCTTTCAGACCATATTTCCGATCATTGAGATTAATTTCTCCGCCGTCACCTGGCAACAATCCGCCGATAATGTTCAGTAGTGTTGATTTGCCGCAGCCCGATGGCCCCATCAGAGCAACTAATTCGCCTCGTTTTAACTCTAAATCGACGCCTTTCAAAACTTTGAGTTTACTACTTCCAAAGCCGAAAGATTTGGTTAGACCTTTTACTTCTAACATTCGCCATCTACCTTGGCAATTGCATCAAGTCTTGGTATTTATAAGAGTGTTAGGGATTGCTACTCGCCAACTTGCTTTGGAACTTATCGTAACTTTTCTTCATACGATGATGAAAAAGTGGTGGTATTAACGCAGTCCAAAACATCACATAGTAACCATTTGGCAGTTGTGGAGAGTCGTCATGAACTGCTAGCTTTTGGTATGGCGTGCTAGACCTCAAATGGTGCGATGGATGGAGGGGCAGCTCTAGAAGAGTCCAGCGCGACCACCGATTACGGCTTTCCCAAGCGTGACTTGCATTTGGTCGCTCATTATCACCACGAACTAATCCGTGGTGTTGTAGATAATTGACAAATTCAAGTAAAAATATGGCTACTATGGCTTGAAGTAAAAACACACCAAGTAGTACCGGTGATATGATGAACAACGTCACCAGTAAGGTCAACTGAACTAACATAGAATATCTAAAATCCTTCGGCTTAGCCCGATATGCTCCCATTAATTGCAATGGAATTGTCCTGATAAAATGGACGTAGACATTTCTTTTCCACGGAGAAGAGGTAGGGTCTATTGGTTTGGCCCAGTGTTTGTGATGAGTATGATTGTGCTCAACGGTGAAATGAAGGTATAACACACACAACAAGTCCAATCTCGATAACCACCAACTTCGTGATCTAGGTCTTCTATGGCCTAGTTCATGAGCGGTTATTATGCCCGATGCACCTGATGATAGACCTACTGAAACAGCAGCCAGCCAAATAAACGAATTATATTCAAAATATGCTTGATAAAGCAATGTGGCAATAACTACGGGAACTAATATTCCGTGCGTGTGGACAATAAAATCAAACGCCCGAGATTCTTCTAGCGAGTCAGTTTCGGAACTATCACCTAGCAGTAGATCTAGAATCGGATATACCACTAGTGCCAGGACTAGAGTTGACGCAGTCCACCAACCACCGGCTAGTATACCGATGATAGTTACCAGCGGAGTGAACAACCCCAAAGTCTGGACAAGCCACCTTACCATGATGGGCTATCGACCCGTCAGTTATTGAGGTTAGCATTCTCAGGCTTTGTTTCGACGAGAAAATATCCGCTTAATCCAAGAAGGAGAAAACTCAATCCCGTTTCTGTATACTTGTTGTTCAATTGCGTTCTCTACATACTTTTCTAAATAATCATCCATTACTTGCCACCTCTGATACTATGGGACCCTCTTACATCGGCTCCAAATCTAAAATCTGCCATCGCGTTAACGATCATTTGCTTCCAACTAAAGAAGATACCACTACGATAATCTTGCTTGGTTATTACTTGTTCAACATAGGTTTCTAACTCTCGGTCCATTTCCTTCCCTCTTACACTTTACTTTATGCACCTAGAGTATATTAAGCAGCGGTAAAATTGCCAACACATGGGTGCAATAATAAAAGTAGGTATTTTTTTCAACACCTAAGCAGCAACCTTATTTTGTTAATTTGGACAAGTTCAAAGCCCTTGACAAGATTATGCCAAAGATGAGTTTCTTTGATAACCAAGGTGGCTAACGACTGGTTATCCCAGCCTAACCCGACACCGTAAGGAACCGAGGCAGACGGCTTAGGAGTGTGTTCACGTGGGCATGGATTTAGCATTAAAAGCAAAGTTACAGAAGCAGCGATATCATATCGTGGGTGAGCACGGTGGGGTGAAAATATGCCACTGGACAAAAGAATCATTACTGCGTGACCGACAATGCTACAAAGGCAAATTTTACGGTATTGCCAGTCATAATTGTATGCAAACTTCACCAGTAGTAGACCAATGCAATTTAGCTTGTACTTATTGCTGGAGAGAGCCTCATATGGATACTCTAGAGTTAACCGACCAAGACCCGCTTGAACTCCTCTATGAATCGGTTAGAGCACAAAGGAGATTACTCTCTGGTTTTGGTGGCAATCCAAAAGTGCCCAGAGAAAAGTGGCTTGATGCACAAAATCCTAAGCACGTTGCTATTTCACTGAACGGTGAGCCAACACTTTACACTAGGCTTGGCGAATATATCGATTTGTGCCATAAGCATGGCATGACTACCATGCTGGTTACCAATGGAACATTTCCCAAAGTTCTAGAACGCCTAGACCCATTACCAACTCAATTATATGTTTCAGTTGATGCACCAAATAAGAAAGTGTTCAATGAAGTATGTAAACCAAAATGGAATAAACGCTCTTGGGAACAGTTTGAGAAAACTATCGATTTAATGCCGTCTCTAGACACTAGAATTGTCTCTCGCCACACATTGATGAAGGGGATCAACATGAGTGACCAACACATTCGAGAGTTTGCTGCATTAGACAATCGTGCAGACCCTGATTTTATTGAAAACAAAGGCTACGTTTTTGTTGGCAATAGTAGGGAAAACCTCAGTGCAGAAAATATGCCAAGCCATGATGATATCATGGATTTCTCAGCTAAAATTGCCCCACTAACTGGAAGGAAAATATTATCTGATTCTAAGCCAAGTAGAGTTGCTTTAGTTGGTCAAGAAATTACTCAAATACCAATACCAGAAGCAACTATGTTTTTCCCAGATGACCTTGGAATTGCGCCCTCAGTAAAGCATCTACCAATTATTCAGTAATTGGGAAAGTAACCGGTGCATCACCAGTAAACCATTGTGGATATTTTCTCATACATATCTTGAATTCTTGACTAGACAAATTATCTGCTAACCATTGGCCTAAATTGTCCCATTGTTGCTTGTCAAACCACTCTCTGTCGTGATTAGCGAACTGACGAACAAAGGGGAATAATGCGTCATTTAACTCAATTGGCAGCGTTTCGAGTAAAA
>CAXGZX010000062.1:0-8218 GCA_964014545.1 uncultured Candidatus Poseidoniales archaeon | reverse complement strand
CGCTTTTCATGCATTGCTGCATTGAAATGGGCTTTTCTTTGTTTTCCTGGTTTCATACTCTTTACCATATTATCACCTCAAACGATTTGTTTTGCATTCGCTGCAATACGTGGCCAGCGTTCTGCTGCCTCTCTAGAAACTGGGCCTTTGATATCCGAACCTTGAACATCGCCTTTTTCATTGGTGATGACACAAGCGTTGTCTTCGAATTGAACCCAAGTACCGTCAACTCTGCGGAACGGGCGCCTCTGACGGATAATAACCGCATCGAATATCTGCCTACGAGTATCTGGTGTTCCTTTCTTGACTGAAACCTTTGCCAGATCGCCTACGCCACCTGCAGGATATCTCCTCATGGTACCACCGAGTTTCAAAATGTTGATGATTTGAACTATTTTAGCACCAGTGTTGTCTGCAACATTAAGTCTTGCAGCGGTTGGTAAACCTCTGGTCTGTCTTCCTGCAATTCCACGCATTAAGCCTCACCACCGTTTAGTTCAACAACGCAGAATGAAACCGTCTTTGAAAGTGGTCTACATTCCATTACCTTGACTGAATCGCCGATGTTAGCATCACCGATGCAAGATGGCAAATGGGCCGATACTACACTAGTGCGCTTTTCAAATCGCTCATATTTTTGCATATATCGTACATTGTTTCTCTCTAAAGTAATTGTTTTTTGCATTCCTATTTTAGAAATTGTTCCTTCGAGAACTTGTCCTCTAAGGCGCAGGCTTCCATAAAATGGGCAGTTTTGGTCTCCGTCCCACTCTCCGGTGGGTGGTCTTACATCTATTCCTATATCTCGCATGGTATCAAGCCATCCTATATTTTCGGTGGACTCTGTTTTCAGGGCGTTGTCCAACCATTGTCCCATCTATTACGACATCACTGTCGGTAATTGTGAATTTGATACTCGCTTTACCGAGTTTAACCATCTTGCCATCTTCTTTGATGGTGATAGTTTTTTGTGATTCATCAACAACCATACCTTGCCTTCCAACAAGTGTATTATCTAACGAGGAGATCACATTAAGAGTCTTGCCTAACCAGTTATTGTTGTATACATTCATCTTATCTCACCTCCACATTAAATCCGTTATTTTTGAGTACTATTGCTGCTTTCTTCTTGTGATCCCCTTGTAGTTCGATTGTTCGTCCTTTTACTGTTCCACCTGCAGCGCATTTATTTTTGAGTAGTTTAGCTAATTGATTGATATCTATCGCTGAATCCTCCAAACCCTCTACTTTTGTTACTATTTTTCCGTATCTTCTTCTATCTGTTGACAAAATTGCGCATTGTTGTTCTTTTGCTATTTCTTGACATATACATAACTCATTGGGTAAACTACAATCTTTGCAAATTCCGCTCATTTGTATTCAGTCTCCTTCCCAATGTTATTCAGTTGTTATTCATGTGCGTCTTTAGTCGAGCAATACTTCTTCTGGTTGCTTTGTAAGCACCAATACTTGCAGGAGTACCACCTAGTGATTTTTCGGCACGAAGTTGTAGAAGTTCTTCTTGAAGTTCAAGAAGACGAGCATCTCTTGCCTCTGCACTCATAGCTGCAATCTCTCTGTTGGATACGTAGCTCATTTACTAGCCTCCTCGACAATTTCAACTTCTGTGGTTTCAGATTCATCTCTTATACGGAGTTCTTCCTCTGAAAAGACGGCGATTTCGTGTGGCAATTTAGTTCCTTTACGCATGATTTGTACAGTCACACCAATTGTTCCCAACTTCTTAACAGCAACTGCATAGCCTCTGTCCATGAATTGTAATGCGGTTTCACCGCAATACTTTACGTGGCCAAGAATAAATTTCTGGGTTCGGTTTCTAGCACCGGTCAGTTTACCGGCTACAGTGACAATTACTCCTCTGGCACCCTTTTCCATAACGTTGACCGCTGCGGATGCGCCGGCTCTTCGGTAATACCATCCACGCTCAAGTGCAGAGGCGATTTTCTGTGCCATAACTTGAGCGTTTAGAGTCGGTTCATCTACTTCTTCAACAGAAAGCCTTGGATTAAACAATTCAAATTCATCATTTAACCTCTTTTGGAGTTCGTTGATTATTTTTCCTCGCTTACCGATTACTCTTCCCGGCTTTTCTGCTCTAATCTCTACACTAGTACCACTAGGAGTCCTGCTGATGGTTAATCCACCAAATCCTGCTGATTTGGTATTTTCCATCAAGAATTCCTTGACCAGTTGTCTCTCAACATTTCTGTTGACGATTGTTCTAAGTACACTTTGTTTTCCAGCCATGATATTCACCTCAGAATTCATCCTCCAATTCGTCTTCAACCGTGTTGAAGTCTTCTAGGAATATTTCCAAATTGACTTGGTAGTGGTTAGATGGTGTTGCACGGCCTCTAGCCCGAGGGATCCATCCACGACGAATTTGGCCTCTGTGTGCAGCAATGTGAGTGATTTCCATCTCTTCAGCATCAATATCTTCGTATTGGTGTCGAGCATTGTCCATAGCACTTTGAATCAATTTAATTATTGCTTTTGATGCCTTTACTGGATATCTACCTGGCCCAACGCCACCTTTTCGATGACCGACCATTGAAGGTCCACTTCGCTTGCGTTTCTTGTTTCCACTGCCTAATCTGAAAGGTACTGCTACTGCTTTTCTTCTAATGTCTGCTCTGTCTGAGTCAATTCTCAAGACTTCGTTTAGATAATCAATTGCGCTTCCAGCAGTCATGGTCTTGACTGCTCTGCATACTTCAAAACAGTGCTTTACGTGCATGTCAACATTGACTGCCCTTGCTGAAGCAATTCTGCTTCCTTGTAATAGTTGAGTGAAACCTTTCTGAGGAAGTTGTCTCCTCTTGGTTCTGCGATCCATTTGTCTTTGCTTTGCCATATTTCTCGCCTCACTTCAATGCTACGTGCTTTGATGAACGGGTAGCACCTACACCTGGGCCACTGTGGGCCACGTTCTTTCTGCTTAGAGCAAATTCACCAAGATAATGTCCAATCATTTCTGGCTTGACATCAAGTTCGATGAAATGTTGCCCATTGTGAATTGCGATTCTTCGACCAACAAATTCTGGTAGAATTGGCATATCTCTTCTGTGTGTTCTTACAGTTGTTGAACTGTTTCTTCTTACTCGGTCAAGGAAATGTTCGTTTTCCACAGACATACCACGGCCTATGGACCTTCTAGCTCTTGAAGGCAACAATTCTATGATAGAATTGTCGGATCCTTCAGATGGCCAAAGTTCCATTTGTGATAATTCTTCCATGGTATATCCACGGTACGTAAATTCTTTCTTGACACGGCCAGTTGTCGTAGACAAGCGCTTTCTTGCTTTTCTTCTACTGGCCTTTGGGGTCATAAAGGACTTCTTATTCTTTCGTGCCATACATAATCACCTCAAATTTTCTTTCCACGGCCTCTACCGGTTCTTCTTGGCGCAATAATACCAACTTTAGCACCAGGTGGAGTTCCACGGGCAACCGAATTCGGCCCGTGGACAGCCTGATGATTTCCTCCACCGTGAGGGTGGTCGACTGGATTCATTGCAACACCGCTAACATGCGGGAATAATTTTCCTCTTGCCTTTGCCTTGTAATATGCAGCACCAGCAGTTCTTAGAGGCATCTCATCTCTTCCATGTCCTGCAAGTACACCAATAGTTGCACGGCAGTTTGCTGGCAATTCTTTGAGTGCGCCTGAAGGCATTCTGATACGAACTTTCTCACCGATTTTGGCTTCAACATAACAGGAGTTTCCTGCTGAACGGGCAACTTTGCCACCATCACCAGGTCTAAGTTCAAGATTGTTAATCGCAGTACCTTCTGGTATGTTGCCAATGCTAGTAATATTACCAGGTCTTAGCGAAACATTGTTTCCAACTGCTACGTTACTACCCACAGAAAGACCCTCTGTTGCGACCACTAATGTGGTATCGCCGTCAGGTAGTTTGAGTCTGGCTAGTGGAGCGGAGTGAACTGGACTGTGGATTAGTTCAGTTACTTCACCAACGATGTCGTTTTCACGAGGCATTCTGTTTGATCCAGGAAATCTATGGCTTCTTACACGGTACCTTGGTGAGGAACCTTTTCTCTGTGCACGTATTCTCTTACCCATTATATCACCTCAGAATGCTCCTAAGCGCATTGCTGCGTCTTCTGCGTCATAGCCTTCGGCCAGTTTTACTGAAGCATGTTTTCCATGCTTACTGTTTCTAACATTGACTTTAGCTACTTCAACATCAAAGATTGTTTCTATTGCTTTGGCAATTTCATCCTTTGATGCACTTCTTCTTACGATGAACTCAAGCCTTTGTTGAGTTGATCTAGCTTCCATGGATTTTTCAGTAAGCCACGGTTGTATGATTATATCGTATGCATTCATAGTAAACACCTCAGTTGAGTTCCTCCACAGCGGATTTGGTAAACACTGTCAAACGACCAAGTGCGCCACCTGGCGCCAGGTCTTCAGCGTTTAGATCCTTAGCAGCAACTACATCTACTCCTGGTAGATTTCTAGCTGCTTGTGCTAATCCTGATTTTTCTTTGACAACAAGTAGTATGGATTTAGGAGTCTTGTGGACCCTTCCCCTCATTGTTGCCTTTCCAGCACGAATGTTTCTTCCTTCTCTTGCTCTTTGCAAGTCGTCACCTAGGCCAAGTCCGTTGAAAATTGCTAGAACCTTACGAGTTGCAGAGCCATGGTTGAAAGATTCGAAATCAAACTCTTCTTTCTTGCCGTCTCGAACTTCTACATAGTTACCTAATATGATAGGTAGAGCTGATACTTCTTCTGAAATTTGATGCCCACGAGAACTTACCATATCCATATCAATGGTTGCAGTAAGTGCGGTATCTCTTGCAAGTCTTCGCTCTTTTTGATTTAATTTACGAGCCCAGATTTTCTCAACCTTGGGTCCATGCGCTCTTCGCCCACCAAGTGTGTGAGGGTTTTGAGCAGCTCTCTTTTGACCAGTTCGCCTCATAATTCTTGAGACACCTCTACCCTTACCCCACCATTCGACGGAGTGCTTCATACCAGCCATTGGCTTTCTTTTACCACCGTGTGGTCTCGAACCGTATGGCTGCCTGCGATTTGCTCGGCTAGATGCTACTGCTAATTTGACTAAATCCTCGCGCAGAGGAGTAGCAAACGAGTCTGGTAATGCAATTTTTGACCCGTTTGAAACTGATATCTCAAAAGTATCTTGGAGTCTTCCAGCATCTAATTCATCAGCACTGATTGTGTTGGTAATATCTTTTACTGCAACTTTCATCTTCAGGCCCCCTGCTTGGATGCTGTACTTACGTAGGTGATTTCGTAATCGTGAAGAGTTCTGTCGCTTCCTCTAGTAGCATCTCTAAATCTAATCAAACGCTTTGAAGGACCAGGTACGCTACCTTTTACCAAAATGTAATCTGAGTTTACTTCACCATAGTGTAAAAATCCACCAGATGGAGTAATTGCGTGTTCTTCAGGATTAGCTACTCGCATGATTCTCTTGTTGTATTCGGTTCTTTGGTGGTATCCAGTTTGGCCACCTTGTCGGATTGTCTTTCTTACATATCCGGTACCGAAGTCACCCATGTTTCCATGTTGTCGGCGTTTCTTTGAATTTTTGTGAGATTGAAGTTTACCACCAAATCTCTTGATGACACCTTGCCACCCATATCCTTTGGTAACGGCTACGATATCGGTAAGAATGCCTTCTTGGAAACAATCAGCGAATGAAAATTCTTCGCCGAACTTTTCCTTCCCAAAATTTAGTTGTTCGCTTACGTTTCCACCATCAAGACCAACTTCCATAATGTCTGGAATCTTTGTTGGTATTCCTGAAATTTGACTTGGTTGAGTCGCTACTATCAGTCTAACTTCGCACAAGTCTGCGTTTTCAAGATTCTCGAAATGTTTGTCGGCGTCATGCTCTTTGCGTTCTGGCAATCTCTTGAATAGATCGCTAAATGCATCAGCAATCATTCCTGCATCTGCCCATGCCTCACCAACAGCTTGCTTGCCATAGGGAGTCATTTGGTATCCACGAACGCCTAAGATTCTCATCTTTGGGCATTCTACAACAGTGACTGGAATTCTTGCTTCTTGTCCTGCTGCTGGGCTTCTTGGGTTTAAATCACGAGCCAAAATATGAGTCATGCCGGCTTTCCATCCAGCAAATCCTTGTATTCTAACTTCGCTCGCTTCGGTTTTTGGCCACGACTTGACGTGTCCGAAAGGACGCTTGGCACGCTTACGCGGGCTGAACGCCATCGAACCTCTTCGTGGGTGACTTCTTTTCGCCATTGGGATTCCTCCATTATTTTTTTACAGCGCAGGGGCCCCACCGAGAGGGCGTACGAGGGCTCTCCAGATAGGAGTGGCCGTGACACTGCGCCTCGTTCCAACGATTGCGGAACAAGACTATCGGGGTCCTCTTGGGATGGCCCGTTGTGTCTGGCTACTCACCTTTGAGCATCCATCCGACTTACCAATCATATATGAGTGGTTCGGTCAGTATTGCGTTTCTGTCAATCGATTATATGAGAGTGTAATGATAGTTTTTTACAGGTTAATGTGTAGTGATTTTAATCATCATGCTTTTGAACCCTCGACCAAAAGAGCCATTGATGCCTACTATGATACACCCACTTTTACAAGAAGGTGTAGAAGCACGAGGATATCAAGTTAGGGCATTGAGAAATGCCTTGACAGCATCATGTTTGATGGTAATGCCAACTGGATTTGGCAAAACTGCAGTGCAGTGGATGCTAATGGCTGAGACCCTTCGATTAAGTAACAAAAAAATAATTTTAATTGCCCCTACTACTGGGCTGGTTGACCAGCAGCAGCGAATGGCTCGAGAGATGATTAACATCGATCCTAAGTTAATTGTAAGATATACTGGAGAAACACCACCAAATAAACGGCGTGCTTTATGGGATAGCGGTCAAATCTTAATGGCTACATCTCAAGTAATTAGAAATGATGCAATAAATGGCATTATTGCATTGGAAGACGTTGCGTTGCTCATTTTTGATGAGGCTCATCATGCTACTGGAAATCACCCTTATGCTCAAGTTGGAGATTTATTCCTAACTGCAAATCCTGATGGCTACACATTAGGGGCTACGGCGAGCCCAGGGACCACAAAGGCATCGATACTAGAGGTTGCCAAACGTTTGGGTATCGACAGACTTGACATTTCAAAAAGAAATGAGGCAATGTTGAAACCATATGCTGTTGAATTACAAAACGACATAGTTCCCGTTGACCTACCTGATACATTAAAGACGCTCATTTACCCTTTGCAGGAATATCAAGCAACAGAAGTTGAAACACTGCAGAGAATGGGTTTCATGGCGCCGGTAAAAAATCTAACTTCAAAAATTATTACTGATGCCCAGCAATCGGTTAGTAGAGCAATTAGCCGTAGAGACGCCAGAGGTTACAATGCTGCACGCAAGGTATCTGATGTTCGTAGAATGCACATGCTGTTAGACTTGCTCAAGACTCAGGGAGTAATACCTGCTACATTATTTCTTGACAAAGCCGAAGATGAAGGCAGAACTGGCGGTAGGGGAACAAATAGATTCATTGCTAAACCAGTAATTCATAGTTTTAGGAAAGCCGCTGAAACACTTGGTGAGATACATCCTAAAGTCAACCAAGTGGTTGACATGATAACTAATCGGCTGAAACAAAATCCAAATTCACGCATTCTTATCTTTACTGAATATAGGTACACAGTACAAAACCTCAATCTGCTATTGCAAAATATTGATTCAGTAAAAGTGGCGCCATTCATTGGTCAAGCTACTAGTGGAAAGCAAAAAGGCATGACACAAAAAGAGCAATTGGCAAGACTTGAAGAATTTCGCTCGGGAGAAGTAAATGTATTGGTTGCAACATCTGTGGGGGAAGAGGGATTGGACGTCCCATCTGCTGATCTTGTTTTGATGTATGAACCGGTACCAAGCGCCATAAGAGCAATACAAAGGCGTGGACGTACTGCCAGACAGAGTTCAGGTACTGTAAAGACATTAATTGCCCGTAATACCAGAGATGAATTCGTCAATAATGCTGCTAAGGCAAGGGAGCGTCGAATGTACAAAAATCTTGAAGAAATCCAACGCATGGGACGAATTCCATTACGTGAGCCAGCTTCTGGCGATGTTCTGTCCAGTTTTTCAGTCAAGTTGGGAGACAATCAAATTCCTGCCGAAAAGTTCCTGGCAA
>CAXGZX010000061.1:0-8497 GCA_964014545.1 uncultured Candidatus Poseidoniales archaeon | reverse complement strand
ATGCGTCCTGACGTATTTAGCGTGGGTGATATTGGTCTTGTTAAGGCTGTCAAAATATTAGCACCACAGGCAGAATCAAAAGATGATGTAGAAGAAATCGCCAAGCGATGGTCACCATATAGAACTGCAGCATCATGGTATCTATGGAGAATGATTGACCCCGTTCCTGTGGGATACTAGGCGGGCAAATAATTAACAAATAAACCCCTAATGGGTGACTATGACAGATAGTGAGCCATCGACATTATCTGAAAAATTGGATAAAACCAAAAAGCGTCTTGGTATTTTATCCAAAAAGGTAGCAAATAGTACCAAATCAATGGTTGAAAACACCAATAATTCAATCAAGGCTACGATTTCTGAGCAAAAGGAAAAACGTCAACAAAAGAAACAAGAGAAGTTGGCTCAAACTAAGACTGAATTGTCAGAAGCGGGACTATTTGATGATGTCCCGTCGATGGTCACCTTGCCTGAATTTGAAAATGAGAGGATGGAAATTGCCTCAGAACAAAATGAAACAATGATTACTATTGTTGAAGAAATGCAGCGTTTATCACAACGGATTGATCATTTAGAACGTCGACATAAAGCAATATCAACTAATAATTCAAAAGTCCACCAAGTCACCACCACTCAACCAAAGCAAGAAAGAGAGACTAATACTACAACTTCACCGGTTATGGGAGAAGTGATTCATCTTCTTGGAGCCTCACTGGTATGGATTGTAGTATTGTTTGGGGCCGACAAATTCATCTCAGAACGCGCAATTCTGATAATGGATAGTTATCCGGCAGAAATACCAATTTGGGGAATTGGTGCTATGACATGGTCAATGTACATGTTATCAAGGCTAGGACAATCATCTAATATGCTTCGACTGCCGAAGCTCCTTTTGTTTCAAACGGCAGCAGCCGTTGGAATCACTACATCTCTTGGTTTAATGGTTTATGATGAAACCATGACCACAGTGTCTAACATATGGGTATGGGGCACAGTTATTGCCATTGGGCTATTACTAGCCGCAAGTATGATTGCTTCAGTTTGGCAATCAACCAAAAATCTAGTAGGAATAACCGATGAACAAGAAATCATTGATTAATTGAGTCTGGATTCTTGAATAAGTCTTTGACGATATTCTTTTGATGCGATTCTATAGTTCCACCACCAATTTCCAATAATTTAGAATCACGCCACAATCGCTCAACGTGGTATTCACCAACATAACCGTAGCCACCCATTACTTGAATTGCCGAATCAGCAATTTCTTTCGCTGCGGTTGAAGAAAATAGTTTGACACCATCAGAATCCAACCGATGACCGGCTTTTCCAAGTTGCATATTTGCCGCGGTGTCGTAAATATAGGATCTCATGGCACGATACTTAGCCCACGAATCACCTATGTGCTTTTGAATTTGGCCAAAGTCTCGTATTTTATTCCTAAATGCAGTTCTGTCAGTAGCATAACGATTCATTTCATCAAGACATCTACGACCGATTCCCAAAGACATTGCAGCAAGAGTTAGGCGCTCAACTTCTAAGTTACACATCATGTGAATTAATGATTCACCAAGTCCGCCAACTAGATTCTCAGCAGGAACTATACAATCATCAAATACTAACTCTGCCGTATTTGAAGCTCTCATGCCAGTCTTGTCGTAGATTTTTTGCCCAACTGAATAACCTGGCATACCTGCCTCGACTAAGAAAGTTGACAGTTGAACTCGTCCTTTATCATCAGTTCCAGTTCTTGCATAAACCCAAACAACATCAGCTGGAGTACCCGTTTCGTCTAAACAACCGTTAGTAATCCACATCTTTCGACCATTCAGTTTCCAAGTCCCATCATCTTGTTGTACCGCACTAGTGGTTAATCCTAAGACATCAGTACCAGCATCCGGTTCTGACATTGCCATAGCACCAATCCATTCACCGGAGCAAACCTTCGGCAAGATTCGAGCTTTTTGGTCTTCATTACCATTGAATGCTAAGTTGTTGACAAATAACATCGCGTGAGCCAGATATGCTAGGGCAAAGCCTGGGTCTGATGCTGAAAGCTCTTCGTGAACTATTGCACAAGCAGTTGCGTCTAGTCCAGCACCACCATGCTCTTCAGGTGCACTAATACCCAACAGTCCCATATCACCCATTGATCTAAGTAAATCTAGGTTAAAGCGCTCATGTTTGTCGTGCTCAAATGCTTGAGGTTCGACAAATTCGTTTACCCAGTCTCTTACCATTGAGCGTAGCATTGCGTGTTCTTCACTAGGATTAGCGATATCCATAACCTCACCAAGTTAAGCGGGAAGGTCACCCTTTTTGACGATTTGTAGAATATTATCGTCTAAACAAACGTCGTTTCCTTTTTGATTTACCACGCTTATTGTCTAAATCTCGTGCAGAACGACGGGTTTCATCCTCCATTCCAATGGCAGGGCGCACTCTAGTTTCTGGTGGTGCACCCATTCTGCGAAGATTTGGCGGTGGGCCACGGTGGGTTTTCTTGACCCGCCTAATTTTTAATTGCTGACTTTGATTTTGCTTACGAACAACTTTCCTTGCTCGCTTCCCAACATGGCGCAAGTGACCGTTGAATACTTGTGGTTCTACAGGTTTTAGCTCATTACCTATGCCAACCCGTTCTAGAACTTGTTTTGCTAATGCTGATGGTGATTTAGTCGCAACTACCTCTTCAACGATACGAGTTGCTAGGCTGGCAAATGAAGCATCATCATTTACCACTGGTTGAGGTTTTACCTGGAGAGTAATCTCCTCTGTAGTTCTACTTTGATTATTTGCTTGTTTTAGTACTGAATCTGAAAAACTTTCAGTCAACGTCCCTTGCTCCCGCTCCATATAGTGCACCCCATCAGCACTAAATTTGCAAAATATGGTATAAGGTTAACCAATGCTTATCGTCCAAAAGATGGCTTTTTGGCGGTTTAGAGGTAACTTCGATTATCAAATCGGAGTGTTTATTCCCATGGCTCGTGCTATACACCAACCGGATCTTCCCTCATAAATTCCAAGCGCTCCTCCTGCAAACATTCCGACTACTGAGGCGGTGGTGAAGATATTTTCTGGTAAGATGCCAGTAACAATCAGCAGGAATGCAACTATTCCGGCAAACACCGATACTGAGCCTCCAACGAGGCGAACAAATTTGCCTCTTGCGTCTATGTTACATTCTCTTGCCATACCACGCATTAATTGTTTGATGATATAAATCATTGTTTTGATAGTTATTGACAAGTAATCATATAGTAAACCACTAATCACCTATCATGTCCTTTAGAATCTGTGCCTTTTGTTTTAGTATCAGAGTATATCCATATCTAGGATTTATGACAGGACAACAGTATCAATGTCAGGATTGTAAAGAAATCTCTCCGCTAGTTATTGAATTTGATAACGAGGAAGATTTCACCGAATTTATGGCCAACCAAGAATCTGAATAACATATAGCCAAACATCAAATTGGCATTGAGAAAATCTAATCAACTGATTCAATCCACAAATTCAAAACACTGGAGTTGGTGCTATGGGTGTGACAGGGTTGGAAAAACTAGAGTGGCTTAGCCGATTTATTGACCAGACTCCTGGCGACAAACAGATTGGCGGCAAACCCCGACAAGTACCTGGAGTCTGTTGGTCTAGAGTAGAGCCATCAATTCCACCAAATCCAAAATTAATCCTGTGGTCAAAAGAAATGGCTGACAAATTAAAACTAGAAAGAGGACATGAATTAGTCTTAGGTGGAGGAAGTGTAGTAGATGGTATGCAGCCGTATGCTCAGCGCTACGGTGGTCATCAATTTGGTAATTGGGCTCACCAATTAGGTGATGGCAGAGCAATAACTTTGGGAGAAGTACAATTGCCAGATGAAGTACTAGAATTACAGCTGAAAGGCGCTGGAACTACACCATATTCCCGGTTTGCTGACGGCAAGGCGGTATTACGATCATCGGTTAGAGAGTTCTTGTGTAGCGAGGCTATGTTTCACCTAAATGTCCCAACTACCAGAGCCTTATCTTTGGTCAAAACTGGAGAAATGGTCACTAGGGACGTGATGTATGACGGCAACCCAGCCCCTGAAATTGGTGCTGTTGTCTGCCGTGTTGCTCCAAGTTTTATTCGCTTCGGAAGTTTCCAAATCCATACTGCCGATGGAAATTATGACGCGCTGAGGCAACTTCTTGAACACACCGTAAAGAATCATTTTCCCCAACATTCCGTGGCTGATGACAATGCACGCGTCAATTGGCTAACTCATGTTGCAGAACAAACCGCGGTAATGATTTCTAATTGGATGCGAGTTGGCTTTGTTCACGGCGTAATGAATACCGACAATATGTCAATTCATGGATTAACTATCGATTATGGACCATACGGATGGTTGGAAAATTATGACCATGATTGGACTCCTAATACCACAGATTCCTCAAGACGTCGTTATAGATATGACCAGCAACCACAAATTGGAGCTTGGAATGTCGCTAGATTATTGGAGTCAATCGCACCTTTAATGGATGATGTTGAACTATTATATCAGGTACTAGAACGTTACAATCAATATTACAGCGAACTACAAAATTCAATGTGGTTAGAAAAGTTAGGCATGGAAAATTTACAGGAATCTGATGAAACTCTAGTTGATGAATTAACCTCGCTGCTTCAACAAGTGGAGACAGATATGACCATTTTCTTTAGACTATTATCTTCCGTTGAACAGCCCGATATAACATTGTTAAAAGCAGCATTTTATGACCAAGATAACATCCCAGTAAAGGAGTGGAATGTTTGGTTGAATAAGTGGTGGAAGAGAGTTGATGGCGTTCCAAATCGAGATAAAATGAACGAAGTCAATCCAAAATATGTACTAAGAAATTGGATGGCTCAACTAGCGATTGATGGTGCTGAAGCAGGTGATTATTCGATTTGTGAAGAATTATACCAATTGCTCAAGCAACCTTATGCTGAACAACCCGAGTTTGATGAAAAATGGTTCCGGAAGCGTCCAGAATGGGCAAGACATCGAGTTGGATGTTCAATGCTTTCATGTTCTAGTTAACATGAATAATTTACAATCATTTTATCAATGATTTGCCAACGACTTAGTAGTATGGATGTAATATCACATTGGTTCTGGGGAATGGCGGTCACCCATGGAAAAATCAAAGGTAGATTCTCTGGAGCAATGGGAGTGATTCCTGACTTGATGGCTTTCTTACCCGTAATGATCATTTCACTTTTCACCGGCCATCGAAATCCAACTGTTGACGACACTACTGTTACCGCAGATTTTCACCCACTTTCTTGGGAGATTTATCAGTGGAGTCATAGTTCAATAACGGTGATTGTGTTCTTCTTCGCAACATGGTGGTATCTAGAAAAATACGGTACACCTAGATTCCTCAAGGGATTTTACTTGGCCACCATGAGTGCTAAGAAACAGGCGTTTTTGATTTGGTTACCTTGGTTATTAAACATAGTAACAGATATTCCAAGTCATACCGCACAATTTTTCCCTACCCCGGTTTTTCACCCGATATCAGATTGGCGATATGATGGCACTAGATGGTCGGAACCGTCAATTTGGTTTACCAATTTGGGGATTTTACTGGCCGTATGGGCGGTAATGATTTATCTTGAAAGAAAAAGACAAGCGATTGATGAGAATCAACAATAATTCATGCTGTAGATGTTTGGCCTTATGCCACTAAGTTCATCGCCTGTGGGCTAACCGATGGATTTGTGCCAATCGATTCCGATGAAGCTTTGATGCGAGCAACTTTAGTTCGTAGCGACCCTTCTTTGGCCGGAGTATCACGTCAAAATATTGCTACTCAAGAAGATGAATACCTTTGGCAGTACCTAGCACCTGATGGTAATCCAGTTGATGATAAAGACCCGATTAACCGCTGGAACTCACTTGCTTTACCCCCTGCGTGGACTGAGGTATGGATTTGTCCCAATGCTAGGGGCCATATTCAAGCAACTGGTCGTGATGTAAAAGGTCGATTACAATATCGTTATCATTCAGATTGGACTGAAATTACTACTGAAATGAAGTATGATGATGTGGTATATTTTGCTTCACAACTACCCCGACTGCGCAAGCAAGTAGAACGGGACTTAGCAGAAAAGACCATGTCACTGCATACAGTTTCCGCACTTGTTGTTCGACTAATCGATCTCTACAATATTCGTGTTGGCAGTGATGAATATGCTAAAGCCAATGAATCATATGGCCTAACTACTCTCAAATCAATGCACCTAAAGCATATCAGAGGAGATGAGGCCGAGGGGCGTCATGATGCAGTATTTTCGTTTACTGGCAAATCTGATAAGGACTGGGAGATTACTATCGAAGATGATCATCTTGTTGATTTAATACTACGAACCAATCGTTTAGGAGTAAAGAATGCAGACTTATTTATGTACATCTCGGAATCAGGCAATGAGGTCGATTTGAAAGCGGAGCACATCAACCAATATATCCGCGCCAATAGCGGTGAAGGCTTTACTGCCAAGAACTTCAGAACTTGGGCGGCTACATCAAGATGCGCAGAGCGTCTAGCATTCCTTTCAAAGCCACAAGACGGCCAAGCCATGAAGAAATGGCTAAAGAAACTGCCAGATGTAGAATCAATGCAAAAACTGTGGAGCGAGGGAGATTGGATTGTCCCCACAACTGAGACAGGTCTTAACAAAGCGATGTTGGCGGTTATTGATACGGTTGCGGCAAACCTCGGCAATACTCGAACCGTATGTCGCTCTTCTTACATTCATCCGTGGTTCCTAGGAGCCTGGATGGAAGGAAATCTTTTGGAAAAATGGAATGAACTATCTGATATGCGCAGAATATCTGGCTTATCTGCTGGTGAAAGTGCAACTTTGCGAGTTCTGAAAAGTCTGTGAAACAATGGTTGTTTTCTATAGAATAGAGTCCAGTTAGAGTACTCTTTTCTTAGCCCTTATCCACAAATCGCCGTCAGGATATTTAGGCGAGAATTTGAAATTAGCCGAACGACCTGGCAAGAACAATTTGCCTATTTGCCTTAGAAGTTCCAAATAACTGAAGACAGGATATTGTGCCAAACGATAACTTTCCACCTGAATTACTTCCATACCTAATTCTTGTAATAATTGCAGTACCAATTTCTTAGAGGTAAAACTAAAATGGTCGGGGAGTGAATATGGTTTGTGCTGATTCTCTAGTGAAAGAGTTGCTGAATCAACAGCTTGGAGCAAAAGTTCCCCTCCTTCATTGAGCATTGCACACCACTTAGCGATATCTTCTGGCGGGTTTGGCAAATGGCTGTAGACACCGATAGCAGAAATAACATCATATTTTTCTTGATGTGTTTCTAAGTCCAAGAATTTGAGATTAATGCCTCTTTCTATTGCTGCTTTGAGTTTATTGACATTTGGTTCAATCCCCATAACATCGATGTACTCGCCACCAAAATTGGCTAAAGTTTCGACCAATTCTCCATGTCCGCTACCAATATCAAGCCAAGAATATTGTTTCTTTTCACTAAACATGATGGCATAATTGAAATCATTTAGCCTCGACAAATATGTATCCTTGAGTTTCTCATCAAATTCACCGAAATTTTTAGATTTATTGTCGCCTTTGTGCAGGCCAGATTTAGATGCTTCATTGATCTCTTCAAGACCAGGGCGAGGATTAAGAAAAAGCAGACCGCATTCTAGACATTTGACGAGATTATGACCATTTTCAGTGTCATAAAGTTCATTCTTGTTAGACTTGCACTGATAGCAGTCTACCTCAATCATAATCTGCGGACTGCGGATTATGCATTAAACTAACCGATACTATCGTAATTCTTAGTAAGATTATTTCGCCTTAGCTAAATACCGGAATTATGAGTACCTCAAGTAAGCAGAGCAACATGGTAATCCCTTGAAACAAGTGATAATCATTCCTCTAAGTTTGTGGCTTTAGTCCCAACTACTATTAGACGACTTCATCAATTTGAAAATATGGAAGCGAATGAGTGTTTCTTAGCCACGGTTGGCAGTGATTGGCATAAAATATCTAACTGCAATGTCCACATGACCATCAAGCGACGTCTGCAAAGAACAGTAATCAGGGGTGCAGAGGGTGACGACCTTCTCGATGAGGGAGCAGAATCTGCGGTTTACACCATAACTGGAAACATGAGTATGCTCGAATATAAGCAAATATTAGATATTTTCAGAGGCGGACAACCATGGTTTCACGATCCATTTGAAGATAAACAAATGAAAGTATTATTTTCAAGCATAGATTATGATAGTGCGACTGGCGACTATGAATTCATCTTGGTAGAAGATGCTGAGCAACACGAAATTAAGTCTTAGATTTACCAATTAACCATTGGTTTATTTCTATAGAATGGTGCTGATGCCTGGATACTATCAGCAAATGCCATGGCCTTTGAAGATTAACATTAACAACAAGTTTACTCAGCGCCTAATATGTCGCTCTTCA
>CAXGZX010000060.1:0-8627 GCA_964014545.1 uncultured Candidatus Poseidoniales archaeon | reverse complement strand
CGCCCACTGATAATTCCGAGTCTGCCGTCGAACTGCATGGCTCTGCCTAACCTTAGCAGAACCGAGCCCTACTATTGCACTTCGTATTAATCTACAAAACAAATCATTGGACAATGATTGTTCCAGTCATCGAGGGATGTGGTGTGCAGTGGTATGTGTATATGCCGGATGACAATGAAGTAAGAGTGTAAGTTTGTCCATTAGCAATTACACCAGAATCAAAGGACGGCGTGGTTCCATCTTCAGTAACTGTGTGTCCCATAGAATCCAAATTTGTCCAAATTATGATGTCGCCAGCAGTAATTGTAACTGAATTAGACCAAGTATCTGCTGAAGTAAGGGTTGTTCCTGTTGATGCATAAATTTCTGGTTTCGCTCCAAGGTTCGCAACTGCTAAATCTTCGTCTCCATCGCCGTCAATATCAGCCCATGCAACACCGTGAGAATTGAGAGAGTTGGAACTTATCCAATCTGGTCCTGCACCAAAGGTGTAGCTACTTGTAGTCATATGATTGATAAATACTGTATTTGGATTACCATGATTGGCAACTGCTAAGTCTAGGTCTCCATCTCCATCCATATCGCCAATAGCGATGTCTCTTGTGTCATTTTGCTCCAACATAACCCATGAAGGAGTTGCTTCAAGTGTGGAACCTGTGTTTAGATATAATTCCAAGTTATTGTTATTATTTCCAACCACTAAATCTAAGGTACCATCCATATTTATGTCTCCAACTTCTATTCCATGGCTGGATAGAGAGTTGGAGGATGTCCAATCTGGTGTTGTTGGGAAATAAGATGTGGCTCCAGTACCAAAGTATACTTGATTTGGCCCGTTATTGCCAAAAATCAAATCATAATTACCATCACCATTGATGTCTCCAAATTCTACCTCGTATGAAGCAACTGCGTTTGCACTTGTCCATGCTGGTGTTGTTGCTAAAGTTGTTCCATCATTGAGATACACTTCATTTGGTGAATTGACATTAGCAACTGCTAAATCTAAATCGCCATCACCATCAATATCTCCCAACTTTATACCAAAGGTCATTACACTATTGCTAGAAGTCCAAGCAGGAGTTGCGGCTAATGTTGTTCCTGTATTGAGGAAAACTTGATTCACTCCGCCTATGTTGCCAATTGCGAGATCCAAATCGCCATCACCATCAATATCGCCCCAATCTATTGAATTGGTACTCAACGAATCGCCACTTGTCCAAATAGGGGTTATATCAAGAGAGTTTCCGTTATTCAAATACAATTTATTTGGTGTGTTTTGAACACCAATTGCGAGATCAAGGTCACCGTCTCCATCAACATCTCCCCAAGCAACTGCTTCACCATTTGTTGATGCAACACTCTCACCAAAAGCCATATTTTGAATATTGATATTGTGAATAGTGTATACTGTAGTCGATGCAGAATTTGCGGCGGCTGAATTATCTGTACCATCATTAGCAACCACAGAACAGTAAATAACATCACTAGAACTCATGCCAGTTGTATCAAGATTTTGTGTCGTACTATGTGAGGCGCCATTGACATACCATCCGTAAGCGAAAGTTAGTGCGTCGCCATCAAGGTCTGAGGCTCCAGATGGAGTGCAGGTCAATTGATCTCCAGCGAAGGTCCCTGAAGTATGCTGTTGAGTTGAATATCCGATAACTACTGAAGAAATACTTGGAGAACTATTTTGAACTACTGAATTCGCATTTGTTACAGTTATTACTGATTGCCCATCCACTGTTCCATCATTAGGAGTTACTTGACATCGTAGATTATCTCCGACTGATATTATTCCTGGATTAAGAGTTATTGAACTGCCTGTACCAATTAGTGTACCATCAGCATACCAATTAATTGTCGTAGTTACTGTATCTCCATCAGCATCAGAAACGGTGAACAAACAATTATGTGTGGTGTATGTGAATACTCCTGAGCTTGTCGAGTCAAAATACACTCCAGAAACAACAGGTGGACTATTAGACGACGTTCCTTGGCAGACTCCGTTAGTATAAACATCATTGGTAGTACTTGAATCGCCATCATCACATTGCGTTCCATCTGCTGGTACATTTGCGCCATCACTGTCTAATGCAGCAAATGCATACAGGTCTCCAACGATTGAAACTATTCCAGAACTTAATTGCTGGCTGACCGATGAAGAAGGTGCACCATAACCATTAGAATTCCCCCAAGTTACTACTGAACCATCTGATTTTAGTGCAGCATGCATGTATAATGTTGATGCAACATCAATAACGCCGGAACTAATTTGATTACTTACTGAACTACTGTCGCCACCATTACCTGAGGCGCCCCAAGTAACAAGTGAACCATCGGATTTCAAGGCAACAAAAGAGTTGAGGTTTGAAAATATATTTACTACTCCTGAAGATAACTGGGTGGAAACAGAACTGCTATCTCCACCATTACCTGAAGATCCCCAAGTGACTACTGAGCCGTCCGATAAAATTGCTGCAAAAGCGGAGTCGGTTGAATAAATTGAAACAGCCGTAGTTAATTGATTGAGTATTGTACTACTTGGATTACCTCCATGACTTGCATAACCCCATATCTCAACAGAATTTGATTGCACTCCAGTATGGTCTTCTATTAATGCAACATAGGCTCCTTGATTGGAATAAAAATCAACGGGGTCGTTTGCGTTTCCTAATTGACAATTAAATGAACTACAATCTCCTCCATAGTATTGTCCACCCCAAGCAACAACCTGATTGTTAAGAGTGCGTGCTGCAAATGAATGAGAATTTGCTGTGACTATCCAATTCGGCATTAGAACCGAATTAGGGTCGATATGAGTTCCACCCATCTGAAAACTTCCCCAAGAGTGTAATGTTTGAGCTCCGTCACAATTGGCAGTGGAAGTAGCAGCAAAAGCAGAATACCCTGAGACTATAGTTATAATTTGGTCTCCTTGATTACATTGAGATAACCAATTTTGTACTGAACTACTATCTCCACCAAAATTGGAATCTCCCCATGTGACCATTGTCCCATCACTTTTTAGAGCAGCAAAAGCACCTGCAGTAGAATGTACTTCAGTAACTCCCGACGATAACTGAGAAGATACTGAACTACTGTCTCCGCCTTTATTAGACGAACCCCATGTTACTACAGAGCCATCTGATTTCAATGCTGCAAAAGCGAATTCAGTATGCTGCAAAGATACTACACCAGATGTAAGTTGATTCTGTGTTGCTTGTGGCATGTTGTTAGCTATTGAACCCCAAGATACTACTGAGCCATCAGTTTTGATTGCGGCTCCACCGGTAGGAGCCATGACAATCTCAACAACCCCACTTGAGAGTTCATTCGCAACTGCAGAGCTATCTCCTCCCCACGATGAACTACCCCATGTAACAACTCCATAGCCCTGTGAGATACATTCGCCATTACCATCACAAATCGTGCCTGCTGGACAGTCTGAATCAGTGATGCAATCCACACATTCTTCAGCAACACAATAGCCAGTGCTACAATCATCATCCACTTGGCAATCTACGCATAGCTGGTTAGAGTTACAAGATTCTCCATTTGGACAAGTCCCGCAAATACCACCGCAACCATCATCGCCACATTCACAGCCGGTACAATCTGGAACGCAGTTGCCACATTGTCCGTTGTAATCAACTTGAACATTATTTTCCATTGCAAAGCATGAATTATCATAGGTATTTCCATCAATTCCGCACACAGGATCGACTTGTGAAATACACGGCATATTTGGATTATTGTTGGCATTTGGATATGCATCACAGGCGTCTCCATACACATCACTGTCTGAATTTGTTTGGTCAGTATTGGCATCATTTGGACAATTATCACAAATGTCTCCAACGCCATCTCCATCAGTATCTAATTGGTTACCGTTAGCATTGTTTGGACAGTTATCTTGACTATCAGAAATGCCGTCCATATCTTGGTCATTGTAAACACAGACGCCGTTGAAACAATAGCCGCTTGACATACAATCTGAATCAACACTGCACGCATTGGGATCACCGCCACCAGAGCCGCCGCCACCTGTTCCATTATCTGGCTGCACACATTCGAATACTGGCTTGATAGTCGGGAAGTTACCGCTGTTTCCAGCATTATAGAATACGATTGCTTCACGCTCTGGTAGTTCAAGTACAGATACAGTATCTGGATACCACTTTTGACAATACTGTACCATGTCTAAATTAGCGCCGGATGAGCCGTCAGGGTCAGTAGTCCACTGACCATTCTCAACGTGTTGGTTGACTTTACCCCACCAGTATGAGATACGTGGAACATCATCAGCTGTTGCATCAGCACCAAAGTAGTAACTGAATCCATAAATTTGGAAGGAAATGGTGTTACCACTGACGGTAATTTGGTCGACAAACTCTTCCCATTCTGAGTTATCATCTGCCTTGGTATAGATAGTTGGATTTGTTGGCATTCCTGATGTAGCAGCAATCGTAACTGTGACTGGTTGTGAGAACGTTGTTCCATGCGGTGTTAGTTTCAAGAAAGTAGTTGGGATGTCATAGCCACTAACGTCTTGGTCGTTGACATCTGCTGCAGTTAATGCTTCGAATGTCAATTCTGTATCCGCTGCTAGTGCACCAGCCGGGATAGATATGGTTGCACCTTGAATAGCGACTAAGCCACCATCTGGTCCGATGACCTGGGTAGCCATTCTGGGTAGTGCTACTAGTGCACCACCTTGCTCGGTTACTGTTGTGGTTGTGCCAAGTGGATTACCCGCCCGCACATTGGTTATACTGATGGATAACTCACAAACTGCAGCATTACACAAATCAACACCGTTCTCTTGGATAGTGATATCTTCACCCATAGCCCAAACCCCACCATCGTTAGTTTCGCTTTCTACGACGATACAGGCGCCATTGATTTGACCTGGAAGCGCACATTGTACTGCTGCTGCACCATCGACTGAAACTGAGACTGCTAGACTAGCCCAGCCAATACTTTCGCCCTGCGTCATAGTTGTGATGGCAAGATTGTCATCAGTGGCCATGGATGGCGAACCTGCAGCATCATTACTATCAAAAGTATACAATTCTAAATCTCCATCCGTATTTGATTCAGCGAGATTTGCTGCCCACACGTATAATGTTCCAGCAAGTACTACCGTAATTGCTACCATCAATATAGTTGCAATAACCGGACTTACCGCATCTTCTTGGTTAAATTTTTTTTCTTTGTTGGTATGAATAGCCGGCATAGTTGTGACTGAAACTAACGGTTTATCAAGTTTTTAGGCGTTTAGAGTGGAATAAAATGCTGTTGGGCTTCGAGTGTTTTTTCATCCGGTTGGTCTTTTGCCAACTCACGTTCTGCCAATTTCTTGACGTCAATTTTCTGCATAAATAGCGAGAACACCAATATTGGCAACATCATAATGAAAGTCTTAACTTCAACAGGCTCAAAAGTTGAAACCTGATTACTGGTCGCCAATAATCCGGCTAAAATCAATCCATAAGCAGCAAAGATTGCTGAGAAAATACTGGGCAATATCCGGTTTAGCCCCATAGTGAAAAACAATGCCGCCAGTGCGGCTACGCCACTCCATAATTCACTTCTCTCAACATCGAAACCATAATTGTTCAAAGTTTGAATACCAGTAGAAAAGGTGATGAAAATAAAGGCAGAGGTGAGCAGTCTTGTGCTCATCATTACTGAAGCAGAAAGGATAAATCCAAACAGCAAACAAATTATTCCGGTCGTTTGTAATGGAGTTAAGGCAATCCCGAGTTCTTCAACCGTCGGCAAAATACTCGGCGACATAACATAGCCAATTGCTGCTCCAATCACCATGGTAACTATCTGAAGTCTTCTATGGCCTTGAAAAAATAAGATCAGCGATAATATTGCTATTGGAAGAGCAAGTGCTGGACCAACTTCATCCATTTTTGTTGCCAATTCGCTGGATAACTGGTCTATCTCCATAGGCTAACGCTTTGTCCTAAGATAGAGATATAATGATATTTACTGGAAAAACCAGTGTTTGATTAACGATATCAAACAGTAATGATTGAAAGCCGAATTTCTATGGCCTGTATGTTGAGGGTGCAGCATGACAGATGAAATCGACTGGGACAGCCTAACATTTTCGCTTACTCCAACCGATAACATGTACATCACCGAGACTCAAATGGATGAAGCTTGGATGCCTGGAGACATGTTGCCATATGGTGACATGAAAATCTCCCCGGCCGCTGGTGTGCTAAATTACGGACAGGGTTTATTTGAGGGAATGAAAGCATATCGAACCTCAAAAGGTCGTGTTGTGTTCTTTAGACCTGAAGAAAATGCAAGAAGAATGCAAAGAGGCGCTGACCGACTAAAGATGCCGCCGGTACCGGAGTCTATTTTTATCGACGCAGTTGAACAATGTGTACAGGCTAACTTACGCTGGCTACCGCCAATGGGCAAAGGCGCAATGTATGTCAGGCCACTACTGATGGGTTCAGGCCCAATTCTAGGCGTTGCACCCGCACCATTTTATCGATTCTTGGTGTACGTTACTCCTGTTGGACCATACTTCAAGGGCGGAGTTAAAGCAATTGATTTACTGATTTCCGATGTTCATCATAGAGCAGCACCTGGCGGATCTGGTGGTGTCAAAGCAATCGGCAATTATGCACCTGGAATGAAGCCGAGCAAAGATGCTAAGGCAAAGGGATACGCCGAAATTATCTATCTTGATGCGCAAACACATTCATGTATCGAAGAAGTAGGCGCGGCTAACTTCTTTTGCGTCAAAGATGGCGTTCTTTACACACCGGAATTAACTGGCACAATTTTACCGGGAATCACCCGCAACAGCATCATTCAACTGGCAAAGCATGCAGGAATTGAAGTGCATGAAACCAGAGTAACTGCAGAGTTTGCCATGAGTGCTGATGAAGCATTTTGCTGCGGCACTGCGGCGGTTATTTCACCGATTGGCTCAATTACTCAAGGCGAAGAAAAGGCCACCTATGGAGCAGGAAAACCTGGAGCAATGACTCAAATGTTGTATGAACACTTAGTTGGGATTCAAAACGAAACCAAAGAAGATATCTTTGGTTGGCTACATGAAGTGCCGCTATGATTAGCGCTTCTTGAAACTCGAACGCTTCCTTGAACTAGGCCTTTGACCGCCTGAGCCGCGTGACTTTCTTTGTGACCTGGCTCGCCTGTCACCGGTTTTTGGACCTTCAGCAATCCTTTGGGCTTCGGTATTTTTGACATCCTTTTGCATTTGGCGCCATTCTGCACCAATCATTTGGAGAATCTCTTCCTTATTGCTCGCGCCAATCGATTTTTTGGCCCCGCTGCGCGAAACCCAAAGGCGCCCTTCTTTCCCGTATGGTCTATTTGGATGAGAAATTTGTTCTTCACGCTTGATTTTTTTTAGCCCGACTTTACGAGCAGCATAGAACAATGAATCCAAATCAGGTTTGAGTACTGAAGAATCTCTTGGTACTCTTCGTCCACTACGGCGTGACGTTTTAGCATCGAAATATCCAGGCCAGATAGAAAGTCTGTCGGGATTGTGGTCCATCATCTCACCTTGGCGCAAAGAACGCAGTTTGCATTCACTCAACTAGTACGCCGTTGATGACTCCATCCTTACCTGGACGGGAAGTAATTCGAACTCGACCTTTGTCGGTTTCGATTATTGCACCCTTAACTAGAACGTTTCTACGGACATAGTTAGGGTCAGATTCGTTTTCAACAACGTTTTCAATGGTTCCAAGTGTAGTTTTACCAGTTTTTGGATTGTTGATTGAAACCTTGTTAGCAGCAAGTACACGAACTAGAGTGTTGCCGCCTGTTCTGCGGTAAATCTTTCTTTTTGGCTCTCCAATAAGTGCCATTTGTTTCTCGGTTGAGATCTCGGTTGACCGCTTACCGCGAGCCTGTACCTTTCGACCACCGCTTGGTTTTCTACGTGAAATTCCGTGCCATTGAGCCATAGTAATGCTTCCTTGCAGGACACACCGACTGGCGAGGGATATATGAAATCAACCCTCACTGACAAATTGTTGCTATTTGTGAAATTATCTTACCGTCAGTTGTTGCTAATGTAGCAATTAACTCATCGCCAACCAATAATTGGGCAACTCCTGCAGGTGTTCCGGTAAACAAATAGTCGCCGGCAACAACCGGTGCCCATTCCAGCAAACTGTCCATCTGTTGTTGTGGGCCAATACTCATCGAGGAGAGATTCGAAGTTTGTTTTATGATGCCATTGACGGTCAAATTAATCACATATTCTCCAGCAACTAGGTCGCTAAATTCACCATTAAATGAGGTGAAACCGCCAACAACAGCACTGCCTCTGAAACACTTTCCTTTGGTCCACGGCAGTTGTTCACTGCGCAGCTGAGATTGAGTGTCCCGGTCGGTTAAGTCAAGTCCAACGGCAATTGCCTCAGGTTGCAAATTGTTACCAAGGCGAATTACACATTCTACTTCATGATGAACAGAACCTGGATGAGTTGATACTTGGATTGGACCAGTGCGTTGAAGACAATTATTTGGTTTAACAAAAAATACTGGCTCAGCGGGTTGCTGGTTCCCTAATTCTGTTGCATGCTTAGCGAAAGTACGGATTGCACACC
>CAXGZX010000059.1:0-8735 GCA_964014545.1 uncultured Candidatus Poseidoniales archaeon | reverse complement strand
CGAGGACTGGATTGTAATTCCGCTATCATTAACTAATTCTGACTGACACAACAAATTCCAATTATCCGGCTTTTCAAAGTTTATGGTAATAATTTCATCCGAAGTAGACTCAATGGTGTTATTGATCCATAACTTGCCGTAACCATCAACCAACGGATTGGCAGATTGGCCGTACAGAGTAGCGAACTTCCTAACATGGTTTACTATCAAATCTACATTCTGCGATTTAGTAATAATTCCACCATCGATATACTGGATTTCAAATAAAACAGAAATTGTCGAATCAATTGGAATGTCTTGAGGTAAGACAATATCCATTCCTAATAATCGGGAGGAATTCTTGGCTAGAGTAATTGTGTGAAAAATGTCCAAATCATAGGTAATACCAATTGTACCTATCGTGAAATATGATTCTATTGGCGCAGAGTAATCTGTGGAAGTTATTTGAGCCCTTATCTGAACTTCACCCTCATCTATATTGCCCAAGTTTAGAACATATGATTGTAATTTTGTAATATTGCCCACACCCGTGAAGATTGGCGACTCCAAATTTAATAAAGTAACATTTCTAACGGTTGCAGTAAATAATTCCATAGTAATAGCATTATTTGCTATGTCAATGTCTGCTGTATTGTCAATTATATTCACAGCTACCGATATTGCAAACATTGTATTTGGCTCAACTCCTGCTGGCACATCAATCATCAAATGTAGGTCTTGTATGTATGTAAACTCTGAACGCTCTGATAATTGAACTGTAGTTAATATCTGTCCATTCTCATCTTGAATCCACCAATCCCAAGAACTTGGTATGTTATCGACTGTTATCGTAGAAGTAACTGGACCATTGCCTAAATTTTCTACTGTCAAATTAAAATTGTTTATTTGGCCAGGAATTATTGCATCTGGAGAGTTAACCTCTAGGATACTTACATCGTTCACTTGCCTTATTGCCAAATTATCATATGTCATTGATTGATAATTTTGTCCACTTCTTTGAGAATTAATTTCAGCAATTATACCCGGACAATTATCCCCATATTGAGCAGATTCAGGAGATTGTAATGTCACTACAAAAGTCCCACTAGAATTTGAATTCAAGAACATCTGTTCTGGAACTATGTCGACAACTGTCCAATCATTGAAACCTATTATTTCAGCACTGGTTGAAAAAATATCTTGGACTGAAGCATTATTTATTATTCCAAAAGTTATACTAATAAATTCACCTGGGTTTACTGCCCATGTTGTACCTAGTTGAGAATCTTGTAGAAATACCGATGCATCACTCACCATGCTTGCAGTTACAATTACTTCCAAAGTATCGCTTCGCGATGAATCATTCTGGGAGTGGGCGTGAATTTGAAAAATGCCCAAGGAATCTGGCACTGCATCTTGTGAAACGGTGTAGGTTAACAAAATTTCAGTTAGGATTCCGGGTTGGATGTAAATAGAATTAGGTTGATTCCAAGCAAAAGCCACACTCCATCCGATTGGCAGGTTTTGATAGCTCAAAGAAAGGTCAAAAACATCACTTGCACCACCGATATTAGTTAGATAAGCACTGAACGTGCAGGTATTTCCAGGTGCACAACGCGGAGTTACAGAAATGTCTGAAAACTTTGGAATTCTATCTGGCTCTACCTCTAGCTGAAGATTAATAGAATCACTAACAACTTCATGAGTTGAACTAGATAATTCTACTTGAATAGGGAAAAAACCAGTAGATTCGCCAACTTTTGGCTGATAATTTAATTCAATAATTTTACTCTGGCCTTTCTCCACCAGTACTCCGTTATCTTCACTTATGCTTACTCCACTTGTATGGGAAAAATAATATTGCCATTCGCCCGGAAGATTTTGAATCGATGGCATAAATATCTCTGAAAGATTGCCATTATTGGTCAACTGTATTGTTGCTTTCCCCCAAGATCCCGGCACCGTCTTTGTTACTGATAATCCAGATACACTTATTTCGAATTCAGATGGTTTGGCTTCTTGATCATATACAATTACTATATCATCCATCCAGTAGCCAATATCATTATTCACGGAATCGCTGGTGAAAGAAAATTTATATTGTGAATTACTATGGAAAAATTGTGAATTTGTTGGAACTAAAGGAGAGAAGGCTCCAGCATGATTTAGCGACCAAGTGTTCCAATTTGCCCCATCGGTAAACGTATTATCTATTGTCCCAGTTATACTGGCTTGCTCAACCCATCCGTTACTTATGTCCTTGCTGTAAAGTCTTACATAATCTCCACTTGCCAAGCTACCGGTATAGAAAAACGTAATTCCGTTGGTCCTTGTGGGATTTGGGATTGCATCCGACATGTCAAGGATTGGGGTGATTAAATCACTATTTGAGTTAGGTGAATAGGTTGATGATTGACCATTTCCATGGTGGCATGCAGAACCCTCTGAGAGAAAAGTATCGATATTTTCTGCCCAACCTGACCCAGTTGTCCATGAAACTAAATCATTACAATTGTAATATTTACTTGCAACAGTGAAGGTACTGGAATAAACATCATTTGATGGATTATCATCTAACGTCGGCGAGGAAGGAGTAACAACTAAACTATGATTGCCTGAATATTCAGGGGTAAATTTGACCGTTGAAGTAATTTCAGACTGGGCCCGAACCGAGCCAATTACCTTGGTGATGTTGTGAAGATTAAAATCAAGGTATTCATTGTGGATAATTAGAATATTAACTTCAACACTTGTTGCATCTGATGTGCCAATATTAGATAATAACACCGTCAACTCAATCTCTACATCCTTGACAGCATCAACAACATATAGTGTCTCAGGTTTATTAAAATCGGCTATTGGATAGTTAGATGAGAACATTTGATATTTTCCACGATCGTTGGCGTTGGGGTAAGAGAAGTCAACCTCAGTTACTGAAAGGTCCACACCTGTAGCCTTCGAATTCACTTCATGTGCTGTTTCCTTGGTTAATATCGAATTATTCACAGGCATAGCGTGCACTGAAATCAATATCACTAACAATAATGCAGTGTAGTTTCTCATGTGCGGCCCAATTTAGACACTGTATGTAATCTATATGAGTTAATTGGCTTGGTCAGAACTATCAATAGATGAATCTACATTATCCTCTGCCTGTTGTAATTTTAGTTCTGCTTTTCTTTCCTTAGCCTGAGCGGCAAAATATATGGTAAAAGAAGGTATAAGAATCATAGAAAAGCAACCAACCACCGCAGCTAGCGCCCAAAGGAATTCAGTACCTGCATCGATAGAGAAAACCTCTATGTCGGAAAAATCTTCATTTACGGTTTGCAGCTCAACATTTGGTGAGGTTGTCCGATTACCTTTCTCAGTTATCTCGACAATAATGACTGATGGTGAGTGGAAATATTCGATTATATCTCTTGCTTTTTCCTCTGCTGAACCAAGGGATTTGGCATATACAGTCCCATTATCTCTCCTGCCAGGGTCGGTAGTGGTCATGGAAAATATTTTGACATCCTCTCCATCTTCACTGTAACCTTCATGTGTACTATTCTGGTAACATTTTTCCTCGCAAGCAAAATCTTCAGCATCTGGATCGCCAAGTTTGCTGTGACTATACAATCCTGCAGAGTTGGTTAGCCTGATTGTTGATTCTCTGGACAGCTCGGTGGCAGTTAAATTTACCCACGTTAGATTATCTCCGTCAGCACTCATAGTCCATCGCCATGTTGTCTCATTTTCCTGAACATCGTACAGTTTGGTAGGTTCTGTATCTGCGTCAATAGTTGAAACATTCTCCGTCTCATAAACATAATATGATGGTGAAATAGTAGCGCCATAGACTGCATAAGCCAATAAAAAGATGAGAGTAAATGAGAGCCCCAAAAGAGTCCGAAGCAGGTTCGGATTTTGGGCTAAAGCCTTCTGCATAGATTGTCCTATGTTGCCTCCTTCAATAACACTTGCATTTACCTTTTTTCAAGTTATGGCGTCGCATTATCACCCGTTTCATTGATATAGGGGAGTAAAGTCGGCAAATTGCTTGGTGTTGTTACATGACCACTTATTATGATATTCCGGCTAATATGCTGATTTCTGCATTGGCAGATAAACTATCTGATTCTAAAGACATAGTCGCTCCAGATTGGTCAGAATACGTCAAGACTGGAGTAGATAGAGAGAGACCTCCTACTCAAGAGAACTGGTGGACTATCAGAGCAGCCTCATTACTAAGAAAGGTAGCAAAACAAGGCCCTATCGGCGTTACTAGTCTTGCTCAAACTTACGGCACAGTCATGAACAATGGTGCTGGACCAAATACTCCAGGTGTCGCATCTAGGCACATTATCAGAACGGCTCTACAACAATTAGAAGCTGCAGGGCTTGTTGAAATGGTGGCAACCAAAGAAGTTGACACTGAGGAAGGTAAGCAACAATTATATTCAGGCCGCAAACTTACATCTGCAGGACAAAAGTTACTTGATGAAGTGGCTCACTCCTGCCGTGATGCTGCTAATGAACTATATCCAGGCTTAGCCAAATATTGAGGAAGTGGGAGTTTGTCTATTATGTCTGCAAACGGAAGCGACGAATTGTCTGCTCTTCGTGAACAGAGGAGAATAGCTCTGCAACAGCAATTTGAAGAACAAGCAAAGGTACAAGCAGATGCTGAAATAGAAACCCAAAGACAGCAAATTGAATCTCAGTCTATCAATAAAGCATTGAAACATCTGCTAACTAGCGAAGCACGCTCAAGAATTGCTAGGATCTCTTTGGCTACTCCAGAGCGTGCAGACTCGATAAAAAAATTGATAATATCAATGCATGAAAATAACCAATTTATTCCTCCAATGACTGATGAAATATTGAAGTCAATGTTAAAGAAAATGCAATCCAAGAGCCGCAGCAATGCGTCCATCCGAAGAATCTGAGAAGGTGCTCGATATGTCCCGAAATAAACCAGCAGCAAAAAAAATACGCCTTATGAAGGCTACCAAGCAAAACCGCCGTGTCCCTGTATGGGTCATGCTAAAGACCGACCGAAACACTGTGTCACATCCTAAAAGACACCATTGGAGACGCAGTAAATTGCAGAGGTGAATGATATGGCAAGACCTAACGAATCAGAACTTATTGTCCCTTTGAGGAAAGCTTGGAGTATTACACGTTTCAAGCGGGCACCACGTGCTATGCAGATAATCAAGGATCATGTAATCCAACATCTAAGAGTCAAAGAAGATGAAGAAGTATGGATTGATCCATCTGTCAACGAACATATTTGGTCAAGAGGCATCGAAAACCCTCCTAGAAAAGTAAGATTACAAGTCATCAGACACGATGAGCCAGATATCCCAATTGAAGTAAAATTGTTTGAGGAGTGATAATCATGGGAAATATTAGACCGAGTTTCATAAAAATAAGAGCAATTGCACTAGTTGAACAACATGGTGAGAAATTCACCGAAGACTTTGACCACAACAAAATAATGGTATCCCAACTAACCGATGTTAGTTCTAAAAAATTACGTAACTGGATTGCTGGTTACGTAACAAGGTACCGTCAAAGAAGAGTCGATTGAGGGCTTTGAATGCCAGTGCGCATTGACTGGGATAGACAACCAGTCAGTATCCACTCTGAAGACAAAAATGAGTTGGAAGAGTTGATATTATTTCTAAAACATAAGCATTCAATAAAAAAGCGCTCTATTGTCATGGAAGATAGAGAATCGGGTGGATATCTATTTTTCATCTATCAACCATGTGATCCAAGATGGATAATGGAGTTTTACAATAGGTGAAAATTATGGGTGATAGAAAAGCCATACCATTACCTAATTCATCCTACGAATTAATTATTATCTGCGTAAATACTTCGCATCCCGGTAATTTAGGAGCCATTTGTCGCACTATGTTGAATTACGGTTATTCTAAACTACGTTTAGTAACACCTAAGTGCGACCCGCTAGATGAAGAAGCCCGTAATAGGGCGAAACATGCAGGCTCTATACTGAATAAGTTGGATACATTTCAATCCCTAAAAGAAGCAGTAAAAGATTGTTCAATTGTGGTAGGCACCTCGGGAAAGAGGGAAGTTGGAACAAAAACCTCATTCAGACATTTTTGCTTCCCGTGGGAATTATCTGAGAGGTTCAATGATAGTTCTGGAAAAGTCGCACTGGTATTTGGGGGAGAAGGAACAGGCCTGTCGACAGAACAATTGCATGAATGTGATTTTTTAGCTACTTTGCCAACCTGGGAAGGCTATCCTATCGCAAACCTTTCGCACTCGGTCAATTCCTTCCTGTACCAGATTCATTCCGATCGTGTGAAGGATAGCCAAGGTAGTGATTTTGGATTACCGGAAATTGTTCCGCTAACACGGGAACTAAACCCTGATTTGCGAGGGACTTTGCTAACTGCAGTCGACCAATTTACTACTGCAATGCCTGGCAATCAAGAGAGAAAAGATAGTTTGAATAATTCTATTATCAGGATGGTAATGATGTCATCTCCAACTAGCGATGAAGTAACAAGAATCATTGGTGGGTTAATTGATGCAACAACGGCTCTGCAGAAAAATAACAATGATGAAGAATGGATCAATAAAAGGCGCAGAAGAATAGAATAATTTCTACTTTATCCATGATGCGGTAGACTTAGGTGTTTCTCTAACATGCATTGCAACTAATCTCAACGTATTACCGTAAACTGATTGAATATGCGGTTCAACCTGTTCAAACGCCCATTTTGCTAGGTTTTCAGCGGTTGGGATAAAGTCAACTATTACAGTTCTGTGGTCGTCATTCATTAAATCCAATGCTGCAAGAGCCTGTTTGTCACCTTGGTATACTACAAATGCATGGTCAACTACATCGTGTACCTTTTCTGTAAGAATTTTACTAACATCAGAAAAGTCCATCAACATCCCCTCATCCGAAACTCCCTCTACTGAAACTACATCACCTTCAATCTCTGCTTCAAATCTATACCTGTGACCATGTAGGTGTCGGCATTTACTCTTATGATTGGGTACTCTGTGTCCAGTATCTGTTTCTACGTATCTTCTTATTCTAGTAACCATATAATCACGACTCCCTAAACTCAATTGATGCTGAATTTATACAATATCTTTCTCCACCATGTTCTCTTGGTCCATCATTGAACACGTGCCCCAAATGTGCGTCACATTTTGAACATCTAACTTCTATTCTATCCATCCCATGAGTATAATCCTCTATACGAGCAATACTTGCTGAATTGTGTTCACTATGAAAAGCTGGCCATCCACAGCCTGAATTATATTTTCCAGTAGATTCAAACAATGGATGACCACAACAGATACAATAGTATGTCCCAATTTCAAAATGCTTGTCATATATTCCAGTAAATGCTCGTTCTGTAGCTGAATTTCTCGTTACTTGGTATTGCAAATTTGTTAATTTTTCACGGTATATTTTGTCCATATGCTCATGTTCAATTTTTAATGCGTGCTGCAAAGTACTTTTCCACGACTCTTGATACTCAACTGGGTCCTTCCGACCAATGGCGTGAAATGCCAAGATCCGTTCAATGTCTGAACCAGTTTTACCTGAACTACGTCCATGTTCATCAGGATCATAAGAGGTATTTGTATTGGCAAAAACAGTATCGAAATCTATCGATAATTGTTCACAAGAGATTAGCGCGTCTTGTAGTATTGATATTTTATCACCATCGATATATGGTAATTCTAGATGTACTTTTTCGCTATCCCAATTACCAATAGTAAAAGCATGGTTGAGCACTTGATAAAATTCTGGTCGACAGTCAGGATATATTGCATGGTCTCCTGAGTGGACTCCAAGTGAAATACTTACATCACTAGAATGTTGATTACTTTTGCTAAGAGCATAACCATAGATGATTGATGCGAAAATCGCGTTACGGTTCGGTACAACAGTAGATTTCATTTGGTCTTGTTCATAATGCCCTTCTGGAATTTTTTCCCCAGAGGTTAATGAGCCGGTAAACATAGACATTATACTAGATAAATCAACAGTTTTGTGCTCAACAACATATCCGGATTTCTTCAAGTATTCGATATTTTGTTGTGCTCTATCAAGTTCAACGATGTGCTTTTGGCCATAATTAAATCCAATAGTATATACTTGGTAAGATTCTCTTAGCAATCTAAGCAATAAGGAGGTAGAATCCATACCACCACTAAATGCCATGACTGCTATCTTAGTCAATCTATCCCCATCCATTTGTGTGTTTGTAAAGATAGACGCCAAGCATTATTTTCCTTAACTATGGATTCAGTCAACGCAAAATTCTTACCGTTCCATTCGACTGATTCGTTATCAACATAACATGGTTGAAGGTATAGATGTTGAAAGCCTTGAATTAACTCATCATACATAGCTAGATCTTGGCCTAAATATACGCATTTTAATTCATCACCATGACGTTGTTTAATTTTGACATTTGTATAGATTTGGTCTTTTGGCGAAACACATATCCAGTCAATTAAACCATCAGGAATTGCTATTGTACCATTAGTTTCTATCGATATGTGATAACCTCTCGCTTTTAAGAGGCGTTGTATAGGCCATAAATCATTAATCATAGGTTCCCCACCCGTAAAGATTATATTTTTACAATCAAACTTGAATACTTCAGATAATATCTCCATACAACTCATTTCATCATATTTCAAAAAATCAGTATCACACCACTCACAGCGCAAGTTACAGTTACCAAAACGGATAAAGA
>CAXGZX010000058.1:0-8861 GCA_964014545.1 uncultured Candidatus Poseidoniales archaeon | reverse complement strand
GCGACATTCCACGCATCGTCTATCGTAAAGATGATTCAGAGATTTACTGGTGACCCAATCAATGTACCAATTCGGTTCTTCGACAACTTGAACTTCGCGATTTTCCAAGAAGTTGTCGAGGCACCAGGTGGCGGTATTGCTAGAAGAGTAACTGGAATTGATGAGGTCATAGGTTACAATAAACATAGTGATGGTGTATTGACCAGAGGTATGTTCGAATGGGACCCAGTCAAGGATAAGCACTACTTTCGTGGTATGTTTCAAAGCCATTTGCTAGAGAATAAAATTGCCGCAATGGCAGGATTTGCCAACAAACGTGACATCTATGATGAGATGCTGGCAAGAGCAGCAGCCCTTGACAAAATGGCTGATAGAGATTTAACTCACTATGACGATGTGTTTGACTTACTCGGAATATACTACAATAATGGCTTTGAGGCATTTAACCGAGCAATTGATAGTTGGACAGGTATTAATCACGGCTAGGAGATTTGATTATGGAAAGAATGCCTATCTGGCAAGTAGCAATTCGTCGTCTCGAAATGCCGATTCCGCGTTTCCTGATTATTTTTGTCGGCGGTGCAGGATTTGCCGGTTTAGTTGCTGCTTTATCGATCATTTTTCTTACCGGTGGCCTTGGTGATGGAGCGCTATTCCAGGGCTTTGCTGGTGTCTTGATGATTTTGGTATTTCCAATAGTTACTGCATTGGCGGCAATCGCCTTTCCTTTGATTGAAGTGCAAAGATCCGCAACGCTAATTGAGAAAGAAATGCACATGTTCATCACCCGTATGGGTATATTGTCACTAGGTGAAGTTGGTGCAAAATCAATATTTGATATCCTTAAACAAATGAGCGACTATGGGGAATTAGCCTCTGAAGTCAAGCGCATAGAGACTCTTGTTGACAAATGGCATACATCGCTTCCTGAAGCGGCAAGAATTGTGGCTCATCAAAGCCCGAGCCCGTTGTGGACTGATTTCTTGGACCGGATGGCTTTCTCCATTGAAGCTGGACAACCAATTGATGAGTTCATGCGTGCTGAACAAGAAACTGTCGCAGAACAGTACACTACCTTATACGATACTAGATTAGAATCAGTAGACACCATGAAAGAAATCTATGTCTCACTGGTATCTGCAGGTCTATTTGCCTTGGTTATCGCCGGGATTCATCTGGTACTATTCGAAGTTGGTACGCCTGACGCAGAACCAATTGAACTGTTTAGCCGCATCAGATTTTTACTGCTTGCCGGTTTTATTTTCACCGTAGTTCAGATTGGGGCTGTGTTCGCTTTTAGGTCAACTATTCCAGAGGATCAAACCTTTGCTAGGGATGAGATGGATACCCCCTTTAGAATCAATTTCAGGCGGTCATTTTTGATTGCCGGTTCATTCACTGCGCTATTGTCAGTAGTTATGTCGCTGATAGTCATCAGTAACTGGAATGTTCTTAGCGATCAGTGGGATAAGTTCGGTTTACTTATTTTCGCCATACCTCTTACTCCAATGTTATTCCCATCTCTAATGATTAGGCGAGAAGAAGGTATGGTACTGCGTCGAGATGAAACATATCCGGATTTTATTCGCGCACTTGGCGGCACTGCTCAAGCGAGGTCGGCTGAACCATCAGCGACCATAAAGGCGCTAAGAGGAATTGATTTTGGTCGCCTTGATTCATCAATTGACCGATTAGAAAAGCGATTGTCAACAAGGATTGATTCAGACCGTGCTTGGGATTACTTCAATGCCGATACCAATTCTTCGGTTATCTCTAGGTACATGAGAATCTACATCGAGGGTTCACAATCATCAGGCAGGCCAGCCGAAACCGCTGAAATGGTCAGTCGCTCGGTGGGTAGTTTGTTGTCACTCAGAAGGCGTCGCGGATTGTCTGCTAGCACCATGTGGGGTGTTGCCATTGGTTTACTAATTGCCAGCGTAACCAGCCTAAACGTGACAATTTCCATTGTTCTACAACTTGGTGATGCAATTGCTGGTGTTGCCAGTGGTCTAGTTGATACCGATGTTTCAGCATTGTCAGACTTCGGCGGTGGTGTGGCTTTACCTGTAATGGAAGACGCTAGTTCGGTTGGAGAAAATATCCGGATGTTCAAAATCGTGGTTTCGATATTGATTCTCATTCAAATTTTAGCAGTTTCATTGATTGCCACCAGGCTACGTGGCGGTGGGTTTACCAGTGCTCTTGGCCAATCTATTTCCTTCCTTTGGATTGCCGGTTTAACTTCATTATTAACCGCGGTGATTCTTGACGCTGCGTCATCAATATTCTCGGTTTGATGATTGTCAAGTATTATAGATTGATTCCACAATTGGATATTATGCAACCGGCCCCCGGTCCCCCTGTACAAGCCCCAAACCCACAACCAATCCAACCCATGCAGCCGATGCAACCAATGGCTGCATACCAACCTCAGCCGAAATTTTTAGATAAATATGGCACATATTCATTTAGTAAATGGCTAATGATTGCCATTGTAATTATTGTAATTGGTGCTATGTTTGCTCAAGTTACAGATTTAGTTGGAGCACCTAATCCAGCAGACTATGAGGATGCTACTAAATTCGCAGAAGATCAATTTTCCCATGAAAAGTTAGGCACCAGTTTAGATGCGTTATCTAGCATGCTGCAATCTGTGGGCATGGGTCTAATTGCCTATGCGTTACTGCGTGAGGCCAATCAAGGCGATGCCCATCACACAGCAGTAAGAGTCACTGCAGTGATCACTGGTGTATTGCTGGTTGGTAATATAGCAGCAGCAAACCTGTCGATTTTGTGATTAACGTTTCATCTCTTCATTGATACGTTTCTTAGTAGCAGTCCATGAGCAGATTGGGCATGTGGTTAGATCATGACCTCTTGCCGGACAGTATTCTCGACCAAAAAAGATAATTTGTAAGTGCAATTTATTCCACAATTCTTTTGGAAATATGGCTTTCAAATCTTTTTCCGTTTTATCGACATTCTTGCCATTGGATAAACCCCACCTTGCGGCTAATCGGTGTATGTGAGTGTCAATAGGGAAAGCCGGTACGCCAAATGACTGAGCCATGACTACACCAGCGGTTTTGTGACCCACTCCAGGCAATGCCTCTAATGCTTCAAATGAAGCAGGCACCTCTCCGCCGTGACTTTCCATGAGCATTTCTGACATTCGTCTAATGTTCTTGGCTTTGGTCGGTGCAAGGCCGACTTGACGAATATCGGCTAGAATCACTTCAACCGGTAATTGGGCCATTGCTTTGGCATTTGGCGCCTTGGCAAATAACGCTGGAGTTACTTCGTTGACTTTCAAATCAGTGGTTTGAGCACTCATTAGCACTGCTACTAGTAATTGAAATGCGTTTTCGTGGTCTAGGGGGACTGGGGTTTCAGGGTACAACTCTTCAAGCATTACTGCGATTTTTTCAGCTTTCTCGCTGCGTTTCATTCACTCGCCTCGGCGTTTGAGTATCTGTGGTGGAATCCGGTAAGTATAATCGATTGAATCACCTTTTAGGGTGATTGACTCATGATTAAAAATCACCTTTTTGACCACTGAGTCTATGCCATGTAGTGGCATTGCGGCTGAGAATTGGCCGTCAGAATAGATGGCAATTCCGGTTTCAACATCTGGTGCTTTTGAAGTAAACGAAGCGATTTTTTCATTATGTAGAACTGTGCCAAGACCATTGAAAGTTTTAGTGAATTTGCTGACAATGTCTTCCCATTGGGTTATCTCAAATTCCTCTGCCACGGTAATCACTCACTGTTCATATTCTCCGCCAGTCAACCAACCAAATACTAGGCCTAAGGCAATGGAAATCATTGGAATTACATTGCAGATAAGTGTCTCCAATGGTTCAGTAGTTGGTTTTCCTGCGATGTACCAAATGAGTAGTGCGAGAAACATTCCAGGCAGTACCATTGAGGCTCCCATGATAGCAGTACGCAATGTTCGCATATACTTTCCACATCCTCGCCTTTCATCAATGTATGTTCAAGACAAGCGCTTGGTCATGTCGTCTCCAGATAGTGAATTTAGGATGTCATCAGATTCTAGCCAGCCTTTTCTAGCGGCCATTACGCCATAAGCGACATCAGCCAAACCACGCACAGAGTGAGCGTCAGGGTTGATAATCACTGGTACATTGTTGGCTTTAGCATATTTGCACAAGCGCCAGTCTAAGTCTAATCGGTACGGGCTGGCGTTTAATTCAACAGCTTTCATTCGTCCCGCGGCATTATGTTCAGCCATATGTTCGATTACGGCAAACATGTCTACTTCATAGCCATCTCTACCTTGTAAAATCCGTCCTGTTGGGTGGCCAAGAATCGACGTGGCAGGATGATCAATACACCGGATTAATTCCTCAGTATTGGTCACTTCATCTCGATTCTTCCATTTGGTCATGGCGTGCACAGAGGCCACAACATAATCCAGTTCCCTCAGTACATCATCAGGATGGTCTAATTTTCCGTCCTCAAGGATATCAGATTCTACGCCGTGGAATAAGCGGAAATCTACCCCTTCTTCAGCCCATGCAGAATTGTATTGTTTGATTACCTCGCCTTGGGCAAGCAAGTCTTCAGCACTAGCACCATTGGCAATTTTCAAAGTTGGTGAGTGGTCAGCGATACCAAGCCAATTCCAGCCGATTTTACGGGCAGCATCAGCCATTTGTTCTAGACTAGCATCACCATCAGAAAGTGTAGTATGATTGTGTAATGCGCCTCGAATGTCGGAAGGAATGATTAATCGAGGCAGTAACTTGTCAGTGGCAGCAGCGATTTCACCAGTGTCTTCACGCAATTCAGGTGAGACCCAGTCAAGGTCTAGATGTCGGTAAATATCTGCTTCATCTAATGCTGGCAGCGAAAGATGTGCGGCTGCCATGCCCTTTAGTTCACCAGCTTCCGCTTCGGGAACTAGGCCAAATTCACTCAACCTCAATCCTCGGTCAATCGCTCTTTGGCGCATGACAATATTGTGTTCTTTACTACCGGTAAAGTACGCTAAAGTAAACGGGAAAACTTCTGGTGTGACTAGTCTTACTTGAGCATCAATGGTGCCGCCTGACTCTAATTGCTCGTAATCATCGCCACCAATTGCATCCATTACATTAGGGTCAATATGGCCAACAGAGAATCCACCTTCGAAGATACTTGTATCAAGTATTAGACTGATTTTGGACTCACCAGCACCTTTGACGTCAGCAATCCCAGATAATCCTAGAATGGCTTTACTTACTCGGTCTTTGTCTTCATCAAGCACTCCCACAACGACATCCAAGTCGCCAATTGTTTCCTTGCGACGTCTTGCACTACCAGCGAGTTGGGCTTTGATGACGCCATCAATTGAGGCAATTTTTTGTTCAAATGCTTCACCATACATTAGCCCAATATCGAGTCTTCTGCGGGCTCTAAATCTTGCTAATAATTCAATGCCATCTAACATTTTTTGTTGGGATTTGGCGCCAAAACCTTTCAGTCCAGCAATGGCATCTTCCTCGGCTGCTTGACGTAGTGTAGCAATTGAATCAACTCCTAATTCTTCGTTCATTATTTTGATGCGCTTGGGTCCAAGTCCAGGAATACCAAGCATCTCAATTAGTCCAGGTGGTGTATTATTGTGTAAGTCAACCCAGTCACTTGGCCATCGTCCTTCACCAACTGCTTGAGATATCGCTGAGCCAAGTCCTTTGCCAATGCCCTTGATGTCAAACAATTCTCCAGTCGCGACTAGTTCTCCTAAATCTTCAGTAATACCACCTAGTGTTCGGCTGGCATTTTGATATGATCTTAGCCTAAACACATTGGCGCCTTGTAACTCAAGCAGCACTGCAACCTGATGTAATGCTTGGGCGATTTGATTGCGTGAAAAGAATGGCGGGCCAGTTGGCCGCGGTTTCGCCAAGGTGAAGTCGCTGCCAGCCATGATGAGAACAAAGCGAAGTCGTTGACAAACCTTGCCCTTGGGCTGATTGAATAATTATTACAGATTGGTGCTTAAGAACATCGACCATTACCCCTTGTCATGGCAGGAGTCGATGTGGTGTTTATCGAACACCTCGCAGAGGCTCTGTGTGGTCTATCAGCAGTGCTATTTACTTTCATAGCGACATTTTCTCGTTCTGAAAAAGCCGAATATATGGTGCAAAATATCATCGCTGGGTCGTTGATCCTGTGTGCTGTTGTCCTATGGTGGCTGGCTTTGTCAGGTGGCTCTTTATGGGGCTCGGAATACCTGCCAAAACCACTTTCGTTAGTGTGTATTATTATCGCTATTTCAGCACGAATGAACATTCGGGGTATCAATGTATCATTTGGTGCCAATCCACATTCGATTGGTAAGCGTGAAGAAGAATAATCAAACTATTTCGCCACGAGGCTCGTGGTCGCCTTCGGCAGTAGAGTTCTCTCCTGCTTCAGTAGCTTCCTTCTCCATCTTCTTTTTGATGAAATCACGCATGTACTCTGGTAATTCACCGTTGACAAATATTACATCGTTGACATTATCGAGTTTCATTAGTGAGTAGAATATCTGCATTGCAGTCATTGGGGTAGAAGAACAACCATTACAACCACCGTCTAAAGACAGCATGATGTTGCCTTCTGCGGTATCAATAACGGTAACTACGCCATCGTGGGCATCTAATACTTCTTGGACAGGTCCAATTTCGGCTAAGATTTCCTCCGCACTGATTGCCATGGTAGACCGTGGAGGTCATCTTTTTTGAATCATTTCTCTATTTTGCTGGTTTTTTGGCCTCCGCTTCGCCAAAAAGCAGTGACAATGGGCTATTTTTGTCAATAAAATAGGGGAACCACTTATGAGGAGTTCTCGGGTCGCCGGCTCAATAGGTGTTTATTATGGATATTACAAATATACCTTTGATTGCAGCAGTGACCGGCCTTTTGGGTCTGGTAATTGCTTTTGGACTGTACATGAGAGTAAATAAAGTGGAAATCGACAATAAAACAGTTGCCGATATCACTGAAGAGATACAAGATGGTGCTATGGCCTTTTTACAGGCAGAGTACCGAATTCTTGGCATCTTCGTCGTAGCTGTTGGTGCGTTGTTATTCGTGCTCAACGATGTTGAGACCACGCTGGCCTTCTTTGCTGGTGCACTGGCATCGGTAGCAGCAGGATTCTCAGGAATGCGTGCAGCTACTTCTGCTAACGGAAGAACTGCAATGGCCGCTAAGAATGGCGGACAATCTGCAGCCCTGGCAGTATCTTACAACGGCGGCGCCGTTATGGGTCTGTCAGTCGGTGGACTTGGTCTGCTAGGTATCTCACTGGTTGCTTTCTGGTTAGGTGCTGGTGACACTGCTGGGTCTGGCGAAGATGCAGCCGCTAGCGGTCTAAACATTATTCAAGCCGCAGCAGGATTTGGTATGGGTGCTTCTTCAATTGCTCTGTTCGCTCGTGTTGGTGGCGGAATTTACACCAAGGCAGCAGACGTTGGTGCTGACCTAGTTGGTAAGGTCGAGGCAGGTATTCCAGAAGACGACCCAAGAAATCCTGGTGTTATCGCCGACAACGTTGGTGACAACGTTGGTGACGTAGCGGGAATGGGCGCTGATATCTTCGAATCATTTGTCGGTTCAATCATCGCCGCAATGATCATCGCTAACGAATTTACTACTCCAAATGCAGCAGATTATGTGCTTCTGCCAATTCTGCTTGGATTCATTGGCTACACTGCTTCCATTATTGGTGTGTTCTCAATGGCCTTCCTAAAGAATGGTAAAGACCCAGCAGCAGCGCTAAGAAACACTACCTTCATTGCAGCAATTCTGTTTGCAGCAGGTGGCTACGCAGCAATTCAACAAGGCTTCATTGACGTCAAGTACGGTGTCATGCACTCAGTAGTTCTTGGTAGCGTTGTTGGTATTCTAATCGGTTTAGTTACCGAGTATTACACAGGTATTGAGCCAGTATTTGGTATCAAGACCAAGGCTATTCCACACATTGGTGAAATGTCCAAGACCGGACCGGCAACCAATGCTATTGCAGGATTATCAGTAGGCATGATGTCGACATTTATTCCAATTCTATTGATTGCTATGGGTATCCTTGGCGCTAACGAATTTGGCGGTGAGGACTTAGGATTGTACTGTATTGCTATGGCTGCTATGGGTATGCTAGCAACAGTTGGTGTGACAATGACCGTAGATGCTTACGGTCCAGTAGCAGACAATGCTGGTGGAATTGCTGAGATGAGTGGACTTGGAGACGATGTCCGAGCAATTACCGACGAACTAGATTCTATCGGTAACACTACTGCAGCAGTTGGTAAAGGATTCGCAATCGGTTCAGCGGCTTTGACTTCTCTAGCATTATTTGCCGCATATACAGCAACAATCGAAGGTGGAGTAAACCTCGACCTAACTGAACCAATAGTAGTCATCGGATTACTAATTGGTGGCGGATTACCATTCGTTGTTGCGGCTATGACTATGACTTCAGTTGGTAAGGCTGCGGGTGATATGGTAGTTGAAATCCGAAGACAATTCAAAGAAATTGACGGACTACTAGAAGGCAGAGAAGGTGTTAAGCCTGATTCCAAGAAATGTGTAGATATCTCAACACAAGCAGCTCTTAGAGAAATGGTCGGTCCTGGTGTAGTAGCAATTGCTGCACCAGTGATTGTTGGTTTTGTGCTTGGAACTCAAGCCCTTGGTGGTATGTTGGCAGGTTCTCTAGTCACTGGTGTGCTAATGGCACTATTCATGGCTAATGCTGGTGGTGCTTGGGACAACGCCAAGAAAGCGATTGAACAAGGTCACATTGAAGGTGCAAAGAAGGGCGACAGTGCCCACGATGCAGCAGTTATTGGTGATACAATTGG
>CAXGZX010000057.1:0-9116 GCA_964014545.1 uncultured Candidatus Poseidoniales archaeon | reverse complement strand
TGTTTGATGGTCACGGCAGTCCATGGCAGGTGAAAATACGGAAATTTCCCACATGATTTCTCCTTCCTCATGGAATCGTTTCGAAACCTGCCCTCGTATGTTTTGGCTGAGTAAACAAAGGCTGCCTAGAAAAGCCGGAATGGCTGCGTCTTTGGGTACTGCAGTACATGCTTCAGTTGAAGATTTATTACAGGAAGATTATACCCAGATTGGTAATTCAGAAGACGGATGGTTGCCCACAGAAGGGTTAAGATTGCTGAAACAACGATGGGAAGAAGAAAAAGCCGTATTCCATGCAACACCAAGGCGCCCACAGTGGAAGGAAGATAAGTGGAAAGAGGCAATAAAGCACCAAAAGGGGGCGATTCGAATGTTGCTTGATCATGTCGGAATAAACGGCCTAGACCATGAAAAGATCACGGGCGCGCTATGGCGTAAGATTCAGTCGATGGCCATTGCCGTGGAAGGAGAACTGAAAACTGAAAATGGTAAGTTGATGGGCAGACTAGATTTACTGATGGCCGATGTTGACTCCTCTGGCAAAATGGTTGGTTGGTTAGTCGCCGATCTAAAAACGGGCAAGGCTCCAAAGGATGAGTTAAAAACCGAAGTAAATAGGCAATTACGCTTATACAGGGACATAATAAGAGACAATAACCCTAACGGCCCGCCAATCAGAACTGAAGGCTGGTATACCGCTAATTCATCAAAATGGGTTGCAGTTGGCGACGATGTTCTTGAAGATGCATATGCGGCATGGGATGCAACAACGCCAACAAAAATCCCGCTTGAGGCAAACATCGGTGATGATTCATGTGGCGGTTTTTGTGATTGGAAAGCTTGGTGTCCACACTGGTGGAATTGGCGACACGAAACAAATACCCTTCACAAAGGAGATTTTTCTGATTCCGTGGTGTTATTACATAATTATGACAAGTCATCTGGCTCAGCAATTGTTGAGTTGTGTGAGCCAAGAGACGACTCTGGGGGCGTCATTCCAACTGGTATTAGAATGGGAGTAAATTTCGATAATCGTGGCAAAGAAGCGTTAGAAGAATTACTAGAAACAGGCCATCAAGGGCCAATCTTCTTGGGTTCAGTAATGACAAATCGCCAATCTTGGCGGGTAGGTCACTGGTGTGACGTACTACCTTGGAGCCCTATACCGGATGGGGTTGAATACACTAGACCGTCTTCAAGATAAGTATTCTTTCAGTATCTTTCTCGCGCCCTCATCCTCTATGCCGGACGGTGATAATAACCAATTTATATATCGCGGATCAACCTTCTTTACTTCCAAAAGGTGACTGCCACGATGGCGCCCAAATGCGATGATATAGTGCCCATCATCGATGCGTATTTTACCTAATGAATCCAACATTTCTAGGTCATTCATGCCTCTTCCTAGAGCCGAGTCATCATTTGCCGTTTTACCATGAATTAACCATCTTTCGACTTCTTTTAACGTGCTTCTAAACATTGGTGAATGGTCAACAGTGAGCCGCCAAAACAGCAGCAAAGATGCAGCGGCATCAGCAGCAGCAGTGTGCGCATTTTCTAGAGAAATACCATGTTTACGGCATAGACTTCCCAAGTTGTGTGGGCGTGGCACTTTTACTCTTCGAACAATTTCTAGTGTATCCATTATTGCCTTTGGACGCGGTGGAAGCTTACCAATTCGTCGAAATTCATTGTCAAGCATTGGCATATCGAATTTTCGAACATTATGCCCAACTATTACCGCATCCTCTACCATTTGGTGAATCTCATCAGCATAGGTTGAGAAATCAGGAAGGCCTCTGACATCGCTGTCAAAAATCCCATGAACGCCACTAGCGCCGCTAGGAATCGCTCGTCGCGGATTAATTAGATGTTCATAATTTACCGGCTCACCCGATGAATCTGAACCCACTAGGGCGATTTGAACAATTCGATCGTTATTTGTTGAAATTCCGGTGGTTTCTAAATCGAAGGCCAACACAGTTTCTCCAGCGAGGAATTCATGACCCATAGGACTGAGCAATAGCCGCTACCTATTGAACCTCGCGATGACCATTTCAATACAAAACTAAAATGCTACTTGCTCATCACCTCACTTATGAGCCTCAAAGACAAGGTGCGCGCTTTGTTTGAATCAGACGATGACATGGCCGAGCAGGTTGTAGACTCTGCTGAAGAATCTCATGAAGACCAGCAAAAATTTCTTGCTATGGCAGAAGAGATTGCAGATGATTTGTTAGCCCAACTCAATGATGATGACGAGGTTTACGTGGCTCCAGAAACAATCCTAGTATCAGAGTATGATGTTGGTGATGTTGACCATAATCAATTAACTGATGATGAAAAATTAGTTAGTCACAGCGATGTTAATGTGGTGCAGCATGAGACTTTAGATGAGATTGTGGAACATCTTGCAGATGCGCAAATAATTGGCGATATTCCAGTCGAAGTTGAATTCTAACGGCAATTTGTCAACCCATTACTTTTGATGCACAAATCGCTGGATTGATGCATACTATTAGAAGGGGGAAGTCTTTCCTAACTTCTATGAGGGGTGGTCTAGCGATGAAGTCATTAGCAATGTCTGCCTTGATGCTATGTTCTACTCTACTAGCAGGCTGCATAGATTTAGAATCGGCAGTCAACCCACGTGCGGAACTCCAAGCCTATCCATTGTTCATCCAAGAAGGTGAAACAATCACTCTGGATGCAAGAGACTCTGATGCAGTGGAAGGAGTAATCACTGATTTTGAGTGGGATTTTGGTAATGGACAAACCTCTGATACGGTGGTTGGATTTACCTCTTTCACCTATGAGCGATTCGGAGTGTATACTGTCACCCTGACAATAAAAAATAGCGTTGGTGGTGAGGACCAAGTCACTTCTACCATTGTAGTAAACGGTGCTCCAGTGCTAAATTTAACAATTCCAGACAGCATAAAAGCTGGCGAATCGGCTTTACTTGACGCTTCAGGCAGTTTTGATCCAGAAGGTAAAGAACTGATGTACTCTTGGGATTTGGATTGGTCCGTTGATACAGACAGAGACGGTGATAACCGAAATGACGCAGATGCCATTACCTCCTCTGTTCTACTACCAACCAATAATTCTGGCACAAAACGAGGCAGCGTAACAATATCTGATGGTGATGGAGCGACAGATTACCAATCTTTTGAGATTGAAATTTCCACCCGAACTTTCGAAGTTGAATGGAAGACAGAAGAAATCACCATGGATTGGGATGGCTATCTTGACCAAGGTTCCTCTTGGGAAGAAAGCATCAACCCCGGTGTTGAAGGGCGAATTATCGCATTCTATGCAATTTTAGAGCTGGACCAAGAACTAGGCCCTCAAGACAATTTCACCTTGGAATTATCAATTCCGAATGACGGATACTCAAAATCTGCAAAAACCCAAGGTGGTAATATTACCGCTAACGAGACTACCAAAGCGGAAATGGAGCGTGATGGAATTAATCCGGCGGGCGAAGATGGCACTTACACCGCCGATTCTGCAGAAGAAGTATTGGCTTTACTGTTGGAAAAACCAGGTTTTAGAACCGCACAAGGCGAATGGGATTGGACAATTTTTGCTCAACAAGCCGATCCCGACCCGTTAATAGAAGGCTTTCCAGATCCAGACCCTGGAAATGACTGGACCTTACAAGTAGTAATCGAAGTCCAAATTCCAGTTCTTACTGAGGTTGCAGTTTGAATCAACTTAGGATGAAACAATAATCAATAACAACCAACTCGGAGGTCTGAACAGCATGGTCGATACCGTAGAGATTAGCAGAATAAACATCAAAAACACAGTGGTTGTTGATGTATCGGTATGGATGAATCATCCCGATGATTGGGAATTTAGACCTTCTCTATCATTATCTGAAAATCAATTCACTATTTCTGATATCAGTAGTGGCAAGCAACTTGCCTCAGTTGAATTATCTGATGAGCAGGTGGAAGCTCTACAACGTGATAGAGTTGCAGAATTAAAAGTTAAATTCCAAGTCCATGGCATGCATGGCAAACTTCAAACAATCAACCCAATTATTGCCGATGGTAAGGCAAAGAAACTTGCCTCTGCAAGTTGGAAGACGTTACAACCAGTAAATTTCAACTGAGATATTTGGTTGGGATTACCACCATATCTTTGATATGGGTTCACTTGGTTTTGTCTTGATATGAAACATAACAGGGGCGGCACTGGCACCCAGAAAAAAGCTAGATTTGAAAGATTGAAACAGGAGATAATCAGGTTTGTTACCGCTAACCACGGATGTTCAGCCCAATCCATTGTTGCTAATTTATCGCACGAAAAGTCAATGCGTAATCATGGGTTGACTCCAAGGAAAGTCGGATTCTTTATCTCGAGAAATTTAGGGGAAAAATTAGCATGGTGGCAAGATCATCGTGCCGGTCGAAGAGTCTATGGCGACCGCACTAGATTTACTGAAGAAAAGGCAAATTAAAACCAAAACCAGCCGTTTCACTCATGTATGATAGTCACGACGCAGGCTTCATGAGTGGTCAAGTAGCGGCATATTTTGACCTTGATGGGACCTTATTAGATTCATCTAGTGAAAAAACCCTGACTGCTCATCTAGCCAAAAAGCGGCCATGGAGAATTCCGATAGGAACAGTGATGTGGACTCTTGGACTAGTCGGCAATTTATTGCGCGGCCGGTCATTGTATGATGCAGCCAGAAACCGAGGGCATTTCTCTCTCGCATCTTGGACAGTGCTAGAAAATTATTCGACACCCATCGCAGAAAATCAACTTAAACAAAAAATTCCTCAAGCAGCGTGGGATTGTTTAACATGGCACCGAAAGCAAGGCCATCGATTAGTCCTAGTCACTGCGACGATTGCTCCTATGGCAGAAGCAATGGCTGCCGTACTGGGAATGGATGCCGTCTACGGATGTGGCCCAGCCAACCGAAGTGGCATATTATCTGGTTCAGAAAGAGGTTGGAGCGTGCCTAGAAGGAAAGGTAAAGTCCCAATTGTTCAGCAAGATGCTGATAAAAATGGACACGATCTTACTCAGTGTTTTGGTTATGGAAACACTATGGCTGACACCTGGTTCATGCAAATCACGGGTAACCCAATTGCCGTAAATCCTGGAGCGAAGATGACTAATATGGCCAATAAGCACGGCTGGGAAATCAAATCTTGGAAGATATGAATGCCATTAATTGGCGGCCCCGCCGCGATTCGAACACGGGTTACTGGTTCCGCAAACCAGGGTGATATCCAAGCTACACTATGGGGCCGTAAACCATGCGACTGGAACGGGTAATATAAGCGCAACGGGTTAAAAAAAATCGCCATACAAGGATTCATGACGATGCGCTGAGTGGGCTAGATATGGCCGTCACTTTGCAAAGAAGGGTTGACTACCCTATGATTGATAATGCAAATATTGCATATTATCCGCGAATATACGATTTAGCACACCGCTTTTTTGAAGAGTGTTGGGAAGCAATGTGCGGTACATCATATCCCCAAATCATTGAACACCATAGGCTTGGTTTCCCAGTAGTGAATGTAGAAACTAATTTCCTCCATCCTCTTAGATATGGTGATGTAGTTACTGCTGAGATATCTGTTGTGAAGGTTGGCGTCAAATCGTGTACTTGGCAATATGATTTCTACAATCAAGAAAAAACTCATCTTTGGTCCTCGAAACAGGTAACTGTGTGTGTTGACATGGATAGTTTGGAATCTACGAAAATCCCTGATTGGCTAGCAAAAGGCCTGTCTGATCATTTAATTTGAGGTGACTATATGACCGAAAAACAATTTGACTTCTCAATAATTATGGAAGATGAAAGCCCTTCATCTTCTGTTCCTAAAGACGTATGGGGCGGGATTCCAATAAAGGAAGATAAAAAGGGCCCAAAGACCATTGCAATGGTACTGTTTTTTGGCGCGATTATGATTTTATTCCAATCTTATCAGGACTTTCTGCTTCACTCAAGTGAAGATATCTCGGATAAAGAAGTAGAGACATTGTTGGAGACGCCAAATAGCCAATCAGATGTCCAAATCACGGAAGAGCAATATCAACAATTCCATGATGATGCAAGAGATTCGAACGGGTTTATCATCAGAGCAATCGGTCTAGGTATTGCCGGGACAATGGTTCTTGTTGGCTCAATAAATACGTTTAGACTAAAGCAAACAGGTCCGGTAATTGCCACTACAGGAGCCACAATAGGTTTGATTTCGGGAGTATATGGAAGCCAATTGATCAGGCTTGCATCAGATGAAAACCTTAGCGGTGCCCTGTTATTGACCTATGAAATCTTTGTCTACTTATGCGGAGTATGTATGTTTGTATGTGGTGCATTTGCCGCTTTACCAATGATTAATGCTCGAGCACGTAAAGCCATGAAAGGTAACTTTTGGGATTCAGTTGAACTGATTAAACCAAATGAAGTCAACGAAAGTGAGGAATGAATCACTCATCACTTGGTCTTGGCCATTTCTTTTTTAGGGCCTTTGCCAAACTCTCGTCTACAGTAGCATTCCACCAGTCACTGCCACGCCAAATTGCGTATTTTCCCCTGATGCCTCTAAGGTCTGCTCCCTTGAATTTACAATTATTAAAATTGGACAGGTTTAATCTTGCTTTACGTAAATCTGCTCCACGGAAGTCAGTATTATCGAATGCCGATTTCATTAAATCAGCCTCTACCATAGATGCTTTGTTAAAATTGCAATTAGAAAAATCTCCTTCTGTCAAATCAGCTCTGTCAAGTATGGCTCGTTTGAAATTCGATCCTGGATGACGCCCTTTACGTAATAATGCTTCAGCTTTATTCTGATATGACCAATCAAGAACTACGCCTTCCTCCCCGGTATTATCTCGAGGATCATCGGGGTTACCAGACATTACCATTTGTAATCCTCAATTTCCGGCTTTGTCTTCTAGATGTTTTCTTCCCAGTTCTGTTAATTCAGCAAAGCGATTTTTATCACCGTGTTTATTGGCAATATTGAGGAATTGTTTTTCCTTTAATCGATTGATGTAAAGCGAGAGATTACCGGGTGGCTCAACGTTTGCTTCCTCAAATAATTCATTGATTACTCTAGGAGGGCAATCTTTTACTCCTTCAACGTCTCTTAGAAAGTGAAGTGCACCAAGTACACGGTCAGGTTTCCCTTCTAGGCTGCAATTCTCAACCAAATTACGAAATTTAAGACCTCTATCAGATACTGCCTGCTCCTTTGAGACAACCGCATTTGTATCCAGGTTAGCGTCCTTAGCTTCTTGCAACATTTCAGTCATGATATTCCAAAACCCTTCTTCTTTAAACTGGGCAAATTTTTCATCGACTTCAATCTGAGAACCTTCATATTCGAATTCGAATTCTCCCACTTGAATTGATATCTTGCTCATATCAGACATGGTATCTCAATAAAACCCAAGGGCTGGACATTGATAACTGTTTACAATTAATTACTGAAGTTATAATTGTATGAGAAATTGATAGTAGTCTTTTCAAACTCCTGCCTTGACGCATGTATCGGTAGGCATGACAGAACACGAGTTTAAGGGATACGCTCTTGTGTTAAAAAGCGGAGCAGACCCAACTACTGGTGGAATTGCAATTGCTGGATTTACTACCGCTGGGATGGTCGGAGTCATTGCGGCTTCTCACATAATTCGAACCCTGAGATTAAATCAGTTGGGAACTGTATTAAACGCGGATTTTCCAGCCGTTGCATTAATCCAAGATGAAATACCAAAACATCCAGTAAGGGTTTACCAAGGCAAGGGCATTGGTGTTTTCACTTCAGAAATAAAATTCCAAGATAAGCAAGACATTATGTTCGCTTCAACGGTGCTTGAATGGTATACTAAAGGAGGATTTGACAAGTTGATTATCATCGATGGAGTCACTTCAAATGACCAACAACTCGAGCAGGGTGAGTTGTACGGAGTGGGTTCATCACAATCTGCTAGAGATGACCTAAAGAGAGCTGGTATAGAGCCAATTCAACAAGGTATAGTTGCCGGAATAACTGGATTTTTACTTGGCGAAGGTGATCGTCTAGGCATAGATGTTACAGCACTACTAGCCGAGGCAAGCCCGATGTATCCCGATGCCAGAGCTGCTGCAATAGCCATTGAAGCAGTATGTGATTTGACAGGCCTAGAAATACCACTCGGAGACTTACTAGAGAACGCAAGAGAGATAGAAAATAGCGTAAGAGACGTGTTTGAAAATACTGCTACAATGTTGCCAGCGCCAGAAGAAAAAGATGATTTTATCGACCCTTCATTTGGTTAATTGTGATACTTTCTGACTACCTGTAATACTTTCTCAAACGGGGCATCTGTGGCAAACATAGGGTCCATATCTGGGTATCTAGCGGCGCAGTAGCCTAATTCAACAAGGTCATTTAGAATATACTCCATCTTTGGAGTGCCCTTTGTCCCAGCAAGTCTTGGCATAGCGTCTAGGCTTAGTAAAAGATGTTCTCGACTCAGTAAATCAGCAGCCTGAGCAATGTGCTTGACGCTACGGGCCATTTCTCTAGCAGCATATTCTGTATCAGTATCACTCCATTCTAGCCCCTTTGATTTTACCAACTCTATCTCTTGGTCATTCGGCAAACAGGTCTCCATAGCTTTCTCAATGGTCATTCTAGCTGCTATTTCTTTATCCATCAACGGCCCAATCCACAACGGACCACTTGCAGAATCAACTTGCTCTTGAGTGGGGTATCTCACAAATTTGTAAGGTATGTCTTCACAACGTAAGCGCCAGCCGATACTGTCCTGAAAATTAGAGGCTTCTTCTTTACTCGATTTGACTAATACGCTGACTCTTACATGGTGTCCGTCAAATAGTGCCATTATTGGTTTGATAACCCGGTCATGCATAGCAGCAGTTTTTGCAATAAGTCCCAATAACACCCTTACTGCATCATCATGAGCATAGTCATCGACAATCCCTCTAGCAGCATATCTGCGCTTTTGCGAGCTGGATGACGAGCCAGTTAACGCTGCAGTATCAGTGGCAGTTACTTCTAGTACTCCAGTACGTGCTAAGCTTTGAATCGCTGAATCAATAAATGCGACAGGTGAGCCAAATGGGTCAA
>CAXGZX010000056.1:0-9144 GCA_964014545.1 uncultured Candidatus Poseidoniales archaeon | reverse complement strand
TGCCATCCATTGTGCATGGTAGGGCTAAATTGTCAATAGTCATCAACATAACTTAACGGCACTAGATTAAACTAGGAAAAAATGTGTGAAACTACCAAAATCATACGCAGAGTATAAGTTCAATTAGTTTGGTATGGTGTATGTGACTGAAGAGAAGTTGCGGATAGTTTATGTCGGAAAGGACATTGAACTGAGGATAATTTCTTTGTTGGTTAGAGGACAAGAGATTTCACAAGAAGTGGTCTTTGTTGACCTTGGTTCTAATGATTCGACTATTGAACTAGCGGAAGAATTTGGTTGCCGAGTATTAAATTATGGCGAGCAGTTAAATGCATGTGATTTAGCTAAATTTATGGTAAAATCCTCACTAGAAACTGGTTATAGTAATCTAATGATCTTAATCACTCCAGAGTGGAAATTACGGGAACTGCCAGTAATTGTAAATAGATCACGTGAAGGATGGGACATATATTTTTCATTTGTCAAAAACGAAAAAGCAGAAAAAATTAACGAGGCTGATTTGGTGTTAGCAGCTCTAGAAATCGATCACCTTTTCCTCTCATCTCAAGGGTTGATTGGTTTAGCTAATTCTACTGAACTATCTACTGCTATGAACTTTTCATCAGATTACAAAGTACGTGTTATTGAATCATCAGGTCTTGTGAATTTACCACAAAGAGAATCTCTAGCCACTGCGTCAAGATTTGCCCAACTATTTTACTGGATGCTAGAAACTAAGCATCCTTTATTCCTGTTCGGCATTCCAGGGATTGTATTATTTATTCTAGGTTACAAATTATCCGGCAATGTAGTTGACACTTTTAGTGAATTAAATTCAGTTTCTATTGGTGTTACATTAACTACTATTGCTATGACGTTGATTGGATTATTTGCCATGATGGTGGCAATTATTCTCTATATTATGGGTAAACAAGTTGAACAAATTCAATCGCAATACAAATGGAATAATACCGATGATAAAACAACATAAGTAGGTCTTGATATGTCTGATTTTCGTTATTTAGTATGTTTAGACATGGACCGAGTCTTGGTTGACCACCTTTCAACTTGGCAATTTGTTTACGATAAATTAGGGATTTCAAATGATGAATCATTTGAACTCTATAATCAGGGCCTTTTGAACGAGTGGGATTGGATAAAGTTAGATATTGCGTTAATAAAAAATAGCATCAAAGATCGTAAGATCACCGATTCTGAATTACGTTCTTTGATGGAAGGTATGCCGATGATGGATAATTGGCAGTTACTAATTTCTGAATTAATCAAAGATGGTGCGAAGGTCGCAATTGTCTCAGGTGGATTACAACAGACAGCCAGAGATATTGCTGCCCAATTCCCTTCAAACCTGCCTTGGCGAAGAAGATGGGGTGGGATTGATAGATTCACTGCAGAAAGATATGGCAAAGGTTTTGATTCTAAATTATCTGTATTCACCAATGGTTGGTTGCGTGGTAACCAATTATCAAATGGGAAGTATGAATTAGATAATTATGGAAGGTATCAAGTGCAGATGAATGGTAAAGGAGCAATTGTAAAGATGTTACAAAGACGATATGGAATCTCCAAAAGTGAGACTTTTTCTGTTGGTGATTCTGCTGGAGACATTGGGATGTTTCAAGAGTCAGGTTTGGCAATATGCTTCAATCCATGGGATGAGAGGCCGCTAAAATACTGTGATGAGGTTATCAAAGAGAAAGATTTGTCGTTGGTATTGGACTTAATAAAAACAACAATGAATGGTTAGGTGATGGCAAATTGGTAATTGATGAAATTGATTTTATTACCTCATTTTGCCCACATTGTGGTTTTATGTTAGGTGAATTTCTGCCAGGTATAGAATGTCCAGAGTGTGGTGAGACAATCATTTGACAATACGCTGAATGAATACACCGTTACTTTTGACAAACTCAATAATCCGATTAATAGCCTCAGTGTCTAAATCTTCCGGGGAATATATCCCTGAGGAAGCAAGAGTTGATTGGTTATTTGTTTTATTCATCAGTTCAATGAAACACGCAATAGTGACTAAACCCGTGCTTCTAGCCATTGAACTAAAACCATCCTTGCCGGTATCAGATATTATCCATGTTACCGATTTTTCAGCATAATTCATGGCTATTTCCATCCAAGTAAATTCATCACGTTGCTTGTCAAATTTCCACGCATCAAGTAACTCATCCTCGGTTAATTCACCTGCTAAATCAATCCACTTAGTGATATGTCCAGGCCATCTAACAGTATATTCTTTCATATTTTTGCTGAGATTAGCAACCAATAAACTTCTCAATCCGTCGGTTAAAAATGCCTCCATTTTTCCAAAACCGTCTACATCAATCGAATGTTTTTCTGTTAGCGCGGGGACAGTTTTTACTTCCCCATCAACTAAAATCCTTGCTGGTCTAGTGTATTCTTCTATGACGTCAGAAGGAGAAAATGGAGCCATGTATGACCATGTGTCATCTGGAGACTGAGGATTGCCGCCGACTTTGATTGTGGCAGATAGAATCTTGTTGTCCTCATCAAACTCCTTTTTTATAATCATATTAGATAATCCGGGAGCAATTCCCACATCCCAAATCAGTGTTGATGAGTTCTCTTTGGCCAATTTTTGGTGTTGACTCGGATCTTGTTCAGTAAATGCCAAATCAACGACATCTTTTCCCCCTTCAATCAAGATTGTTCGCACCTGCTCACCAATTCTACCGGGCAACATATTTACTGCAACACCTGCTTGTGGCATTTGATTTAGGAGTTCAAACACATCTCCTTCTTGATAAGTCACATTAGTATTATTTTTTATCAAATCTGGAATTTTAAGGTCAATGACATGTACTTGATAGCCTAGTTTGGTTAATTGATTAATCACAAATTCGCCAACTAGCCCACTACCTAATGCTACAGCATCAACCATTTTATCAACTCAAGGAGTAATTCTTCGTGAATCTCTAGGGAATGGTATTACTTCCCTTATGTGGTCTGCACCAGTTAGCCAAGAACATACTCTATCAACTCCAAGGCCAAATCCTCCATGTGGTACACCACCGTAGGTTCTTGTGTCGATGTAAAATTGGTATGGCTCCCTTGGCGTGCCTTCTTCATCAATGCGTGCAAGAATCTCTTCTTCTGACCAGGTTCTTTCCCCGCCTCCGATGATTTCACCATATCCTTCAGGCGCCAGTAGGTCGTGACACAAGACATAATTCTCATCATCGGGGTCAACTCGGTGATAAAATGGCTTAGCGATTTTAGGATAATGAGTTAGGAAATGCGGTACATCAAAATCCTGGGTCAAAACCTTCTCCTTAGAATAATCTAAATCTTGCCCCCATTCAATTTCAACACCCATGCCTTGAAGAGTTTCTACTGCCTCATCATATCTTATTCTTGGGAAATTTGAGTCAGCGTAACGAGCAATAGTATCTAGGTCTCGGTCTAGTGATGCTAATTCTGCACTCCTTTCTTCCAATAGTGTTGTGGCAATTTTTCTAACTACACCCTCACCATAATTCATTATTTCTTGATTATTAGCCCATGCAACTTCCATTTCAGCGTGCCAAAACTCAGTCAAGTGTCTCCTAGTACGAGATTTTTCAGCTCTAAATGACGGAGCAATAGTGTAGAGTCTCTCAAGGGCAGGCATGGCTGCTTCAGCATATAATTGCCATGACTGGGTAAGATAGGCTTTCCTTTCAGGATTCTTTTCGGTTGGGAAATATGGTACTTCAAACAGTGTTGATCCACCCTCAACAGCTCCTGCAACAAAATTAGGGGCTTGATATTCAATGAAGTCTTGGTTTCTAAAGTATGAGTGAATTGCACCAAAGACCGAACTTCTAATTTTCAGCATCGTGGTCATCCTTGATGTTCTAAGATACAAATGGCGGTTATCTAAGAGAAACTCTGTTTCGCCGCCATCTGCAGCAGCCATTGCCGATTCGGTAATTGGGAATGGAGTCTTTGGGTTAACTGGACCAATAATTTCTACTGATTGAATTACTAATTCATATCCGCCATCAGCCCTTTCATCAGGATTTACTACTCCGTTGATTATGATTGATGATTCGATTAATGCAGATTTTAGTTGCTCAAAAGCATCTTCTCCCAAAGTATCCTTTTTGCCAACGCACTGGATGGAACCAGTAGAGTCTCTAAGTACTAAAAAGCGGATTTTATTAGAGCCCCGGGAACGCTTTACCCAACCTTTTAATTCAATATTTTGACCATCAAATTTACCATTAAGTACATCCGAAATCCAAATTGTCTTCATATCCTCACCAGTACTCCGTATAATGTCCGGTAATTGAAACTCACCCTTCAACTTACCAACATAGATTCAAAATCACTGTTTGATTGTTTAATTGACAGAAAACATCAAACTAGTCATTAGTAAGCATATCTCATGCAGAAGGTAGTAGTCTATGCAATAGGTGGTAATGCATTACAAAATCCATCTTCAACAAAATCGGGTGAAGCCGAGGAAACTCTAGCGAAAGTTATGAGTGATGTTGTTGACTTACTAGAATCCGGTTGGAGTGTTATTCTTACCCATGGAAATGGACCACAAGTGGGTCACTTGATGCAATTAGACGAAAAGTTCTCCCACACTATGGATGATTGGGTTTCAGCAACACAAGGGATGATTGGTCACTCTTTAGCGTTAAATCTTGATTCTATTTTGATGAAGAGACGACGACCTGAAAGAACGGTCTGTATCATCACTAGGGTTGAAGTTGACGTCAATGATGCTGGATTTCAACTGCCAACAAAACCAGTAGGGCCTATCTTGTCTGATAGTGTTGTGATGAGTGCTGACTGGGATATCGCTGAAACAGCTAACGGGCCAAGAAGGGTTGTTGCGAGTCCTTTACCCATGAATGTATTAGACATTGAAGTAATTAAAAAATTAGTTGAACTGCGAGCCGTAGTTATCTGTGGTGGTGGTGGAGGGATTCCAGTAGTGAAGCGAGAAAACCACTATATTGGTGTTCCCGCAGTGATTGATAAAGATCGACTATCGTCACTGATAGCGATAAAATTAAACGCTGATGCATTGATAATTTCCACAGCAGTTGATTCTGTCAAAACAGGTTTTGGTACAACTGAAGAAAAATCACACCGTCTTCTTACCCTTGACCAATGTGAGGATTATATGTCTCAAGGAGAGTTTCCCAAAGGGTCAATGGGCCCTAAAATTGGAAGTTTAATGGAAGCTTGTTTGCATAATCCTAATTTAACTGCGATATTATGCCAACCAGGTGATGCTTTGAAGTCCCTAAAAGGGGAAAATGGGACAACAATAGTGGCAAAATAAAACCACATATTGATAAATCGATGACTCTTGGTTCGACTTATGACAGCAATAGAAGCAAACGCTCACTGTGATGGACCATGTGGGGTATATGACCCAGCCAGTGCAAGAGTAGCAGCAGAAGCAGTACAATCAATGACCAAAAAGATGCTAACTTTAGCAGCAAACCACTCCACAGATTGTGGTACGGCAGCATATATCAACACCATGAGTCGTTATGCAGCAATTAAAGAAGAAGAAGCACACAAGTGCAAAGAAGAATTACTGGTACTTTGGACTGACTTTTTCAAACCACAACACTTGGAAGAAAACCCAGATATTCATACTATCTTTTGGCAAGCTGCAAAACTGTGCAGTGCATGTAAAGTTGAGGTTTCCTCAGAACATGCTCAAGAACTTATGGACGCAGTCGAACAAATTCACCATATGTTTTGGAAAGTAAAGGGACGCGATGTCCCTTGGATTCGCGCAAGTTGATTTTATGGAGCAATTATCTGTCACCGTTCGAGGTGATAGTATGTGGCCGACCCTGAAAAGCGGCGATGTCATTAGTTGTCGAACCTATACTGGAGAAGCATTATTGCCTAAGCAAATTATTGTATTTCCCAGTCCATTTGACTCAACAAATATTTTGATAAAACGCATCAAGTCAGTTGAAAATCAACTGTTATTCGTTGAAGGTGATAATCCAGATCCCACCGCGAGTAGTGATTCACATAATTTTGGTAAAATCAATTCTTCAACAGTAATTGCAGTATTTGAGTAGCGGGCCTGACGGGGTTCGAACCCGCGACCGACGGATTAAGAGTCCGTCGCTCTACCTGACTAAGCTACAGGCCCACTCCGCCCTGCCGCAGGTCGTATTTAATTTTTCATTGAAGATTGGTCTATTCAACCAATCGTCCGTTTTGGTTAACCAGTAACTCTACGCCATCGTTATTTGCTAGAATTACTGCATCACACATTTCATTGAACAATCCAACTTGTACTACTCCGGCAATCTTTAGCACATCCATTTCGGTCTCACAAGGATTGCTCAAATTTGGCCCGCAATGAGCATCAGCAATGTAATTGCCGTTATCGGTAATTACCGGATTATCGCCTGACATTCGGCAATTAACTCGACAATCCAACAATCTAGAAAGTTGTCTAATAGTTGCTTCAAATGAAAATGGTGTAATCTCTATTGGTAGGGGAAATGCTCCTAAGACGTTTACTTGTTTTCTGTGGTCTGCGACAACAACCATTGCTTTTGATTCTTGCGCGACTATCTTTTCTCTTAGTAAAGCAGCACCTCCGCCTTTAATCAAATTAAACTGTGGATCAAACTCATCTGCACCGTCAATTACAATGTCTAAATGTGTGCAGTCTGATAGTTCGACAAGAGGTATTCCTACTTCAATAGCCAGTTTTTGAGTTGCTAGCGATGTTGGGACTCCAACTATTTCTATGCCGTCTTCTGAAATCATTCTGCCTAATTCAATGACAGTATATTTTACTGTTGAACCAGTCCCTAAGCCAACCTTCATACCAGATTCAACATATTTACATGCTGCGATTCCGGCTTGCTGTTTGAGTTGTTCAACCTTGTCCATGGTTGTTGACTAATTAGCAGGCTATTGAGTATTGCGTTAGGCTATTTTCATCATTTTATGGAGAAAGGTTTTGACCTGTGATATTTCGTACCAATCTCATGGGGAGCGCTGCGGGTGGCAAAGTTTTGGCTATCACAATGCTCCTGATATTTGCAATATCAACCCAAATTAGTTATTTTGATAATCATGACAGGCAAATAATTGATGAAATTATAGTTAATCAGGCTACACCACTGGGTCAATCAACAACGGTTTCCATTGGCTCCTATCCTGACGGTGCTGTTGAGAAAGTTTCGGTGGCCGTTCCCGACGGGCAAGTAGTCCAAACAATGAGTGTTGACATGGAGCCATCCAGTCTGTCCACATCAACGGCTTATTCATTCACAGATGCTAGTGACTTCTCTAGTTCTACGTCATTTAATGGTGTCAATGTTAATACAAGTTCATTATCGCTATTACCCCAAGAATGGGCATGGGATTTTGAGAGCGGTTCATTTGGACCAGAATGGAGTCTTGGTGGTGTATCTAACTGGTTAATACAAACCACCAATGTCCTTTCAGGTTCTCAAACCGCCAAAGCCGGCACAATATCGAGTAATCAAGAAACAACGTTGACGCTGGATGTCTCGACTATCCCGGCCGGTTCTGGCGAATTTTTGTATCAAGTCTCCTCAGAAAGTGGTTTTGATTACTTGGTATTTTGTATTGATAACCCCACATGTACGAGATCTAGTGGTTTTGACCAACGTTGGGCAGGAGTCACCAGCGGGACACACACCTTTACTATGGGAGCAAATGTTCAAACTTTGACTTGGAAATACGCCAAAGATGGGAGTGTAAATTCAGGTTCAGATACTGCTTGGATTGATGATATTGTCATCACTCCAACTGGTGGCGCTGGAAATGGTGTTGGCACTTGGGTATCTCCAGCTTTTGGGCCTTCGCTAACCGGTCAAGGTGAGCCGAGGTCATATGGTTTCATGTACATGGATGCATTTGTTCCAGTAGATTCAAGATTTGAATGGAATCTTTTAGATGCCTCAAATAACCAAATTTTACCAGGTTTTAGTGGACTAACAGTAACAGAAATGGATTTTGGAATAATTGACTGGGAAACTTATCCTCTAGTCAAAATGCAGATTGATATGGAAACCACAACTGGTTCTCTGCCAGTGGTTCACGGTATACATTTTGACGGGCTTATCGAAGATGATTTTGATACAAACCCCGCTGGCAAGGGTTGGTCGCTTAGTGGTGCCAGCTGGAGTTCAGGTCAGATTAGTGGCTCTGGTTCTCTACAAACAACAGAATATTACATGCGTGGCGGGTTTGTTGGAATTAAATCACAATCATATCTCACAGGTTCAGCACAGTTACAATATTCTCTTAATTCAGGTTCTAGTTGGAATCAACTACCCAATAACACTCTTATCTCGTTTGATAAACCTAATTTTGATGTAATGCTCAAGGTGGTAGGAAATGGTAATAATTGGGTTTTGGAAAAATTATCAGTTGAGATGATAAGAACTAGTGTTGCTGAAGGACTAGAACTAGATATTGGTCTTGATAATATCGCAGATTGGACCATGGATAAAACAGGAATAGGTAAGTTAGGATTACAAGATCGCCTTGCTGATGGTTCATTCTGGTCTGTCGAGCAATCAACAGCATCTTCGCCGGCAGAATTTTCAATTTATCTACCTGTTTCAGGTGTTGATAATTTTGAATTTGCAGTTGCTAGTCCCAATGTAACCTTCGTCAACCCATTCCTGACTATTTCCATGGGTTCTCAAGACATACTTACGAGTTCACTGAATGATTTCTCTTCGTTAACGACAATCCGCATGAATCCTTCAGAACTTGCTAACATCAATAATATACTGTCGCAGTCACCAGCCGACCTAGATCTTAATGGGTTTAAATTAGCAGAATTGACTGTTAAATTAGGTTCTTCTTCCACGGCGACAAATATTCATGTCGGCGGCTTTTTGGCAACATATGACGGGGAACTAAACCTTGATTTCTCTGGTACAGATCCATTAATAATCGGCATAAATAATGCATTGATGAATAGCATTGCAACCAATGGCGTTAGAGAAATAACAATACCAGTAAGGATGGCTAGTACAGGTTCAATCAAATTAACTGTTAATTCTTTGACTTATTCTCCTTCAATCAGCCCAGTTTCAATTACCGTGTCTAATGTTACAGATACATTTA
>CAXGZX010000055.1:0-9410 GCA_964014545.1 uncultured Candidatus Poseidoniales archaeon | reverse complement strand
ATTTCAGATTCCTCGTTGGCAGGAAATGAGATCGAAGAGACAAATTCCGACTTTACTGTCGAGGATGATGACGCTCCTATTGCCAAGGTTGAGCAAACTGATGAATTACAACCTGGAAGACAAAAACCAAAGCGACGCAGTTCAACAAAGAAGACTGCTGAATGTGGTTCTTGTGGTGCAGAAATTCCAATCATGGCAAAGGAGTGCCCGGTCTGTGGCGCTGAATTTGAGTGATGTCCGTCGGCTTTCATAGGGTTCGTCATCGCGTTGGCTCGGCCACCATGTGCGTCATCCGGACACTTGCCGATTGATTTGTACACTTCAAACACACGCTCGATTAATCACTTATTTGATAACCAAGTTGCCTATCGCAGAACCATGAGGAGATACAGTCTTGCAGTGTTCCTCATATCGACGTTTATGTTGTCAAGCCTTTCTGGTTGCCTTGGTTTGCTACAAGCAAGAGAAACCATCGAAGGAATGAGAGACCCCGTTAGGGAAGTATCTTATCCAGATAAAGTTGATATGACCCATACTTTTACCACCATCTCAATTCAACCTTATTCTAATTTTACTTCCTTTCCAATAGACGATGCTGTTGAAAGAATCGAGATATACTTCAAAGTAACAATGAGTGGCTCGGATCAAGTTTCCTGTTTTGACCAAGCGCTAAGCAGTGAATTGAGGTATGTTCGAGCAGAAGTGACTGCCCCGTCAGGTACAGTAATTTGGTCACAAGACGTTTGCCAAGACGTAACCCCCACTGTCGACAATTTTGAACCCGACCCAGTGTTTGAATTTGGTGATTGGGACTTGAATGTAGAGTCTAGAGGTTGGGGTGAAACAACTATTGGAGCCTTACAAGACAATTTTATCATTGTCATAACAATTCACCGGGTATGTCAACAATACCCTCTTGAGTCACCATGCGATGAGTGATTATACCGCTAGAGATTCATTACAAGCATATTTTCTAGAGCAGTTTTGACATTTACCAATTCGTTCATGGTTGCGCTTTGCCCCACCTAATACCATTAGCCGTTGAATTTCTTTGACCTCATCAAATAATTCTTTCTTGGTATTTTCATCCCATACGACTTGATGAATATCTTCATTTCCGTACCTCAAGATGCCGTAAGGAGTGGTTCTTTTGGTATTGATTTCAACTAGGTGGATATATGCAAGCACCTGTCTTTTATGCGATGAATGTGGACGTTTTGGAACTCGACCAGTCTTTTGTTCGATGGGGATAAATTCCCCATCGATAATGACAATTTGATCAGGCCTTCCTCTAATCCCAGTTACACTATCAATGAGTAAGCCAGCAGACTCTTCGTCATCAGAATATGCTACTTCAGTACCTTCTTTTAGTCCAACATCTTTTCTAGCTAATTCCGATGCATTTTCGGTAATCAATGCGCGCTGCAATTGCCAAGAAGCAGCCAACGTCCATAGCATTGCTAACACGATAAGAATGAATCCGGCTTGTTTTCTATTATCCGCACCGTTTAGGGCAATCGAATGGATTCCTAGCAAGATAGCCGCAAATAACAAACTTGTCTCAACTTTTCCGGCCTCAAACCACCCTCCTTCAAACCCTTCGGGCTCCCACTCAGGTTGGAGAGTTTTGGTTTCTTGAATCAACTGATTTTTCTGTTGTTTTATGGTTACGTCAATTCCAAGCCAACTACGCCAGGGAATTGATACTGCAATGATGCCAGCAATCAGGACAGTAAGGCTCCACATCGCAAGGTATTTCGCCACATCTTTAGGATATAATACTACGTCGTCAATACTTATGAAGGCAATAGAATCAATCACTATGGCAATTATGACAGTAAACCACCATGTCCAAATAATCATATGACGTTTGAATTGGCTTTGTTTTATCTTAAACTCAGATACTCTTTCATGTATTTTTGCATGCTTTGCTTTGCCAGAATTAATTGCATCACCCTGCCCAGAATTACCTTTTTTGGCTAACTCCCAAGATAGTGGGCAATATGTGTGGCGTTCAATGTCACTAGCACTTACTTTTGGTAAATTATTGTTGACGTCTCGCCAGAAACCATCTTTACTTTTCTTGGCTGTTGAAGGGTCAAATTGTGAGCCTATGCCGTGGTTAGTCACATCCCCCATATTAGTGCGTTTGATGTCTTGAGTCTTGTAATCTTCGCCAATTTGTTTCACAATTTTTCCTCAAAATGTGATTTGTCGAAATCTATCATGTTGCGAAGCGGTTTAATATGGGGGTCAAGTCGGTCGAATGCTGAGGTCATTTCATGTCTGAAGAAGCAAGCCTATTGTTACCGTTTGAAACCTATGAAGAAAATGCTGTAAATATTGGTACTCAACAAAAGAGTGCCGATATGGCTAGATTCATTGATACCGTAAGGGACGACGGTCTTTATTTGTTGGATGTCAACATGACAGACTCCAGAATTAGAACTACTGCAGATTTTTTGAATAAATTCGAAGCACCCCGTATCATGGTTGTTTCTGCAAGACAGTATGGACAAAGACCGGCAAGAAAATTCGCTGAAGCAGTTGGTGCTCACTCTGCAGTTGGAAGATTTATTCCAGGCTCTCTAACTAACCCTGCTCTACGCTCATATGTCGAGCCAGATATCCTGTTTGTTACCGACCCTGCTGCAGACCAGCAAGCCTTGAAAGAAGCGGTTAACACTGGTTTGCCAGTTGTGGGGATCGTTGATGCTAACAACAACCTAAGAAATGTTGACATTGCAGTACCGGCCAACAACAAAGGACGTCGTTCTCTAGCACTAATTTACTGGTTGTTAGCAAGAGAAGTTCTGAAAGTACGTGGCGAAACCACAGACGAAGATTGGGCAGCAGCACAAGATGTTGAAGAGTGGCAATCTACTTTCTGATTGCCTCACCAGTAACCTAGATTATTTGTCGCCTCGGCGATATACATTACACCGCTGACAACTATAGCGATTAGTATACCAATTCTAATTCTTGATTGCTGCCATTTTGTTAGCCAGCGTTTGCCTAAATTAACTCCTAAAATTGCCGATATCACTAAACACGGTATCAAAATAAATTCGTCAAGTATTGCATTTCCTTCAAACATAATGTAAATTGGAATCCTCGTAAGGTCTACTGCTAAAGCTAAGACACTTGCAGTTGCTGCATAGGCTACTTTGTCTGGTAACCTCTTTTGTAGAAACATTGCTCTTAATGCACCTTGATGACCTGTCAAGCCACCAAAGAAACCAGATCCAAATCCGCCGATTCGGTCTTCGGTATCAGGTAACCTAATATTTGTCCATTTTTCAGTAACAGATAGAATTGGTAGAATAATTAGTGCCATTCCAACCACTAACAGCAATGGGTCTGAAGGAATGTAAGAATGCAATACTGCACCAATTATTGCGCCGATAATTAACGCCCATCCATAGCGCTTAACTGCGGAAAAATCAACACTAGTCCTCAATAATTTAAACTTCCAAGCATTATGAGCGCCATGAATAATGGCAACAACAGCGATGGCTTCGTGTGGTGGTAACCAAAATAATACGACAGGAGTCAGCATAGTCGCTAAACCAAAGCCTGCAGGTACTGTTAATGCTGCAGCAAGCAAAGTGATTACCATGCTCACTACAATTAAGACGAGTTCCATGAACTATTCAACATCAGACAATGAATAAATCTGTCTAAATAGATAGCCCCCCCGTGTTCAATCTGTTATATTGCCTAAATGTAGCGAAAATTGTAGTACATATGTCGGTTGAACCTTTTTCTATTAGAATACGATGCCAAGGGACATGTTAGGGAGTGAAAATCACGCCCAAATGCTGTCCTTTGCTGGTTTTCTACCGGAAACAAAAGTAGCGACAACATCATTTGCATCACCAGATGATTTGCCGCGTTCGCTAGATTTTGTTCGATTAACCGGAATCTTAGCTCATCGTGAAGTATCAAACGGTCAAGGAAGTTTTGAATTAGCCGTAGGGGCTGCTAAAAAGGCTCTTTCAAGGACTGATATAGAGCCAAACGATATTGATCTGGTGATTAATTGTTCAGTTAGTAAGATGGACGGCAACCTTAGTCAACACTTATCACCAAGTTTCGCTACACTAATCGCTAATGAATTGCAAATTACCAACGCACAAACATTTGATGTTTCCAATGCATGTGCTGGTATGTTAACCGGATTGATGATTGCTGAATCAAGAATCAAAAGCGGGCAATCCAAGTATGCATTGGTTGTATCAGGGGAGCACATTACTCCTATTATTGATGAAGCCAAGAGAAGAAATTTGTATCTACATCCGCGAGCAATGGCATCACTAACTGTAGGTGATGGTGCAGCAGCGTATATTCTTGGGCCATCCAAGGAAGCCGGAAGAATAAGATTCAGTGAACCATTTACTATGGCACAATACAACAGGCATTGTATCGGACAAGCTTGTAAATCACATGCTGGTCCACAGATGAGAACTAGAGCTAAGGATTTACAAAACGGTATTATGGATAATTTAGGAGATTTTCTTAAGAGGTCAATAGATTATATGGAACTCCAATGGGATCAAATAGATCACACTTATTCCCATCCAACAACACCTAAAGCAGTCAAAAAAGGCGCAAAAGTAGCGGTTGAAATGATGGGAGAAATCAATTTCTTGCACAATAATAGCGCGGAAACTGCTAACACTGCATCGACTACTCACGGTGTTCAGCTCGAAATCTCTCAAAATAGCGGCTATCTAAAGTCAGACGAGACAGCATTGTTGGTTTCATTTGGTTCTGGTCTTGCAATTTTAGCCGTGCATTTTAAGCTACCAATGGGGGTGGAAAATTGGTTGTAATGTTGTCTTGGGAAAGTAAGAAAATAGGTTATACCGGTTTGTTAAAATCCACCCTAAAGTTGGCTAAAAAGGCCATAAGTAATGCAGGCATTAAGTTTGATGAAATCGGCTTGGTAGTGCATGGTGGTGTATACAGAGAGCACTTTAGAACCGAACCAGCATTTGCTACTCACATCCAAGGGGACCTAGATATCCACTGTCATGGTATTGGACTTGATAGTCAGTCATGTTTCGCATTTGATGTCACTGATGGTAGTTGCAGTCCACACGTTGCTATACAATCCATTGCTGATTTATTGCCCGCTCTTTCAACCGATTATGCCTTGTTGTGTATTGGGGACGATCGTCCTACCAAATATTGTGATTGGGAATATGAGTCGTATTGTGTTGTCGCGGTAATTGGACTATCTGGAAACGGCCCAAAATGCGAATCAATAAGTTATGACAACTCAAATTTAGTTTCAAATTTAACCACAACCGGCTATTTTGACCAAAGTATCAAGGGAAATAAATTTGTCAAAACAGGAACGGCTGAATTCCTTGAACAACAGTCAAGCAAGAACTTCTTTCAAGGTCACCAAAACTGGTTATCAGGCAAACACATGCATGAATTTTTGCAGCTAGTAAACAAACATGATGATACACTAGAACATCGTATAGTAGACCGCTCGGGTAAGTCAACAACTGCCAAGTGGGTGTTCTAAATATGGAGACAAAGCGCAGTAAAGAAGATAATTTCTTGATAGCCTTCTTGGTAGTGTTGTGCTTGTACCATATCATTGCCAGATTTGGCTTAGCAGTTGATTTTCAGTGGCATACCGACATTGGCCGCGATGAATTATTCACTCCACCACACGTAATGATTCTAGCTGGCATGATTCCAACAAGTATCATGCTTGTATCATACATTTTGTGGAATAGTTTTATTTCAAAAAAGCCTGAAAAAAATGGTTTTTTTATTGGCCCATTTATTGCTCCAACTAGTCTGTGGATGATGGTTTGTGGCTTAATCACCCTCGTCTTTGGAGGCTTATATGATGATTATTGGCATATCTCTTACGGTGTTGATACGATGATAATTACTCCTCCACATATCTGGACTTTTGCTGGTGGAATGTTAGTGGAGGTGGCCACCCTTGTCCTTGCATTACAAATGAAAAACCGCTTAAAAGAAGCGACTCCTAAATGGTTTAACCTAGTAATAATTGGCACGCTATGGGCTTTAGTGTATCATTTTCATCTTGCGTTTGCCAACTTCTTAGAACCTAGAGCATGGTTTATTGAAATTTTTAATTTCAAAATCATGTTACACATAATTTTTGCTGGTGCTTCATTGATAATATTCCTACCCTTGGCCGATAGATTACTCGGGAAAAATGGCGCTTTAGCCATGTGCAGTTTACTGCTCGCCTCACAATTATTACTCCTTGCACTGGTGCCAATTCTGGTCGAGTCAATGATGACTAGTGAGCATTATTTCCGACCTGGCTCGCCTCATCCAGTATGGGCTGCCCAATGTTTGCCTTGGCTATTATTGCCAATGTTCCTAGCAACAAAGCGGTATAGTGTCTTACAAAACCCCAACAGACTAGTTGCTCTAGTAATTGTTGTTGATGCGGTATGGCTACCAACTTTAATGGATCACATCCCCTCTGAAATCGGCTTGTTTAATACCATTCTATCAGTTGTGGTTAGCGCAATTGTATTACGTGGGTTTGTCTCTTTGAGTCAAGGTTTTGGTGCAGCAATTGAACGTTTATCGGCAGACAAAATGATTACGCTTGGCAAGCAATCACGTTCTGGCGCAAAGCTGTCAGTAGTAGGGGTTTTCTTGCTGCTTATTTTTACCCCATTAGCAAGCGGTCACGTAATTCATTTATCTGAAGAAGGTGAGGGATTAGATGCACCAAAGAGATTCCTTATTGATGTCAATGAAACGTATGTTTGGGTTGAATTTATGATTTGGCCGCCAAAGGCATTGATTGAAACGGAAGTATCAATCTTGCCGGCTAATAATGAGACTAGCGAAATTACCAATGCGTGGACAGTTCTGGTTTATCCAACAGAAAAAGACACTGTTAGGATGCGGACAGTTTTTGAGGATAGAAATAATCATTCGATATGGAATGGGCAGGTTAAATTCCCATTTTCTGGCAATCAAACATTAGAGGTCTGGTTAGATGTTGATGGTCAATCAAGCTTTACTGAAATTCCAGTCGATGTTGATAGTCCACCTTTGCTACCCGTTTGGCTTGCTTGGTTTTTAGCAATTTCTTGGCCAACCTTGATGGTTTTAATGTGGAGAAATATATCTCATAAATAACGGGGTGGAAGTATGAACATAGCGGTTACAGGTGCTACTGGTACACTTGGCAAGGCAATTATGTTTAGGCTTAGAGAAGCCGGTTATTCGGTTGTCGGTATCGGTAGGAATCAATCGAAAATCACTGCTATGCAAAATCAAAATTTTATTATGAAAATGTGTGATATCACCAATTTAGCAGAGTTAACTGCCGCAGTAAAAAATTGCGATGTTATTATTCATTGTGCGGCCTATGCAGCACCTTTTGGCAATAAAAAGCGGTTTTTCCAAACCAATGTAGAGGGAACAAAAAATGTCTACATGGCAGGTCAACAAAATTCAGTTTCTCGTATAGTGATGGTTTCTTCGGCGTCAATTTTTGACCGAATGAATCATGACAAACCACACACGGATGAAACTCCTCAACTAAAATTCAGACCCAAACACCACTATGGAGCAAGTAAGTATGATGCCGAATTATTCTGTTTATCACAACCCAAGGATCAGTGGATAGGCCTTAGACCAAGAGCGGTATTTGGGCTTGGAGATCAAACATTATTGCCGCGATTAAAGCGACTGATTGGTAAAAATAATTACCGGACAATCGGTAATGGTGAGGGACTTATCGATGTCACTTGTCTGTCAAATTTTGTCGATGCCGTCTGTCTTGCCATCGAGGCCCCAGAGAGTAGTTTAGGTAAATTTTACAATATTTCTAATGGTGATCCACAAACTTTCAATACGATTATGCAGACCTATACTGATAAGCTTCCAGGAAGCTATCGACAGCGTAAATTACCTTACTGGCCAATTTTCCTACTTGCTCACATTACAAGTGCTGTAGCGTCGATAATACCGGGTAAGCCCTATGAGCCAACCCTGACACCATATGGTCTAAGACAGGTCACAGGCTCGCTAACACTAGATATATCAGGTGCAAAAGCCGCACTTGATTGGCAGCCAGTAAAAACCTTCGAGGAAGGTATGGAGGAGTTGGAATGAGTAAACTTAGGACTTTATTTCGCTACTTTACTACCCCAAAGAAATTTCACAGCCGACAACGTATTGAAAAAATACAGCGTAAGGGGATGAAGCAACAAGTAAGATTTGTCAGGAAGAATTCGCCATTTTATGCCAGGCATTGGCAAGGTCTATCAGATGATGAATGGGCAAAATTCCCACTTATTGACAAATCGATTATGATGGACAACTTGGCTGATTTGTTGACGACTCGATTAGATGTAAATCAAGCTAGAAAATTAGCCGACAGGGCTGAACAAAATCGCGATTTTTCTCCCAAAATTGGCCCGTATTCAATTGGTTATTCCTCAGGCACTAGCGGCTCAAGAGGTATGCATTTCATCAGTGAACAAGAACAGGCTTCATGGGCTGGTTTCATGTTATCAAGAGGTCTTGATGGTTCAATATTTGAGCGCTATAAAATTGGTTTAATTTTACGTGCTAATTCCAATACCTTTGAGTCAGTTGGTTCCAATCGAATTAAATTCAGTTTTTACGATCTAATGAAACCGTTAGATGAACTACATGACAGTATCATCAAGGATGAACTTGACATACTGATGGGCCCACCAAGTGTGTTGAGTTATTTTGCTGATATCGATTCCCCAATCAAGGTGAGAAAAATGGTCTCGGTTGCTGAAGTCTTAGAAGATGTTGACCGAGCAAAAATAGAGCAGCATTTTGGCTTAACCTTACATCAATTCTATTCGTCAACAGAAGGGGAAATTGCGGCTACTTGCGAGCATGGTACCTTACATTTGAATGAGGATTTGATGGTGATTCAAAAAGAATGGATCGATGAGGAAAAAGGCTGGTATCATCCAATAATCTCAGATTTCAAACGTAAAACACAACCAATAATTCGTTACCGGCTGAATGATATTTTGGTAACTTCCAATAAAGTATGTCCTTGCGGCGATACTAGGGAAGTTATTGATGCGATTATGGGTCGTTCTGATGATATGTTTCACTTAAGCAAAGTTGATGATACGCCAGAGTTAGTAGTACCAGATTTGATTCGCCGAGCAATAATGCAAATGAGTGAAGAAATTACCGATTATATCGCCATCCAAAAGTCACCTGAGCAAATCGAAATACAACTCAAACCTGAAGGATTAACCGACCTTTCAATGGCAGGATTTGATAAGTTATGGAACTCTAAGAATCTCCGGCCAGTACAAATTGAAATCACTCCATACACTCATGTTCCTTCGGCGACTAAACTAAGAAGAATTTATCGTCAATTCAATTGA